>NC_015724.1:0-300000 GCF_000219215.1 Cupriavidus necator N-1 | reverse complement strand
GCATCGTCGGCAATGGGATGCGTTCACTCTACGGGTGCCACGGCAAAGTCAAGTAGCCTGGTTACCAAGTCTTGTGCGCACTAGATTTCCCGTTCTCGGTACAGCGCCACCTTATGCCCGACACCGATCCCTTGCTCTGCAGAATGAGTTCCTGCACCGGAATCTGCATGAGGTTGCGCGCTACCTCGGCGGACGATGGTTGCCGTGGCACTCAAGGTAAGCCCGTGTCGCCTCGAAATACGCAAAAGCGGATTCCGTCGGCGCGAAGCGCAACGCCATCAGCCGGCTGGTGGCGTCGTCGACGTAGACCAGCAGCGTGCAGGCCGGCGCCCGGTCCTCGAACCAGGCGTGGTCGCTGCCGTCGATCTGCACCAGTTCGCCCAGGCAGGCCCGGCGATTCCTCGGCTGGTGCACCTTGGGTGGACGCAGCTTGCGTGGCATCCAGAACCCCGCGTCGATCATGATCCGGCGCACGCACGCCGGCGAGATCTCGATGCCATGGCGCTCGCGCAGCTTCTCGCAGGCCAGGGTCGGGCCGAAGTCGGCATAGCTGTCGCGGATCAGGCCACGCACACGGGATTCCAGACCTGCAACTGGTTGTGGCCCGGCTGTCCCCATTTACGGGAGACCAGGCCTTGGGGGCCATCCTGCCGGTACCGCTGCACCAGCCGCTCGACCTGGCGCTTGGAAATGCCGAGCTTCTCGGCGGCGCGCCAGACCATCAGCCCGTCCTGCACAACGGCCTGGATGACCTTGCAGCGGTCCAGTTCGCGCATGCTCATGGTGATCGTGTCGGGTCGGCCCATGGTCGCGCTCCTGGCTCGCTTGCGAGGCCGCCAGCTTGGCACGCTCCGGGACGGGGTACGACATTTGAACTTAACCCAAGTACGACATTAGAAAAAACGGCCAACACCAACTGTTCGCATAATAATTATTATGTTAAATCATGTCATCAAATGACCATCAAACAGAAGCGCTTCGTCTAGCCCATTGAGTTTATTAGTTTTTCTGTCGGTGGTGTGGCCGTGGCTACGAACCCGTGGGGCAAGTTGTCAAAAAGTCGAAACGACGTCGGCCGTGGGAGCTCTCGGACCGGCCCGATCAGTGGGCGGCACGCCGATGGCGCGGCCACTTTACTGCCCGTGTCGCGGGCGACCACTTCACGTCTGAGCAAATGGTCTGTCAAATGCTCTTTCGGTCTTCCGGACAATTGGGTGCGGTCATGTGTTATTCCATATCACCGCTTTTCGGGTGCTTGGCGATCCAGTCTTCCATATAAGTTATCACCGCGGCGGCACCCTCGTCCGACTCCAAAAGGTCCAAAGGGACCGCGCCCCCCAGATGCTCATTCGGGGTGCTGAGCCATTTGAACGCGGCCCCTTTACTGCCTCGCACCTTAGTGGCCAAAGTCAAAGCGGGGGTTAGCAAGTCAGGCCGCGCGTACCAGGACGTTGGCTTGAGACTCACGCCACGTTTGCGCGGCACCACCCGCGGCAACTGCGCGGCAGCAAGTTCTTGCTCGGAAATGTGTTCACGTGTCCAATGACTGAGCTGAACGAGACTCGTGTTGGGCGGGCGTCGATGGTCGCAAGTGGGATTCACCAGTCCCACGACGACATTCGTGTTGTCGCGGATCATTTGCAGTGCCGGTGCCAGGTCCGTGTCATTCGAGGCAATTACGACCTGATCCACGTCGCCTGTTAGAGCATCATGGTAGGCATGCAGTGCGAGTTGGACATCGCTCTGCTTCTCCTCGAACTTCCAGATGTCTACGCGCTCACAGTGCCGGGGCCACTTGCCAGGGTTAGCGTGGTCGACCTTCGGCGCCCTGACTTGGGAAACGGAGAAGTATCCTTTAATGATTTGAAGCCGGCCTGCGCAGTAATTTTCGAGCGCGGTATGGTAGGCGTCCTGCGACGACACGGAATCCGGGCCCTTGGCCGCCGTCTCCACGATTGTCGCGGTAAAGTACTTCACCGCGACGGGGCGCAGTTCATGCCGGTCCGGCGATCCGCCCGGGCCCATATGAAGGATCGAAGGAAGAATTTGGTTTTCGAACAGTGCGTGCAGGTTTAGCCACTTGAAGCGACTGCCTTTCAGGCAACCATAGTAGAAGTTGTACCCGTCGACATAGACGCGCGTCCTGAGCGTCCGGCCACCTTGCCCTCCCATTCCCGACTCCAGAAACGAAAAAACCGGCTTTCGCCGGCTTTTTCCCCCGCGCACCAGGTGGTCAAGCCACACCGACATCGCGGATTAGTTGTTAAGCAAATGCTAACCCGCTGCTGCGTTTTTTGCAACGGCTTGCTGCATGACGTTTCCGTTGCCAAGGCATGACGCGCTTATTCAACGCCAAAGCAAGGCGGCTTAAAGGTTCCACACCGCCGAGTTCTGTTGCCGGCAGGTCTTCAGGGCCGCTGAACGTTTGACCAGTTACGCCCGCTCCGGCCAAGTGCGGTCTCTGCCGCCGTCGCGACCGAAAAAACGGTTGCAGGCCCCGGATTGGAGGATCCCACCCGCAACGGGCTGCCGCCTGTCGGCGACCTCTACAGTTCCGCGCTTGCCTGCAACGCTCGGATTATAAAGGTGATGTAGGTGATGCGGTTCGCCCGGCAGTGCTGTAATGAGCTCCCGCAGGAGAGTCGATCGTGTGATGGATGGTGCAGGTGAACACTGTATAAATATACAGTACACTGTTGGCAGGAGTTCGCCATGCTATCCGTCGCCCCCGAAACCATCCATCCGTCACTTTGGCTTGCCTCGCAGCTTGCTCGGGGCAACGCACGCACCGTTCCGACCGGGTATCCGTCGCTCGACAAGGAGCTTCCGGGCGGTGGCTGGCCGATCAGCTGCCTGACGGAGTTGCTGCAGCGCCAGCCGGGTATCGGCGAGTTGCGCTTGCTACGCCCTGCTCTCGTTGCGCGCTCGAACCGCCCTGTCGCGCTTCTGGCACCACCGCACGCGCCTCAAGCGTTGGCGCTCGCCAACTGGGGCGTCCCGTCCGCGCAGATTCTCTGGGTCGAAGCCCGGCACACGGCTGACGCCCTGTGGGCCGCGGAGCAGATCTTGCGCGCCGGGACCTGCGGAGCGCTCGTCTTTTGGCAGTCGCACCTGCGTAACGATGCGCTTCGGCGTCTGCATCTTGCCGCACAAGCCTCCGATGTCCTTTTCTTCGTTGTTCGTCCGACGGCCTGTGCACACGATGCCTCGCCGGCGCCGCTGCGCCTGACATTGGAACCTGCATCGGACGGAATTCGTGTGCAGTTCGTTAAGCGTCGAGGCCCGCAGCAGGAATCGCCGCTTAACGTAGCCCTGCAGCCCTCGCCCATTCTGTTGTATCGCCATGCTGCGCCTGTGGATCTGCCTACGCCTGTCATCCCTGCCCCTCGAAGTATTCCGGCCGAACTGGTCCACTGAGCTGGCGGTTGCTGTCCTGGACAGGGAGCGCGTGCATATGGCGTCGCCGCTGGCCATTGCGGCCGGCGTGAAGCCGGCAATGCGCCGCGGAGGCGTGCAGACGATCGCACCGCAGACCATTCTCTTTGACCGCGATGGTTGCGCAGAACTGGCGGCGCTCAAGCGTGTCACGATGGCGATGCTGCAGTTCTCGCCCAATGTCACTGCTTCCGAGGAGGCGGCGGTGCTTGTCGACATCAGCACCACGCTGCGACTATTCGGCGGCGTCCGCAAGCTGCGGCAACGGATGCTGGCGGCCGTCAGGGCAATGGGGTTTAATCCAGTCGCGGGATGCGCACCAACTGCCGAAGGCGCTTGGCTGCTTGCGCGCTCTGGCGGCGGAACGGCACTAAGTATGCCCACATTGGTGCGAGCGCTGGTCGGCATGCCCGTTGCGATCCTGCCGGCGGCGCGGCCGTTTGATGAGTGGCTGGACGGACTCGGCTGTCGGACGCTAGGAGACCTGCGCCGGCTGCCGCGCGCAGGCCTGCAGCGCCGATGCGGCGCCGCCATCCTTGAGGCGTTGGATCGCGCCCATGCGGAAGCACCGGAAGTCTTCGAATGGGTCGAAGCTCCCCCATCGTTTGACGCTGCGGTGGATCTTCCGGATAGGATCGAGAACGCTGAGTCCGCCCTTGCCTACATTCGCGGCTTGCTGGTACAGATGGTCGGCTGGCTAACCGCCCGGCACCTGGCCATCAAACGGTTTGCGGTCGAACTTTGCCACGAGCGCGGCCGCGCTGCCATCGCGCCAACGAAGATTGAGATTGCGCTGGCCGAGCCCAACTGGCATGAAGAGCATTTGGTTCGCCTGCTCAAAGAGCGTCTGACGCGGCTGACTGTCGAGGCGCCGATGATCGCCGTCGCGGTGTCTGCCATCGAGACCGAGCCGGTGGCGCCCCCCAGCGATTCATTGTTTCCAGAACCGGGCGGCACGCCGGCGGACCATGCACGCCTGCTTGAGTTGCTGGTCGCGCGTCTGGGCGCCGACCACGTGCGCCAACCGTGCTTGCGTGCCGACTACCGCCCAGAAGTCGCCAACAGCTGGCAGCCGGCAACTGACAAGCCGCCCAGCGCAACGTTGCCCTCAGGCCTGCCACGTCCCGTTTGGCTGCTCAGCAAGCCGATGCCGCTGATTGAACGCGACCACCGCCCCTTCTACGGCTCACCACTGCGTATCGTCTCACCGCCCGAGCGCATCGAGTCGGGCTGGTGGGGAGGCCAGCTGGTGACCCGCGACTATTTCGTTGCGGAGGCGAAGGACCACACCTGCTATTGGATCTTTCAGGAACGCATGGGCAGCCGAGAAAGCGACGCGGCTCGGTGGTATCTGCATGGCCTCTTTGGCTGAAAGCCATGGACATCAACGCCGCGGCAGGTCTGCCCGCCTACGCGGAGCTGCACTGCCGCTCCAACTTCTCCTTCCTCGCCGGCGCCTCACGACCGGAAGAGCTCGCTGAACGTGCCGCCCAGTTGGGCTACCACGCGCTCGCCATCACCGACGAGTGCTCGCTGGCGGGCATCGTTCGCGCGCACACTGAGGCCAGGAACGCCGGCCTTCGCCTGGTAGTCGGCGCCTGGTTTCGGTTGCAGAACGCCGACGGCTCTCCCGCGCTCTCATTCCTTGCGCTTGCCCGTAACCGCGAAGGTTATGGCAACTTGTGCGAACTGATCACGCTCGCGCGCATGCGCGCCGCCAAGGGTTTCTATGTGCTGACCCCACGCGACTTGACAGCGCCCGAAGCGCCGTCCGAGCATCTGAAGGGGTTGCCAGATTGCTTGATCGTTTTCACGCCGGACTATGGCGTGGCGGCCGAGAAGCTGGAGGCGCAATCTGCATGGGTGAGCGCGACCTTTGCCGGCAGGGCTTGGATGGGATTGAGCCTGCTCTACAAGCCGATGGACGATATTCACCGCGGCACGGTCGAAGCGGCCGCGGCGCGCCATCACCTGCGCATCGTCGCCACCGGCAACGTCACCATGCACGTCCGCTCGCGCAAGCCGATGCATGACGTGCTGACCGCCATCCGTGTACATCGCCCGGTTCCCGAATGTGGGTATGACCTCCTGCCTAACGCCGAGCAGCACCTGCGCTCCCGGTTGCGGCTCGCCAACATTTACCCGCACCGCTACCTGACGGAGTCGGTCCACATTGCAAACCTGTGTCAATTTTCTTTGGACGAGCTCCGTTACGAGTATCCCGAGGAAGTGGTGCCGGATGGCGTCACGCCGTCCGACTATCTGCGGGGAGAAGCCTATGTCGGCGCGCAGCGTCGCTATCCGGACGGCATCCCGCTCGCCGTCCAGCAGCAGCTCGAGCACGAGCTTGCCCTGATCCGTGACATGGCGTACGAACCCTATTTCCTGACGGTCTACGATATCGTTCGGTTCGCCCGCTCCAACGGCATCCTCTGCCAGGGCCGCGGGTCCGCGGCCAATTCCGCCGTCTGCTACTGTCTCGGCATCACCGAAGTTGACCCGGCACGCGGCAACCTGCTGTTCGAGCGGTTCATCTCCAAAGAGCGTGCCGAGCCGCCCGATATCGACGTCGACTTCGAGCACCAGCGCCGCGAGGAAGTGATCCAGTACCTGTATCGGAAGTATGGGCGGGACCGCGCGGCACTGGCTGCCGCGGTGACCACCTACCGGCCTCGCAGCGCACTGCGCGACACGGGCAAGGCATTAGGTGTTGACCCTGCCATCGTCGACCTGGTAGCCAAGTCCCACCATTGGTTCGACAGCAAAGCGGACCTCCTCAAGCGTTTTGGCGAAAGCGGCCTGGATCCGGATGCGGAATTGTCCCAACGCTGGGCACACATGGCCGTGTCGCTGCTGGGCTTCCCGCGCCACCTTTCCCAGCACACGGGCGGATTCGTGCTCGCCCGTGGCAAGCTTTCCAGGCTGGTGCCAATCGAAAACGCGGCGATGGCCGATCGCAGCGTGATTCAGTGGGACAAGGACGACCTTGACACCTTGGGGCTGCTAAAGGTTGACGTCCTCGCGCTCGGCATGCTGTCTGCAATTCGCCGCGCCTTGGACCTGGTGATGCAACAACGCGGTGAAGCCTTTGAGCTGCAGGACATCCCGGCGGAAGATCCGAAGACCTACGAGATGATCTCGCGAGCGGATACGGTCGGTGTGTTCCAGATCGAATCCCGCGCCCAGATGTCGATGCTGCCCCGTTTGAAACCACGTACGTTCTACGACCTCGTCATCGAAGTGGCCATCGTTCGGCCCGGGCCGGTTCAAGGTGGCATGGTGCATCCCTACCTGCGCCGCCGGCAGGGGTTGGAGCCGGTCAGCTATCCGAGTCCGGAGATGGAGCAAGCCCTGTCCCGGACACTTGGTGTGCCAATCTTTCAGGAACAGGTGATGCAGGTAGCCATGCTGGCGGCTGGCTTCTCAGCTGGGGAAGCGGATCAACTGCGTCGCGCCATGGCGGCCTGGAAGCGAAAAGGTGGCTTGGAGCGATACCACGAACGCATTGTGACGGGCATGCTCGAGCGCGGCTACGATCCGGAGTTCGCGGAGAGCATCTTCCGGCAGATCCAGGGCTTTGGCGAGTACGGCTTTCCGGAAAGCCATGCAGCAAGTTTCGCACTTCTCGTCTACGCGAGTGCCTGGCTCAAGTGCCACGAGCCTGCCGCCTTCCTCTGCGCCATGCTGAATAGCCAGCCGATGGGCTTCTACACGCCATCCCAGCTGGTGCAGGACGCAAAGCGCCATGGCGTCACGGTTCTTCCTGTTGATGTGACAGTGAGTGGCTGGGACGCCAGCCTGGAAAGTCACGAAGGCTCGGTGCTGGCCGTACGCCTGGGCCTCTCGCAGCTGAGGGGCATGCGCCGCGAAGCGGCCGAACGCATCGAAACGACACGCGCACTCCGGCCCTTCGCCTCCGTTAAGGATCTCGCTCGCAGAGCGTCGCTAGACCGGCACGATGCCAATGTACTGGCCGCTGGCAATGCGTTGATTGGCCTTACCGGTAGTCGGCGTCAGGCGATGTGGCAGGCGGCCGCAGCAGTCCCTGACAAGGATCTGCTGCGGCCCGCGGATCTGGACGAGCCAACACCCGAACTCCCACAGCCAACGGAAGGCGAGGAGATCGTCAGCGACTATCGCTCGCTCGGCCTCACGCTGAACCGCCACCCGCTTGCCCTGCTCCGCCACAAGCTTGCCGCGTTGCGCTTTGTGCCCGCCGATGTGCTTGCCACCTATGCGACGCGGCAGATTGCCCGTGCCTGCGGAATCGTGACCGTACGGCAGCGCCCGAGCACGGCTAACGGGGTGGTGTTCTTGTCGCTGGAGGACGAGACTGGCACCGTCAGCGTCATCGTCTGGCCGTCCGTGATGGAGAAGTATCGACGCGAGGTATTGACGGCCTCCCTGCTCGGTGTCTATGGCCAGTGGCAATGCGAAGGCGAGGTGCGACACCTGATCGCGCAACGCTTTGTCGACTTGTCGCCCATGCTTGGATCCCTGGACACCGCGAGCAGGAATTTTTGCTAACGGTATTCTCGTTGCCCTCATCAGGAAGGCTCTCGCCCACGTGAGGCCTGGAACTCGGCGATGAATTGGATTGCCTGTTCGCACTGATCAAGCGAAAGGGCATGGATGCTGGGGCTGTCGACTGGAATGTGGAGCGATGCAATCAGCCACTTCATTGCCTTGCCCCGCGCCTCAAAGGCGTTGACACCGTCGCGCCGCATCTTCGCAGTGACCAAAGGCTCGAGGGCATCGTGCAGTCGGCTCTTCTTTTCGCGTAATGCCGCGTCGGCCAACCTTCCAAGCGGGGTGTGTTGCTTGCTACGCGCACGCACGCCGATCCACGCCTGGCACGGGGAGCAGATCCACACGGGCCCGTGGTCCTCCAAATAGGGGTATGCCTCTTCTCCCACGCGGGCAAGAACCGCCTTCCCGCCGCAGTAATCGCAGAGGGGCTGAGGAGGAGCAGGTATCGGTCGGCCAACACGCATCAATGACCCTGAGTTGCGCAGTGCAGGAAGTGCGAGATTCTACGATATGGAATCGGGATCCTTCGTTCCCTACGCTGCCAGCTGGTGCTCGTAGTAGGGCTGGTTTCGGTCGTCCAGGATTGCATCGAGCGCGGCCAAGTTCTTCGCGTCGGGATTTAACCAGGCTTCCACATGCTCGGGCTTGACTGGCACGATACAACGATCATGCCCTGCGGCCGACACCTCAGCGGGCGGCTCGTCGGTGATGGCAGCGAAGGAATAGAGATCGGCCTCGCCCTCTCCTCCTTTGCTGAACGACCATAGACACGCCACCAGCATGTCCTGCCGCGGCTCGGGCCTGAACTCCAAAACTACGTTCTCTTCCGGCTCGCCAGGCGCCAGCTCTCGCTGCTCCATCCGATGCCGTGCGACATTTTCGTAGAAAGCATTGACGATCATGATGCCGTGTTTATAGCCGTATAGCTGTCGCCATGCCTTCTTCAAATTGTCGCGTCTTGCATTGTATGAACCAAGTTTCTGGCGCTCCATCGCCGGCGTCCACCCCGGCAGCCTGCACTGATAGCGCATCGGAATCACAACCCGTTGGCCGTCCTGCACCACCATCACAGGCGCGTAATGCCCCGGGAAAATACGCGAGTCCCGATCCATCAAATCGGCTCGCTGCAGGTCGGCAAGATTGCGCTGTGCCCTCGCGATCTTGTCAGTCGCGATGCGCTGATCGTTCTCCGCCTTCTTCGTCGGCTTGGCTGCCAATGCGCGCTCCGCGCCCGTCAGCCGGGTCTTCTGCTGGAACAGCTCCGTTTCCAACGCTCTCGCCTGATCTTTGTCACCCGCCGCCACAAGGTCGGCGACAGCGCGCTCCTTGTCGCTGGCGGCGGAAAGGAATGCGGCACGCATTGCCTTAGGCAGTTTGGACCAGCCGCCGTCTCTGCGCTTCTCCCAGAAAAGCTCGACAAAATGCTCAAAACTGACCGAGGCCCCGAATTCCCGAACGTACTTTCGATAGCTGGCGTGAATCTGCGCGGAATAGCACATCGCTGTCACCGTGGCGTTGTGGCTGAAGAAGCCATTCTAGTGGCGCCGGCCTGACCCTGCAGGGGCACCCCCTTTCTTGAAAATGGGTGAGCACGCCGGTTGCACGGCAGGCCTTCCGAGCATACCTGTCAGACGCTGCCTTCTACATCGCATTGAGATAGCGGCCTAGACTGCAGCAATATGGCAACCCGAGGAGCCGACATGTCAAATGTTCATCTGGTGCCAAGCGGCGACCAACGGAAGGTTGAAGTGGAGGTGGCGCAGAGGACACTCCCACATTCGACAGCTAGGACGCAGCGATTAGCTCCGGGACGACGCTGGCAAAAAGACAGCAGGCCGAGCTGATCGTCCATGGAAGGGAAGTAGCGATCCGGATGCGAAACGCCTATGGCAACGACCCCAGGGACGTCAAAGGCTAGAGCTCGCACTGCAGAGCGATTGCCCAACCTCGACCGCTATCAGAAGAAGCGCAACTTCAGCGTCACTTCAGAGCCGGCGGGAACACGACAGCGGCTCCAAAAGGCCAATCCGTTACGCTTCGTGGTCCAGAAGCATTGGGCACGGCGGCTGCACTACGACTTCCGGCTTGAACTCGATGGTGTTCTGCTCAGTTGGGCAGTGCCCAAGGGTCCTAGCTACGATCCCAGCGAAAAGCGCATCGCGGTCCATGTGGAGGACCACCCGCTCGACTATGCCAATTTTGAGGGAGAGATCCCGGCCAAACAGTATGGCGCCGGCTCGGTGATCGTCTGGGATCGTGGCACGTGGGAGCCAATCGGCGATCCGCGTGAAGGTATGGCCGCAGGCAAGTTGCTCTTCGACCTGTATGGAGAAAAGCTGGCAGGCCGTTGGGAACTGGTACGCATCGCCAAGCCCGGTGACCAATCAGAACAGTGGATCCTGTTCAAGAAGCGAGATGCCTGGGCGCGACCACTGGCGGAGTTCGACGTGTTGGCAGCTTTGCCGGATAGCGTCATCGCAAAGCCACTGGGTACGCTGACTCAGGCGTCGCAGGGCTCAACCGAAATGGCTTCCGATTCCGCCATCACGGACGCCCCGCTCGCCCCCTTGCCGGCTAAGCTCGGGCCACAGCTTGCGAACCCGGCACCCGCACTTCCGACTGGTACCGGGTGGGTCATCGAAACCAAGTTCGACGGCTATCGCATCCTGGCCAGGATCTCCGACGCCCGGGTGACGCTCTTTACCCGCAATGGGCATGACTGGACCCGGATGCTGCGTTCGCTGGCCGCGGAGATCGAGAAGCTCGACATCTCGGAAGGCTGGCTGGACGGCGAGATCGTCGTGCTGCGCGATGGCATGCCAGATTTCAATGCCTTGCAGAACGCCATCGACGGGCATCGCAGCGACGCAATCGTCTTCTTCGCCTTCGATCTACCCTTCTGGGAAGGCCGGGATTTGCGCAACGTGCCCCTGGCCCAGCGTCGGGCTAAGCTGGGGGAGCTTGTCGGAGATCGCTCCGAACGCGTGCGCTTTAGCGAGGCCTTCGATGCCCCCCCGGCGCAGATCTTCCTGGCGGCGTGCCAGCTCGGTCTCGAAGGCTTGATGTTCAAGCGGGCGGACGCCTCCTATGTTTCCGCGCGCACGCAGACGTGGCTGAAGGCCAAATGCAAACTGCGTCAGGAGTTTGTGATTGGCGGGTTCTCGGACCGCAGTGGTGCAGTAGCCGAGGTAGGCAAGCTATTGCTTGGCGTGTATGCGGACGGGGAACTCCGTTACGTCGGCGGCGTTGGAACCGGCTGGGACAGCGCGACGGCGACAGAGCTCAGGAGGCGCTTGGCCGCCTTGGAAATTGAGCGAAGTCCCTTTTCGACGGAGGCGCGTTCCAGCCGGCGATGGGGTGGAGGTCGAGAAGCCGCTGTGCGTTGGGTAAAACCCACCCTCGTTGCAGAAGTCGAGTTTTCCGAGTGGACCCCTGAGGGCCAGGTGCGTCAAGCCTCGTTCAAAGGCCTGCGCGCCGATCATCCCGCTAAGTCGATCCGGCGAGAGGCTATCCAGACTACCGTGACGCCGCACGGCGTGAGCGCCATCAAGGTCACCAATCCGGACCGTGTCATCGACAAATCCACAGGTATCACGAAGGTCGAGCTGGTTCGCTACTACGAGAGCGTGGCGGAGCGGATGCTGCCCCACCTCAAAGATCGGCCGCTATCCTTGGTGCGCGCGCCGGATGGCATTGATGCGCCGACGTTCTTTCAGAAGCACGCGGAAACGGCGATGCCCGGCCTCACCGAGCAACCCCAATCCCTTTGGCCCGGCCATGCCGCATTACTCACCGCTGATTCGGCAGAAGCAATCGTCGCCGCTGCCCAGATGAATGCGGTTGAGTTTCATACGTGGAATTCGACGGCCCGCCACATAGAGTGTCCCGACCGAGTCATTTTCGACCTCGATCCTGGCGAAGGGATTGCATGGGAGACGATGGTCGAAGCCGCCATGCTGGTGCGCACGCTGCTGGATGAACTGGGGCTGCAGTCCTGGTTGAAAACGAGCGGCGGCAAGGGGCTGCACGTCGCCGTGCCACTGGCGCCGCAGCGTTCCTACGACGAAGTGAAGGCGTTTTCGCGGGCCGCCGTCAAGCACTTGGCGGCCACCCTGCCCCAGCGCTTCACCGCCCGCTCTGGGGCGGCCAACCGCAAGGGGCGGATTTTCGTGGATTATCTGCGCAACGGCTTCTCGCAAACCACCGCAGCCGCGTTCTCGGCTCGAGCGCGGCCAGGACTCGGTGTCTCCATGCCGGTGTCCTGGGAGCAGCTTACCAAGCTGAAAAGTGGCGCTCAGTGGACCATCCGCGACGCCAGGGAATACCTCAGTTTCCAAGTGGCGGATCCCTGGCAGTCTTACTGGGAGGCACGCCAAAGTTTGACCGCCGCCATCGAACGATTAAGCTGAATTCTGGCGCATCTGCACTGTGGAGTATCCAATGCCTGCACGATCCCTCGCATCTTTGTCGCTGTCTTTCGGCCTGGTGTCCATCCCCGTCAAGCTCTACACCGCCACCGAGACAAGTTCTGCCGTGCGCTTCAACTTACTGAGCAAAGACGGCGCGCGGCTGAAACAACAGTACGTTTCCGAGCAGACCCAAAAGGTTGTCGAGCGTGCAGACATGGTGAAGGGTTACGAGTTTGAGAAAGATCGCTTCGTGACGTTCTCCCCCGATGAACTCAAAGCCTTGGAAGAGAGCGCCAGCCACATGGTCGATATCGTTGCGTTCATTCCCGAGCACAGTGTGGATCCTCTGTATTACGACAAGGCGTACTTCATCGCTCCAGATAAGCGCGGCGGTAAGCCGTACAGCCTTCTACGCGAGGCCATGTCGAAGACCGGTCGCTGTGCCATTGCGAAGTGGGCCTCGAAAGGCAAATCGCATATCGTGCAGATCCGACCGGTCGAGGGCGGCCTGGTGTTCCAGCAACTGTTGTTCGCAGATGAAGTCCGCAACATCGCCGAACTGCATATCGAGGAAGTGGCAGTCTCAGATGCGGAGCTAAAGTTGGCGATGCAGCTTATCGAGCAAGCCTCGGAAGGCCAATACGATCCGGCCCAGTACAAGGACGAGGAGAAAGTCAGGATTCTCGCCGCCATCGACGCGAAGATCGCCGGCAAGCAAATCGTATCGCCCGAACCGGTTGAAGTCACCGCTGGCGGGCAGGTCATCGATCTGATGGATGCACTTCGCGCGAGTCTGTCCAAGAAGGGAGCGCCCGCGGGAAGAGCGAAGGCCGCCGAGCCGTCAACTTCCCGCAGAGTCGGTAAGCGGGGCACAGCGCCTTCTGAGCCGACCCCGATCCGACGCAACACCAAAAAGTCGGCATGAACCACGGCGAAGGGTTGACCACGCGCGATTTGGAGACGCGCCTGGGCGCTTCGCGCCGGCTGATCTCCAGTCTGGTGGCGGCCGGACTGGTAACTCCTGCACGAGGCCCACGCGGTCAGTACGTCTTCTCTTTCCAGGACGTGGTTCTGATTCGCACCGCCGAATCCCTGCACAGATCGAGCGTTGCGCCGGCACGGATTCTGCGGGCGCTGCGTCGTCTCGAACGGCTCACACCGAACCGGCATCTATCGGCGCTGCGAATCTCCGCAAGCAGCGGAAAAATATCGGCATGGGACCGGCACGGCGCGTGGCTTGTCGAGAGCGGCCAACGTCTGATCGAGTTCGGACCGGATGAAGCCGATGTGCGAGTCGTTGATCTAACGCGAACGCGTGCCAACCAAGCGACCGCCGAGGAAGCCTTTGCGCGAGGCTATGCACTTGAACCTGTCGACGCGGATGCGGCTGAAGCGGCGTACCGACGCGCCTTAGAGATCTCGCCAGGAATGCTGAACGCCTACCTGAACCTTGGGTGCATGTTGGCAGACCAAGAACGCTTCGACGAAGCCATCAGGCTCTATGAAGGGGCATTGTCAGTGCTTCCGAACGCGCCGCAGTTGCATTTCAACCTGGGGGTTGCACGCGAGGATGTCGGCGCCCTGCAGTCAGCTCTGGCGGCATATGAACGATGCATCGAACTTGCGCCTGATGATGCCGATGCCCACTACAACGCAGCGCGTTTGCATCAGGAGTTGGGCCACTTCCAGAATGCGCTGCGGCATTTCAACGCATTCCGGAAGCTCGACCGTCCATAAAGCCACAAGTGGGTGGCCGCTCGATCAAGCGGTCACCAGCCCTCCTAGAGCGGACAATCGAGCGCGGCCAGCCGCGGCATTGGTGCCGCGCCGTCATGAGCTACGGCGATGCCGTTCGGGCGGCATTTCTGGCTGGCCACCCCGTCCAATGGTGCGCCTTCCAAAATGACTTATAGAGCACGTAGCGCAAGAGATGCGTAGATCATTTTCGTGCTTGAAAGTGATGGCTCCACTTTCCTGTTGTGCCGCGGGAGCCTTCTCTCGGGGAAAATGGGTGTTAATTTTGGCTTAATTCAGACTTAAGAATTTTTTGCGGCGCCGTATCATGCCTGGGCAGTCCTGCTACCGTCCGCGTCGCCGCCCCCGGTGACGCGGGCTTTTTTTCGGGAGCGCCCCTTTGTGGACGGGCCGATTGGCTAGGATAGGCGACTGGACGATACTGGGCACGGGCAACTCACCAGTTGCCCGATTTCTTCATGGACGTTCTGCGGCTCTCTGCTACCGGTCGAGAGCCGTCTTTTCCCAGGTCCCTCGTTCGATTTGACTGCGTGTGTTGCGTGGTCCGCCGTCGAGATGGCCAATCGACGGGCTGCCGCTTGCCCGGTCGCATTGATGCGTACAGTCTCGTGGAGAGTCGATTGAGTCGTCGTCGTTCAAGGGACGACGCGCGTGCAATCGATCATTCCTGCTGGATAAGGAAACGCTCGGGCCGTTTGCCCAGCCACGCCGGCGTCCGGCCACGTCCCGACCAGGTTTTGCCGGTTTTGGGATCCATGTACTTCGGCGGAAGCGGTGCTTTCTCGGTGGCCGCGGACGCTGTACTTGCGGGCCGGCCCCGACGACGACGCGGCGCCACGTCTTCCGGCGACAGGCTATACCGAACCATCAGCTCGCGAATCTGTTCGATGACGCCCGCGACCTCAGTCGAACGCGCCTCTTCGATTTTGGCTTCCAACGCTTGCTTCTGCGCTAACAAATCCTGATACGTTGCCATTTTTGCCTCCAATTGTTCAGTCACAATTGACTTATACGCATTCCAAAGACCATCTGCAAGGTATTCATCCTCTAAGACTTACGAATCAAGCTGATAGCTGATTGAAATCGCGTGGACTGTTTGTATTAATGTATGGTTTCGCTGTTAGCGTCAAAGCGGACTTCATATAGATGTCGGCTTGAAGTGAAGGTGGGCGACATCCGCATCCGATGACGTCGGCTGCGGATCGCAGAAACGGGTACGCGTTTGCATCAGTTCCCATCACAGCGACGCTTCATATACGTTGAGCGGACGGCGGTTGGGCTTCCCACATAGCCTGGGCGAATTGCACCAGTCAGGAAAGCGCAGTGTCGCTACCAAGACACATCAAGACCTCCGGTCGCGGTCTAGTCCAGGCTAAAGAAACAAACCTGACGGATGGAAGCCAATGGTTGCATGGTGGGCCTCCCGTGAGGCGAACACGGCAGCAACGGATTATGAGTCCGCTGCTTTAACGAAGCATGAGCTAGAGGCCCAATTGGAAGGGGAAAGCCGACGCCAAGTTCGTACGCCTCAGGTGTCATCAATCAGCTGGTTGGCGACATCGCGTTACCAGCCGAGGCATTGATCACGCCGACGCTACAGGCGACGCCACAGCCGGAACCACTTTCTTCGCCGATGCCCGCTTTTTCGGCATGGATTTCACTGCGGCCGCCTTCGGAGCTGCTTTCGCGGCGACCTTGACCTTACCCCCGGATGCGGCCTTTTTCGCGGCCGCTTTCGTTGCGACAGCTTTCGTTGCGACAGCTTTGTTGCCCGTCGCCTTCTTGGCGCCTGCAGCCTTCGCCTTCTTCGCCGCGAGCTTGTCCTTTGCGGCTTGCTTTTCAAAGCGGGCCGCGGCCTTTGCGGCTTCCACGGCCTGGGCAACCTCGCGCTTAGCCGCTTCAATCGCCTTCTTCGTGTCAGCGCGCAGCTTCAGCAAGTGCTTCTTCGCTGCCTGTGCCTCACGGGCAAGCACGCTGGCCTTTTTCGTTGGCACGACTAGCTTCTTTGCGGTAGGTTTTCCCTTGGCAGTTGCACTTACCCGTGTCGTTTTAGTTGGTGCGACCATGTTGGTTATTCATAGTTGTGAAGCGCGGAGTATAACCGCACGAGTGGCGTTACATAATAGAGCTCAGTTTCTTCTTTGAGTTGCGTCCAACCGATGCGATCAGCCGACGGCCGAGATGCCACCCTCTTCCGCACCGCTTTCTCATTGGTATTTGGTACGTTCGCCAAAACAACAAAACCCAAGCCGATCTTGGCCTGGTCCTAGCGGGCTACTACCTCGACCATTCTGCTCACTTTAGGTGGTGGCTGTGGCTTCCTGGCCAAAGTCGCCTTTGGCTGGATCCTTGGTGCATTGTTCGGTGTCACATTGCCGTGGCAGCGGCTGGTGCGGGCGGCTGCGTGTTGCGCCTATGATCTTTCCCCACTTCCCACGTTTCGCGGCTCCCGCCCCCAGACGCGGATCTTGCTCGGTTGAACCTGCTCACGTGATGACCGGACCTGACAAAGACGGGCGCTCCCCGCTTAAAATGCTGCTATGCAATATGGATCAGGGCTGAAGAAGCGCGAATAGCCACACGCCCTGCAAGTAGTGGAGAAGAGCTCTGGCTGGGACGAAAAGCGAGGCGCTGAAGCCCCTAGAAACAGCGGGAGTAACGGTCGGGGATTTGAACTACGAGTCTGGTTGGCAAGATGCGATTGAACTTGGCAGGCTAGGCGAAAAGCTCGGTGTACACGTCCATTATCGCGGCCATGAGAGCATTGCCGTTAGCTCCCCGGCGGCGCTCGTTGGCGGGCTGAGTCGCCCGAAGTTGACCTTCCGTCAGCTCAATCTTTACTGCCAATTTGAGCTCAGCAAGCTGCCAGCAGGTGAGCTAGAGCGCCTGGAGGCGCTGAGCTCGCCGAGTGCTTGTGTCCGAAGGTGCGCGGTGCCGGTCCGGACGATCTCCGGACGTGCCCTTCGCAGAAACAGGTGATGGTATTGTCCGTGAGCACCGGTACGGGACATGCGCCTCGTCGAGCGCGGTGGCAACGAGCTCGAGCATGCTGGTGAACTGCGAGAACAGGAGAATCTTTCGGCCTTCCTCGACGAGTTCGGGCAACATCTCTACCCGCCGAATATTGCGTCGCACAACGTCGTCCGGTATGATTTAACGTTCCCCATTCTGCGCACACCGGATTCCGCGAGAGGCATCCCGGCCTCGACTGTCCGTGCGTCATTCCACGATTTTCGTTCGCACCCCGACAGGCTAATTGACCTGCCGTCATGTCCGCGACGATCGTCGGCCAACCTGTCGAGGAGAATGTATTGGCAAAGCCAGTTCGCGACAATTCAGTGTCCCGCGTGATCGCGGTTACGTCAAAAGCCGGCCGCCGCGCGCCAAAGGAAAAGACCCAGGCCGTCACAATACCGCTGGACATCGCGTCAATGGCGCGCCAGGAGGAGGAGCGTCAACGCCAGATGCGCGCGCTGATCGCGCTTGGCCGTGAGCGCGGCTATCTCACCCACGCGGACATCAACGATCACCTGCCCGACAACTTTACGCAAACTGCTGCGATGGAGACGATCGTCGGCACGTTCAGCGACATGGGGGTGGCCGTGTACGAGCAGGCGCCGGACGCAGAGACGCTCCTGCTAAACGATGCCGCGGCCGCCGCGGCATCCGACGATCAGGCGGACGAGGAAGCGGAAGCTGCACTGTCGACCGTCGATTCCGAATTCGGCCGCACTACTGATCCGGTTCGGATGTACATGCGTGAAATGGGTGCCCGCGAACTGCTGACCCGCGCTGGCGAAATCGAGATCGCAAAACGCATCGAAGACGGCCTGCAGGACATGATTCAGGCGATCGCCAAGTGTCCGTCGGTCGTGTCCACGATTCTTGTCGATGCGGACCGCATCGCTGCCGGCGAACTGCGTATCGACGAACTGGTCGATGGCATCAGCGACGACGTGAACGAAAGCGAAATGACGCTGGAGTCCGAAGAGGTTGAAGTGGAAGCAGACGCCTCCGACGATGACCCAGACCGTGACGACGTTGAAATGGACGCCGGCGATCCGGAGACAACGAACGCGGCCCGCCTCGAACAACTCACGAGCGACAGTCTTGCGGTTTTCGCGCGCGTGCGTGCACTGTTCAAGCAGTTGCCGGATGTACCCGTTACTGGCAAAACCCGTTCCGCGGCCGTTGCGCAATTGCGCTCGGTGATCCAGCGCGAACTCGCGCCGATCCGCTTTACGGCCAGAACCATCGACCGCCTGTGCGCCGGTGTGCGCGCACAGGTTACTGAGGTTCGTGCGATCGAACGCGGCATCCTGGAGATCGCCGTCGACCGTTGCGGCATGCCACGCGATGCGTTTGTCGAGTCGTTCCCGGGCCACGAGACCGACCTTACATGGACCAGCCGCATGGCGGCGACTTCGCGGCAATTTGGCACGGCGCTTGAGCGACATCTGCCGGCCATTCAGGCCGGGCAGCAGAAACTCATCGACATCGAGGCACGGGTCTCGCTGCCACTCCAGCAGCTCAAGCAGATCAACCGCCAGATGGTTGCCGCGGAGTTGAAAATGCGGCAGGCCAAGCGGGAGATGATCGAAGCGAATCTTCGTCTTGTCATTTCAATTGCCAAGAAATACGTGAACCGCGGCATGCAGTTCCTGGATCTGATCCAGGAAGGCAATATCGGCCTGATGAAGGCGGTGGACAAGTTCGAATACCGGCGCGGCTGGAAGTTTTCGACGTACGCCACTTGGTGGGTCCGTCAGGCTGTCACGCGTGCGCTTGCTGATCAGGCGCGCACCATTCGTGTGCCGGTGCATATGATCGAGATGGTCAACAAGCTGAACCGGATTTCGCGCGAATTCCTGCAACAGACGGGACAGGAAGCGCATCCCGCTATCCTCGCGGAGCGCATGGAGATGTCCGAGGAAAAAGTGCGCAGTATCCTCAGGATCGCGAGGCAACCTGTCTCGCTCGAGACACCCTGTGGGCGACGATGCCGACGCGACGCTCGGTGACATGATTGAGGATGTCTCTGCGAGTTCACCAACTGAGGCCGCGATTCACGCGAACATGCGCGCCGCGATCGATGAGGCACTCGACGAGTTGTCGCCGCGCGAGGCCAAGGTCCTGCGGATGCGATTCGGGCTCGATACGACCTCTGACCACACGCTTGAAGAGGTCGGCAAGCAGTTCGACGTGACCCGCGAGCGGATCCGTCAGATTGAAAGCAAGGCGATGCGCAAGCTAATGCATCCCAGTCGCGCTGACAAGTTGAGGCCCTTTCTTGAGCGCTGAGCAAAGGCGAGGAGTACGCGCCCCCTTTCGACGCCCTACTTCAGCCCCGCAGCGATCACGCATCGCCCGATCGCTGCCCTGACAGGACGCGTTTGCGGCGCGGAAATCTTACAGCGGTTTGATATTCGCTGCCTGTTTCCCCTTGGGACCTTGCTTGACTTCAAAACTGACCTTCTGGCCCTCCTGAAGTGATTTGAAGCCGTTTCCCTGAACCTCGGAGAAGTGCGCGAACAGGTCATCGCCGCCGTCGTCCGGCGTGATGAACCCAAAACCCTTTGCATCGTTAAACCACTTGACGGTACCTGTTGCCATGTTCTGAATGTTCCAAGTAAGACTAGTTGTAGATGACGCCACCGGCCTGCGCCAAATGTGCGGCTATCTTGTATCACGGGTGGGCCGTCGCCGACAATCCCTTGGTCGAGGCTTCACAAGCCTTTAAATGCCCCGGTGCATTGATTGACCCTGGTAGGTTCTATTTTCCGACCCCGGCAAACGCCGGCAAAGGAGGCCGCCATGCTAAGTCCGCACGAAATCGCCGCGCTACTACTGCTTGGCGATGCGCAAGATATCGATGATCTCGAACCAGATCAATTGGACGGCTTGCTGGCCGACAAACTGGTCACGATGGAGCACGGGCATGATAGCGGCAATGCTTGTCCCCGCCTGACGAGTCAAGGACACTCCATGCTCGAAGCCGTGCGAAGCATTCGGTAAGACTTCGTTTCGTGCCCTATCGCCGTGTCCCGGCAACGCCGGCCCCATGCACTTCTTGGTCCGTATGCTGCGGCTAACCGTTGTCGACCGGGGATGGTGGAAGCGCAACGGCGGTAGCCGGCCCATGTCAGCCATCATCGTCCGTCGTCGAATCTCTGATTCGGCACCGTAAATTACCTACGCTACATTCTTCAGTACCACCTTCCTTCCCTGATCACGTTCACCGAAATCCGCAAGCAAACGAAGCTGCCCCCTTACAATGTTGCCGTGCAATATAGGACCAGGGCCGAAAAAGCGCACGAATAGCCACACGCCCTGTTTGCGGCTGGCAAATACGCGTACGCCCGCCGAGGGAAGCAGCGGAGGACAGAATGGCGACAGCTCGAGCTGGAACCAGAGGGGAGGCACTGAAGCTCCTGGAGACAGAGGGAGTAACGGTGGTCGAGTTGGACTACGAGTCAGGTTGGCAGGATGCTGTTGAACTCGGCAGGCTCGGCCAGAAGGTTGGGATACGCGTCGAGTATCGCGGGCACGAAAACATCGCCGTCCGCTCGCCGGCTGCGCTCGTTGCCGGCCTATTGCGACCAAAGACAACGTTCCGGCAGCGGAATCTGTACTGTCAGTTTGAGCTCAACAACTTGCCAGCAGATGAGCTAGAGAGCCTGGAGGCAAAGGCGGCGAAGTTGGGGGACTATATTCTCGCGGGGCACTTGATGAGAGAGGTGGATGCACAGTGGACAGAGTAAGCTGGTGCGATCTGCCCTTTCGACAATGAACAGTTCGCTGTAGGGAAGCTCGGGTACTCGACAGCGTCGTTGTATCCCACTATCCCTCGCATGCCGAGAACCATTATTATTGGTGGGCGGGGTGGGACTCGAACCCACTATCAGTCGATTATGAGTCGACGGCTTATACCACTTAAGCTTCCGGCCCTTGCGTGGAGCGCGAGATGTTACCCGAAGGCGACCTCTTGCGAACAGTTTTCCACCGCCGCTATTCTATAGCTCTGCAGGCGAACTGGAAAATCCGCTCGGTAGGCCTTGGCTTCCTCAGTCGATCCGCTCTGGGCGCCAGTGGTGCGCCCATCTTGCATCAATCGACCGGTTGGCGAAGTCCCATACCAGCCGAGGAAAAGATCACGCCGACGCTTCAGGCGTCGCTACAGTCGGAACCACTTTCTTCGCCGGACTCCGTTTCTTCGTCGCGGATTTCACTGCGGCCTTCTTCGGGACAGCTTTCGCCGCGGCCTTACTAATGGGCGCCACTTTCTTCGGCGCCGCCTTCGTGGCTGCAGCTTTGTTGCCCGTTGCCTTCCTGGCGCCCGCAGCCGCTGTCATACAGCGCCTCTTCGCAAGCCAGGTCTGGAAGGTTGAACCAGTGCTGCAGAAAGTGGATACGCAGCATCCGTTCAAGACCAATGGGCGGCCGCCCATTGCCCGCCTTCGGGTAGCACGGCTCAATCACAGCGCACAATGCCGCCCACGGTACGATCGTCTCCATCGTCGCCAGAAATGCCTCACGACGCGTTGGCTTACGGTATTGCTCGAATCCCGCCCCTTGATCAGCACCCGTTGCCAACGTCATCTGCTTCATGTCCATCTCTTTGCGCTCGTGATTCTTCAAATAACGCTTCTCCTCACGAATCGGAGGACTTAATCAGCATTGCCCTAATTGCCGCGCGGCCGCAACGGCGACCTTCCCCCACGCCTTGCGGTTGACAGCCTGAAGTGCAACACACCAGGCAAGAAGCATCGGCGCGCTCCGTTGCCCAGACTTCAGGCGTCAGTTCCGCTCAGGAACCGGTTAAAGTGTTGCTTGCCGACCAATGCGGAAGTACAAAAGGACGCGGCCTCAATTCTCGTGGAAGGTTGCTTTGACTAGCCAGGAAGTGGGGCGATGTTCTAGTGTAGCCATCTGGTATGAATCACTGCGGCCGTTGGCGCCCGGCTTTGCGGCACAGGCTAATCACTGCATTCCCTTCAGAAACTCCAGAGCACCCCCACACGGAACGTCCGCGGCTCTGCCGGATGGATATGGTGGTCGTTGATTCCGGTGGCCACGCCGCTAGCATCGACCGGCGATGTCTCCCCCTTCAGCAGCGAGGCATAGTAGTAGTCGATGTCGTTGACGCGCTTGTCGAACACGTTCAGCACTTCGGCAAAGACCCGCACGTCCTTCAGCACGCGATACCCCACCTTCAGGTTAACGAGGAACGACGACGCCGAGCGCACGCTGTTGTCCTCCACCAGAGGACGCGGGTCCGAAATAGAGCGCTCACGCGCCGACCGACCAGCGTCCCCGGTTCAGCGGGACGCCGCCCGAGGCGGTGGTCTGGATCGATGTAGTGGCCGACGTCCTCGTGGTCGCGGTAGCGCGCGCGGGAGAAGCCCGCGTCGGCATCCAGGATGAGGCCAGCCAGCGGGCCGCCCTGCGGGGCATAGTAGCCGGCCAGTTCAATGCCGGTGCGACGGCTCGGCCGGCTCGGCTCGGTGGTGCCGCTGGCGCCGGAGAACACGAGTTCGGAGCCGATGTCGACCTGCCACAACGAGGGCGACAACTGCGCCGGGCGCGAACCGCGCCGTGCGCACGCCGATCTCGTAGCCGGTGGCCGGCACCAGCACGCTGACCAGGCGCGCCGGTCGACGGGTTCGACGGTGGTGGTCGCGCCGCGCACGTCGTTACTATGGAAGCCGCGTCCCCAGTTCAGGAAGATCTCGGTCCGGTCCGCCGGCGACATCACGATGCTCAGCTTCGGACTGACGATGCGGTCGCTGCCGTTGCCCGAGTTGGCAGGATTGTCGCTCGACACCCCGTACCAGAACTGGTCCGCCCGCGGCCCGGCCACCGTGCGCAGCCACGGCAGCCAGGCGGTCATGTTGCGCAGGTACAGCGCCGCACTGGTCTCGTTGACGGTGTCGGTGCGCACCGTCACTGATCTGCCGCGCCTCTGAGTTCGCCAGCGTGATCCGGTCGAGTCGATCGAAGCGGAGTTGCGTGCCGATCTAGCGTTCGCCGATCTTGCCGAACCAGATGCGCGACACGTTGGCGCCGGCCGTAACGCGGTTCTCGAACTGCTCGAACTGGTCGCCGCGCTCCGGGTTGTTCAGCGCATAGGTAAAGTTCGAGAACAGTTGCAGCCGGCTCTTGATGACGTAGGCATTGGCCTGGACCAGCCTGTCCGCCAACGGACGCAGCCAGTCCGCCGACACGCTGTAGCGCGACGCGTAGCCGACGTCGGTCGGATCGATATAGCCGAAGCGCGAAATGAGGCCCTCGTTGATGGCCCGCTGCGGCACCTGGTCGGTCGAGTTCCAGTCGTTGCGGTAGGCCATCGCGGTCACGCCCAGCCGCTCGCCCCCGCCGAGCGGCAGCGCGTAGCGCAGTACGCCATTGAGTTTGTGCACGCCCTCCGGCAGCAAGCACCCACGGCCCGTTCTCGCCAAGCCATTCGAAAGACGCGCAGAGGCCATCCTCGATACGGCTCGAGCCTGTTTCCAGGCATTGCTACAAGGAAACGCTGAATCAGGAGCCTTCCGAACCGCTGGGC
This sequence comes from Cupriavidus necator N-1, assembly GCF_000219215.1. NCBI lineage: Bacteria > Pseudomonadati > Pseudomonadota > Betaproteobacteria > Burkholderiales > Burkholderiaceae > Cupriavidus > Cupriavidus necator. The sequence goes on along the minus strand of NC_015724.1, from coordinate 276,309 downwards.
GTGGAGGCATCCCAGCGCATGTATGAGGCAGAGGTCTTGGTCGACGGTATATTGACCCCGCAACCGGGCGGCAGCCGTCTAAGCCTACCTGTAAGCGGAGGGCTATCCGGAAGCCGGCGGGGACTGCGGGGCTTCGAAGACCTAGGCGGTGGATTAGGCGGGCTTTTTGTTCTGGAAAGCGGATTTGGCCTAGATTCTGGTACGTTGACCCTTGGCGGACGCTTCTTTGGACGCCTAGCTTATGTGGGAATGGTGAGCGGCTGGGGTCAAATCACGTTTGGGCGTCAGTACACTGATATGTATTGACCTTGTCAAGTTGGTTGGTTTCCTATTTTTGGCTGGTTGAACTCCAATGTATTTGGGCCAGGGCCGGCGGTTCTTCGACGGTTGATCATTCTGATATGCGCGGGTAACTGGTCAACGCCAGCAACGAATACTTCGCTCACCCCAACACCAACCCCAACTCGCCTGTACGGTAAAAGTCTGAGTATGGTAACTGCCGCTTCGCCTCGTGAAGAGCCGTCGATCATCAAGCAACGTGTTCAGTCGCTCATGCAGTGCGTCGGATCGCTGCAGCATGCGTTCTAAGGATTCACCGACCCGGATTCGTTCTTATCTTTCATGACGACATGGCCTACTGCAGGGCCCTGAACGATTCCGCATCTACCCCGGCCTCTCACCCTAGAACTTGTGCCTGATGCCAACCGCAGCACCGGTCTGGCTCCGGGCGCCAGCCGCAAGCGTGGACAATGCCGCGAAGTTCAGACCGGCATCCCGCGCATAGGCCACCGCGGCGTACAGGTCCGTGCGCTTTGACGCCGCATAGATGCCCTGCAGCACATATTGCTTCGGATTGGGTGGGTTCGCCTGGCCCTCCCTGACCTTCATCCGGTCATAGTAGAAGGCGGCATTCACCTGGAAAAACGGCGTGACACGATAGCCGACTCCGGCCCACCACATATCGTCGCGTTGCCTCGTGACCCCGGTGGGCATCGTGTCCTGCGCCCAGCGGTATCCGGTCGTAAAGCGCCAGTCACCTGGCGCATAGGTGCCCGCCACGGCGACCTTGCGCATCCTGCCGTAGCCCGTAGCCGTGTCCCGGCCATTGACCTGATCATAGACCGCGGCCAGGCCAAGCTCGCCACTGGTATAGCTCACGCCGCCGCCCCACGCAGCATCGCCCTGCCAGGATCCCGCCTGCTCGCCGAAGCCGTAGTGAGCCTGCGCGGCGAACGGTCCCCGGTCGACGCGGTACTTGACGGCATTGTCGATGCGCAAGGGGCTCATCAGGAAGGGCATCGGCTCATAGGCGCCAGCATAGACCAGTGGCATGAACACCGGCAGCAGGTCGAACATGCTGGTGTACTGCCGTCCAAAGGTAAGCCTGCCGAAATCCTTTGTGCTGACGCCCAGGAATGCCTGCCGGTTGAACAAGCGGCCGGCCTCGCCCATGGTGCCGGTATCGAGATTGAAGCCGCTTTCCAGCGCAAAAATGGCCTGCATGCCTCCGCCAAGATCCTCGGTACCACGCAGGCCCCACCGGGATCCCGCCAGTCCGCCGGAGTTCAGCCGCACCAGCGAGCCGCCGGACGAAGCCGTACCGGCCGGGGCACGCTGATGATTGTTGTATTCCAGGAAGGTGTCCGCCACCCCATACAGCGTGACACTGGATTGCGCGTGCGCCGCTGGTGCCAGGCTGGCGAGCGCCGACACGGCGCATGCGTGCGCCAGGACGATTCGTGCGTTGTGTTTCATCGGTAAGACTCCCTGTTTCGCCTTCAGGCCGCATTGGCGAAAGGCAAAGAGGTCCCCTGCCGCGTCCTGGGAGGTTGCGCGGCAAGGGAAATGGTGGATGGTGGAAACGGGGGCTTGCGGCCCGACACCGGCTTCAGGCCGGCGTCATACCGGGCCGCGCCTGCCAGCGGGGTTTCGGACCAGTCCGGCAGCGGTCACGCGGTAAAGTTGACGGTTGCCATGCGCGCGGCTAGGCGTTGTTGTGCCGCAGCCAGGTCCGTCTTCAGCCTGGACCAATTGACCCCCAGCATCTTGCCGTTGCGCTTGCGTGGCTTGCCTGCAATCCAGACACTGTCCACATCAGCCAGCGACGCAAAGTTCGCGACGCGGTCGGCCACGCTGCCCTGCATGGCAAAGCCGATCCGGTCGGTGCGCAGCAGCACCAGGTCCGCGCGCTTGCCCACCGCGACGCTGCCGATCTCGTCGCCCAGCCGCACCGCCCTGGCGCCGAGTGCGGTCGCGAAATCCAGGCTGTCCTGCGACTTATAGGCGCGCACGAGGTCGCGACCTTCCGGTTCAAGGAAGAGGCTGAGAAAGGCGCCGCGCACGTGCTCGAAGAAGTCCTGCTGCACGACCAGCGGCCCGTCGATGCCGATCCCCGCGGCAACGCCAGCATGCCGGGCGCGGCCATGGCACGAGGCCATCATGTGCGGCGTCAGCATATAGGGAAATTCGCCGACGACCGTCGAGCACAGCATGCCGCCGGTCTCGCGCAGCAACTCAAGCTCGGCAGCCGTCACCCGGTTGCCATGCGAGGCGTGGTAGTCCGAGCCGAGCAGGCCCGCCTCATAGAGATCACGGATGCCGGAATCGCGGTGGCCGATGGTTCCCGGCGCAGTCGGCGTGGCCGGCTTGTGCAGATGCGCGGCGAGGATCTTTACGCCAGATGCACGCACCCGTTCCCATTCCTTGCGTACCTCCCCCACCGGGCGTCCGGTGGCGTCCGACGGAGCCAGGCCGAGCTGCAAGACGGCGCTGCTATCCGAAAAAACCTCCTTCTGCAACCGTGCAACGGTCTTCCAGCTTTGCTCGGTCGTGGTATTGAGATCCGCGTGGACACGTGCCATCGAAATGGTCGAACCCGGACCGAACGCCACTGCGCGCCCGAGCTGGTACGTGAACCATCCCGACACGCCGGAGTCGCGGACGCCGCGCGCCGCCGCCAGCGCCGTCTCCTCGCTCGGTTGCCCATGGGCGAAATCCAGCACCGTGGTCACGCCGGCATCGATGGCCTGCAGTCCGCCAATCAGCTCGGCCAGGTAGTTGTCTTCCGGCGTCATGCACGCCATCGCCCGCCGCTGCCAGCCCAGGTAGGCACGCGAGTAACCGGAAGGATCCATCTTGATCAGCCTGCCCGCATCCATGCATTGCCACAAGTGCCGGTGGCCATCGACCATCCCCGGCATCAGGATCATGCCGGTTGCGTCGATGGTTTCCGCATCTGCCGCTGCCAGGCCCTTGCCGATCGCGGCGATGCGGCCGTTGTCGATTAGCACATCGACCCCGTGCAGCTCCCGGAACTGCGGGTCCATGGTAAGCACGTCGGCATGCCGGATCAGCGTGCGCCGCGGCGTGTCCATCGCCGGCGGCGCCACGCCTTGGATGCGGGGCGCCAGCACATCCTGCGCACCGGCCGTGCCGCCGACTGCCGCGGCCACGATGCCTGCCCCCGACAGTCGCAGGAAAGATTTGCGTGTCATGGTCAGCGGCTCGCCCATGGCGCCCCGGGCTCCTTTGTTGCTATCGCTCACGTCTCGCTCCTTTGTTATCGTGCCGAGGATATTGACAGCGATGCCTGCGCGATTGAAGATTCGCCCACGAAAAAATACCTTTCCCGGCGAGAAAAAGTATGGACCGCCTCACGGCTATGAGTGTGTTCTGCAGGGTCGTCGAGCGCGGCAGCTTCACCGTCGCAGGGGAGCGCCTGGACATGTCGACGGCGTCGGTCAGCAAGTACGTCTCGGCCCTGGAAAGCCATATCGGCACGCCGCTGCTGGCACGCACCACGCGCCGGATCGTGCTGACTGAGGCAGGCAAGGCCTACTACGAGAAATGCACGCGGATCCTTGATGAGATCGAGGACGCCGAACGCAGCGCCGGTGTGGTCCAGACCACGCCGCGTGGCTTGCTCAAGGTGCGTGCGCCAGTCTCGCTGGGCCACGCCAACCTCGGCCGCACGGTGGCCGAATTCACGCAGAAGTTCCCGGAAGTCAGTGTCGAGATGACACTCAACGACCGCTTCGTCGATCCCGCCGAGGAGGGTGTCGATGTGGCCTTCTATATCGCGACCGCCCCGAAGGGATCGGCCGAAGGCGCTTCTCCCATCGCAACGATGCCGCGCCTGCTGGTCGCCGCGCCGGCTTATGTCGAGTGGCACGGACTTCCCGCCGAACTCGACGACCTAGCCAGGCACCGATGCCTGGTCTACACGCGCGGGATCGCGCCGAACGAATGGCGCTTCAGCCCGGCCGGCGGTGATGGCAAGGAGCGTGCGGTACATGTCACCGGCTCGTTTCGCTGCAACCACAGCCTGACGCTGAGAGAAGCGTTGCTTGAGGGCGCAGGCATCGCCCTGCTGCCCGCCTTCCTCGTACTTGACGACCTGGCTGCCGGCCACCTGCACGCCGTGCTGCCGGACTGGTGCCCGCAGGCCCGGACGCTCTACGCCGCCTATCCGCAGCCGCGCCGCTCATCGCCGAAGGTACGGGAGTTCGTCAGCCTGGTTTCCCGCCGGTTCGACTTCGGCACCTCCTTCCCGCTGCGCATGCGCGATTCCTGAGGCCCCGCGCCGGAAGTCATCCGGCGCAAATGCCGCGGCATGCCGATTTTTTTCCGGTTGGAAAGCCATTGTTTCCTGCGCCCCGGTTTATCCGGCCCACGCGCGATGCCAGCATCCAGGCTCCCCCAACAGGAGTGAATGGAGCTATGAACAGAACCGTGATCAAGAACGCCGATATCCTGACGATGGATGCCGGGTTGGGCGAGCTGCGCGCCGACGTGTTGATCGAAGGCGATCGCATTGCAGCGATCGGCACCGATCTGCCGGTGCACGATGCGGAAGTCATCGACGCCACCGGCATGATCCTGATGCCCGGCATGGTCGACGGCCACCGCCATGTCTGGGAAATCATCGACATGGGGCGCTTGGTGAAATCCCGGCCGGCCGAGTATGCGCAGACCTACCAGCAATGGAAGATGCGCACCATCGTCTGCATGACGCCGGAGGACAACTACCTCGCCGGGCTGATCGGCGGCCTCCAGGCGATCGATTCTGGCGTCACCTCGTTATTCGACTTTGCCCATGGCCAGCCCACCGAAGCTTGCGCAATGGGCGCCGCACAGGGCCTGAAAGACTCCGGCATCGCGGGCTGGTTCGGCTTCCAGCTTGGCGTCTCGTCGTCGTACCAGGCGGGCGACACGGTGCCGCTGGCCAAGGCAGACGGCGAACGCATCGCGAAGACGACCGAGGTCCATTGGGCTACCGCCGAGCGCCTGCAGCGCGAGCTGTTCTCCGACAGCAGTGCACTGCTGCAGCTGGCGCTTGCGCCCAGCGGCAATATCGGATCCTCGCTCGACGACATCCGCACCGAATGGACCCGTGCACGCGGCATGGGCGTTGGCATGCTGGCCGCGCATATCCACAAGCCCGAGCACCCGCTGCCTGCGGGCATCATGGGCCATCGCGACTCTGGCATTCGCGATCTCCATGACGCCGGCCTGCTCGGCCCGGACTACCAGGCTACCCACGCCAACCGGCTCACTGCGGAAGAGCTTGCGATGCTGCGCGACAGCGGCGGGATGCTCTGCGCCACGGCGATGGGCGAATTCCCCTATGTCATGTCCGCCAGCAAGGGGCCCTCCGTGCATGGCCGCTCGCGCAGCGCCGGGGTACCCACCAGCATGGGCATCGATATCTCGCTCGCGCTGCCGGGCGACTACTTCGAGCACGTCAGGGCAACCTACTGGAACCTGTACCTCGATCCCGAATGCCGTGCGTTGATGCGCGCCTGCGACTCGGAGTACATCCTCGACTTTGCCACGGCACATGGCGCGCAAGCGTTGCGGCTCGGCGATACGACCGGCTCAATCCAGGTCGGCAAGCGTGCCGACCTGGTGCTGCTGAGCACCGAGCGGGTCGGCTTTGCCATGGCAGGCAGCCTCGCTGACCGCGTTGTCATGTTTGCTGGCACGGCTGACGTCGACAGCGTCTGGATTGCCGGCAAGGCACGCAAGCGCCACGGCAAGATGATTGGCGTGGACTGGCGAGCGCTCAAGGCGCAATTGGTCGAAGCGCAGCAGCGCATCGGCCGGCAGGCGGCCACCATCCGCTTTACCTGAACCTGTTCGCGCCGCAACATGCGGCAACATCGCTCCCGCCGCGATGCCCCCGCGACGGGTTGTCCATTTCCCCAGGGCCCCCGCCCCACCCACGATACCAATGAAAAGACGCCACTTCATTCTTGCCTGTGCCGCCTGGCAACTGGCCGCCGCAACCGCCGCCCATGCCCACGCGCCCGACGTGTGGCCCAGCAAGCCGGTGCGGATCATCCATGGCTTTGCCGCAGGCGGCCCCATCGACAACCTGGCGCGGCTGCTTGCCGCGCAGTTCCAGGAGCGCTTCGGCCAGCCCGCCATCGTGGAGGCCAGGCCGGGCGCCGGCGGCACCATCGCAGCCAGGTATGTGGCACGCAGCGCGCCTGACGGCTACACACTGTTCCTGATGGCATCCGGCCACGCCACCGCGCCGGAACTCTACAAGTCCCTGGCTTATGACCCCATCAAAGACTTTGCCGTCATCTCCATGGTGGCCCGCAGCCCCTATGCCATCATCGCCAACCCGAAGGCCGGCTACGACACCATGGGGCATCTGCTCGACGCGGCACGCCGGCAGCCCGGCAAGATCGACTATGGCACCGGTGGCAACGGCACCGGCATGCACCTGGCGGCGGCCTTGCTGCAAGCGAAGACCGGCGTACGACTGAGCCATGTTGCCTACAAGGGCGGCAGCGCCACCGCGCTGGCTGTGGTTGGCGGGGAGGTTCCGCTCATCTTCACGTCGCTTGCCGGCATGAGCGCCTATGTCGACAGCGGCAAGGTCAAGGTGCTTGCGGTGACCACGCGCGAGCGCTTCCGCCTCTACCCCAAAGTGCCCACCATTGCCGAAACTGTACTGCCCGGCTTCGACGTGACCGCATGGTACGCGCTGGCGGGCCCCAGGGGCTTGCGCCCCGACGTCATGGCCAGGCTGGGTGAGATGGTTCGCGTGACGTTGCAGCGCGACGATGTCGCCGAATCGCTGCGGATGCAGGCCGCCGAACCCTGGTACACCAGCCACGAAGCTGCCCAGCGCTTTGTCGCCGAGGAAGTCCGCCTGTGGCGCAAGGTGATCCAGGATGAGGGGCTGGCGGAGATGAACTGAGTGGGCTGGTGCTAGCGCCCGGGAGGGCGCCGGCGGTGCGTGCGCGGAGGCTGCCGCGCACCGGTCACGCCGGACGCGCCGGACGCGCCGGACGCGGCAATGTGCCTGCTATGGCAGCGGCGGACGCGGAACCTTGCTCTCGCCGGGCTCCACGCGAAGCTCGAGATCCAGCCGATAGCCCCCATTCCCGTCCGGCTCGAACTTGCGCAGCAGCGATCCGACCGCGCCGAACGCGGCGTCGCTGTAGGCATAGGGGTCGAGTTCATCGAAGATCTGCGTCGCCAGCACCTTGTGACCCGGAGCGATCACGATGAAATGCAGGTGCGCCGGGCGCATGTGATGGCGCCCCTGAAGACGAAGCAATTCCCCGCACGGACCGTCGGTCGGCACGCCGTAGCCGGAGGGCTTGACGCTGTCAAACCAGAAGCTGCCGTCGCTGTCGGTCTCGAAGCGCGCGCGCAGGTTCATGTCTTCCTGCTCCGGATCCTGGTTCTCGTACAGCCCGCTTGGCGCGGCCTGCCACGTCTCGACGCGTGCGCCTACAATGGGCGTGCCGTCCAGCGACAGCACCCGCCCGCGTACGCGCAGGCGCTCGCCCTGCGTATCGACGCTGGCGATGCTGGCGCCGTTCGGTCGCACCGGCTGCTCCTCGCGCCAGAACGGGCCGATCAGTGCCGGCTCGGTGCCTCCGGCAGCCAGTGCGGCCTTGGCGTCCATCAGCACGACCAGCGTGGCGACACCGAGGATATCGGCCAGCAGGATGCCTTCATGCTTCTTCGGGCCGGTGGCCTGGCCGATGCGGACCAGGAAATCGAGGCCGTGGTGCAGCTCTTCATAGGTAAGGCCGATCTCGCCGGCAAAGGCATGGAGATGGCGGATGGCGGCATCCAGCACCTCGCGCGTGCGCGCGTTTGCGCTACCCTGGTTGGCCTGCAGCACTGCTTGCAGCAGCGCCTGCGGATCGGCCGGGATGGAGCGCGGCGACGATGCGCGGGGGCGCTGACCGCTGGCGTTGGTTTCGGACATAGCGATGGTTCCTGTTCAGGTGGTGTTCGGAGGCCGGTGCGCGTCGCGCCCCGGGCGATCCGCGTGAGTTAGTCGGCGCGCACCTTTGCGCTGGCGGCAACACGGGCCCAGCGTGGCACCTCGTCGGCCACGCGCCTGGCCAGTGCCTCGGGCGAACCCGCCACCACGGCGAAGCCCATTTCGGCGGCCTGGCGGCGCACGGTCTCCTCGCCAAGCAGCATGGCGCACGCAGAGGCCAATCTTGCGATGGCAGTGCCCGGCGTGCCCGCCGGGGCGTACAGGGCCTGCATGGTTTCCGAGCGATAGCCGGGATAGCCCAGGCCCGCAATGGCCGGCACGCCCGGCAACCCGGGCCATGGCATGAGACTACCTACCGCCAGCGCACGCAGCTTGCCGGCCGCCAGCAGTGCGCGGGCCGGAGGCAATGCCGTCAGCGCGCAATCCACCTGGCCTCCAAGCACCGCGTGGATGGCCGGTGCCGCGCCGTTATACGGTACGTGCAGCAGCGAGATCCCGGCGCGCTGCCATAACAGCTCGCCGCCGAGGTGCACGCTGTTGCCCTTGCCGGGCGTGGCAAAGGTCAGCGCGCCCGGCTGCTGCCTGGCTCGCGCGACCAGCGCGGCAAGGCTGTCGAGGGGGCTGTCGGCGCGCACCGCGATCAGGTCTGGCGCGCTGACCAGTTCGCTGATCGGAGCAAACTGGCGCACCGGGTCATAGGGCGGGTTTTGTATGAACAGCGCCGGATTGGTGAGGAAAGCGGTAGACGCCAGCAGCAGCGTGTGGCCGTCCGCCGGTGCGCGGGCAACGCTGGCGATGCCGATATTGCCGCCCGCGCCGACGCGGTTGTCGACGATGACGGCCCGTCCAAGCAGCTTGCCAAGCCGGTCCGAGAGCAGGCGCGCCACCAGGTCAGTGGTGCCCCCGGCCGCGAACGGTACGACGATGCGCACCGTCCCGCTCGGCGTCCAGGCGGCGGTCTGGCCTGCCGCGCGCGCCACCGCACCGCGCCCCAGCGCAAGTCCGGCGGCGCCGGCCGCGATCCATCCAAGCGCGCTGCGACGGTTCATGGCGGCGTCGCTCGCGCCGCCGCCAGCGCCTGGCGCCGGCACGCGTGGTTGCAAAGGGTCGGCATGCGGTCTCCTCGCTGTCTTCTAGTGGCGGCGGTCAATCGCCGGCACGGTCCGCCGCGTTCGCGCCCGCTTCCTTGATGAAGCCGTCCTGGCCGTAGACGAGACCGGTCGCCTCGGCTGCCTTCACCACGTCGGGGTGCCAGGCAATGCGGCCGCATTCCTCGTCGGTGCCGCCAACCACCGAATAGACGACGAGCGCGTGGTCGTTCGGGTTGCGAAAGCCGCGCATGACGCCGATCGGGCACGAGATGACGTCCCACTGGTTCAGCATCAACGAGTACTGCCCCTTTGCGCCCCAGATGAGCTCCATGCGGCCGTTCAACGGGCAGAACACTTCCTCGGTCTTGTGCGCGTGCAGGCTGGCGCCCTGGCCGACGGGGATTTCGATGAACGTCACGCCAAAGCGGTGATTGCCCGGAATGGCCGGCTCCACGCCTTTGTTCTCGAGCACGCCGCGATTCATGATCTTGTAGATATTCTTCTTCATGCCGGGCAGCCGGCTCTCGATGAAGGTCTCGCGGTACGGCTCGACCTTGCCCCAGCGGGCGATGCGGGTGGCTTCCATTTCTGCGGGCGTGATATCCATGGTGGTTCCTTGTTGCATGGTGCAAAAAAGCGTTGAAAGTGACAGGTGGACCGGTACCGTTCTCTGTGCGTACGACTTTACGCAGCGCCCTACGGGCAATCCAGTAGCATTTTCTTCAGGACTTCATAACGGTTCGGTATGGGGTTCGGCACGGCGCTGGCGTGCCTTCAGGGCACCAGCACAAAGCGCTGGCGCGCGCCCCGTGCCTGCGCCTGCCATGCCTGCGCGATCTCGGACAGCGGCGTTGGCTCGATATCGATCTCCATGCGCCCCGTCTCGGTGTGCCGGCACAACTCGGCATAGGCCCGCGCCTGCTCCGCGATGGGCGCGTGGTAGTAGGCAAAACCCATGATGTCGAAGCAAGCCTTGCGCGCTGCCGCGCCGGCAAAGGTGATGGTAGGGCCGACGGTGGTGCCGATATGGACTAGTCGGCCGCCATGGCCAAGCACCTGCAGGGCCGCTTCGGCCGGCGAACCGCACAGGTAATCCAGCACGACGTCGACCTCGCCTTGCGCCGCCTTGCGATAGGCGGCCGGCAGGTCCGTACCCGAGTCGAGCACCACCACGGCATCGGCGCCCAGCCGCCGCGCGCGCTCCAGCGCCTGCGTGTCGCGCCCCGCTGCGATCACGCGCCCGGCGCCGAGCAGCTTCGCCGACGCCACCGCGAGCAACCCGGAGATGCCGGTCGCGCCAAGAATCAACACTGTCTCGCCTGCGAGCATGCGTGCGCGCCATGACAAGGGCAGCCACGCGGCGAGCCCGGCATTTCCCAGCGCCGCGGCGCGCGCATCGTCGATGCCATCCGGCACCGGGAAGGTCAGCTCGGCATCCACTAGCGCGCGCTGCGCCATCGAGCCGAATGGCGCAGCCGGCGCATTCACGTTGAAATAGATACGCCGGCCATCCGCCAGACGCCCCACGCCCTCACGCCCTACGATGAACTGTTCCACCGGTGGCTTGATGTAGTGGCGCCCTTCGGCGATAGCCATGTCGAGCCGCGTGAGCGCGGCCGCGCTCACGTCAACCACGACCTGTCCGCCAGCGGCCTCCGGTTCGCGGAACTCCTGGTAAGCCGGCAATCGGCCGGAGAGCGAAACCGCTCCTTTCATAAATTTCTCCTTTTCGAGATTTCGATCAATCTGGCGGGCCGGGGCTAACTGGCATGTGCCGATCAAATCGACTACAATGCGATCGATTGCACAAAAAGACACAATCTGACCTGACATACCTCGCAATTCTAGGTAGCGCCTCGGGCGCGCGTCCAATCAACTTTTTGCTCGTGCCGCCATAACGGGAAAGCATCGGGCACGTGTCCTTCCGACCGCTGCCAAATGAGCAAGCCCACCATCAAGCAGATCGCCCAGGCGCTCGATATCCACCCATCGACGGTATCGCGCGTGCTTAACCCCGAGACGCGCCATCGCATTGGCGAGGACATGGTGGCGCGCGTGCTGAAAGCTGCGCAGGATCTGCACTATTCGCCCAACCGGATTGCCGCGGCATTGCGCACGCGCCGCTCGGGCACCATCGGTGTGGTGGTGCCCGATATCAGCAGCCCCGTGTTTCCGCCCATTGTGCTCGGCATCGAGAATGCGCTATCGCGGCACCGCTATATCCCGATCATGGCCAATGCTGGCGGCGACAAGGCCCGCCAGACCTTTATCGTCGACCAGTTGCTGGCGCGTCAGGTGGATGGCCTGATCCTGGCCACGGCCGAGCGCAACGACCCCGTCGTAGCGCATTGCCTGACACAGGGCGTGCCGATCGTGATGGTCAACCGAAGCGACGATGCAGGCCGGGTGTCAAGCGTGGTAGGCGACAGCCGGCAGGCCATGGCGCTGGCAGTGGCCCACCTTCATGCGCTGGGTCACCGGCGCATCGGCCATATCGCCGGGCCGGCCAGCGTGTCCACCGGACATGAGCGTGAAGCCGGGTTCCTGCAGGCGCTCACCGATGCGGGCCTGTCGGCCGCCCAATGCCCGGTGGTGCGCGCGCCCGCCTATACGGAAGCCGCGGGTCAGGCCGCCTGTGCGCAACTGCTGGCCCGGCGCACGCGGATTACCGCCGTGGTGGCAGCCAACGACTTTCTGGCGCTGGGCTGCTACGCCGCCGTGCGTGCCACGGGCGGTAGTTGCCCGCAAGACCTGTCGGTGGTCGGCCACAACGACATGCTGCTGATGCACGCGGTCGCACCCCCGCTGACCACGATCCGCGTGCACTTTTATGAGATGGGCACGCGAGCTGCCGCGCTGATGCTTGGCGCGCTCGACGGCAGCATCACGACCACCGCGCGCACGCTGCTGGCCCCCGAGCTGGTGGTGCGCGACTCGACCCGCACCCTCTAGAAGCCAGTCCATGCGCGACATGCTCATCGTTTTCTGCCGTCTTTTTGCGCAATCGATTGCACGATGGTATGCGCCAACGACCATAACGCCACTGATCCCGAGGCATGACCATGGACCTGCGACAGCTTCGCTATTTCAAGGTGCTCGCGACCCTGCAGCACTTCGGACGCGCTTCCGCTGCGCTGCATATCGCGCAGCCCGCGTTGAGCCGGCAGATCCGGCTGCTTGAGGAAGAGCTTGGCGTCAGGCTGGTGGAGCGCCATGTGCGCGGCGCCACGCCGACCCCGGAGGGGCTTGTGCTGCTGGACCGTGCCTCGTTCCTGCTGCGCTATGCCAACCAGGTCAAGATCGACATCGCCGACCTGGCGGCTTCGCCGCGCGGCCTGGTGGCATTGGGGCTGACACCTGCGCTGGCGCCCTTGCTGTTTATCCCGCTGGCCGAGGCACTGCGGCAACGCTATCCGGACATCCGCCTGCGGCTCGTGGAAAACTTCGCGCCTGCCCTGCAAGATGCACTGCTGCAGGGTACGCTTGACGTCGGCCTGCTCAGTGGCCCGGTATCGAGCGCCGGCGTCTCGGCAATGCCGCTGGTGACTGAAGACCTATGCGCCATCGGCCCCCACGACGATATGTCGCTGGGAGACGGTCCGCTGGACATCGAGCAACTCCAACATCTGCCGATCGTGCTGGCTGGCTTGCCCAAGTCGGGAGTGCGGCTCGCGCTGGAGGCCCTTGCGGCGCGCCAGGGCGTGGCGTTGCAGGTGGCGATGGAGGTCGAATCGATCGAGGTCGCCAGACGCCTGGTGGCGCGCGGCTTCGGGTGGACGGTGCATTTTGCTGCGGCGATCCGCGAAGAGTTGCAGACGCGCCAGCTGCGCGCGCAGCCGATCCGCGGGCTTGCGCTGCAGCGCTTGATCGGCTACGCCGCGGCACGCCCACCGTCGCGGGCCTCGCTCGCCGTCATGGAAACGCTCAAGCAGGTTGCCGTCGAACTCGCCGGCACCGATCACTGGCCACACAGCCGCCTGCTGGAAGCGGCAGGCTGAGCGGCGCAGCCGCGGCAGGCGATGCGTCAGAACACGTGCTTGATGCCGACCATCGTGCCGAACTGCGAACCGCCCGGCCTGGGGTTGGAACCAGCTGCGCCGGCACTGACCGACAACGCCAGCTGGCCGCCGTTATCGATGTAGCCGGCGGTCGCGTAGACCGAGGAGCGCTTCGAGAATGCGTAGGCGCCGCGCAGCGCGTACAGCATGGCTTTATTGGCGCTGTCGTGGAACTTCAGATAGTAGACCTGCCCCGACATCGTGAAGGCCGGCGTGATGTCATAGGTGACGCCGCCGTACCAGAGATCGCTTCGCGGCGTGGGACTTCCCTCGTTGTCACGCCGGATCACACCCAGCCCTAGTTTGGCACGCTCCAGCAGCACATAGCCGTTGAGCGACAGGCGGTCGTCAGTCATCGACTTGCTGCCCAACCCGCCGAACGCGCCCGGTCCGCCGCGCAGCGAATCATAGGCGGCGCTCACGCCCCACCCCTTTTGCTCGTACTGGATCAGCGCCGACCATTCCCGGCATGCGGATTGGCTTGCCGGGTTCTCGCCAGCGCAGTTCGTGCCGGTCGGGCTGGGCCCGGCGTTGACCGCGTCGCGGCCGAAACTGTAGGTGGCGCCGACCGTCAGCCCGCCGAAGCTGCCCTTGTATGCCACCGCATTGTCGGCGCGCGTATTTGGCAGGTAGCTGTCGAGCGATGCGGCGCCATACACGTTCGGGCCGAGAATGTCCGCATCGAGGTTGGCCCAGAACAGCATGGTGTACTGGCGCCCGAACGACAGCTGGCCCCACTTGCCGCTCAGTCCCACCAGCGCCTGCCGGCCGAACAGCCGGCCGCCCTGGTTGGCGCCGCCAGTATCGGGAGCAAAGCCTGATTCAAGCACGAACACACTCTTGAGCCCACCGCCCAGGTCTTCGGTGCCGCGCATCCCCCAGCGCGACGGCACTGTGCCGGTAAGCGTGGGCATGCGCACCAGCCCGTCGCCTGCCGCGCCGACGTTGCTGACGTACTCCACGCCAGTGTCGATCACCCCGTACATCGTCACCGATTGTGCCAGGGCCAGGGCTGGCGTGGCTGCGATCAGCGCCGCGCCCATGGATCCGATCTTCATGCCGTGTCTCCTCCATGGATCTTCTTTTCTTGTGGTTGTATGCCCGCGCTATTGGAGGCTACTGAAACGCTGGTGGATATTGTTCAGGCTGCGGTAGGTGCCGGCGCCGGAGAACTCGCGCAGCTCCAGCGACAGCGCCAGGTAGCGGCGCCGGTAGAGCGCGGCAAAATGCGCGATCATGGCGTCAAACAGCGCATTGACGGTGTCACCGAGCACGTCGCCAGGGCGGCCTGCTGCGACCGCCAGCGTCACGTGCACGAAGGCATCGTCGGCGCTACCGTCGGCGATGCGATACGTATCCAGGCACATGGCTCGCGCTCGGATGCCACCGACGGGGAATGTGCCGTGCTGCATGGCCAGGGTGCTGCACAGCGTGTCGAGCAAGGCCCCGATGCGTGCGCTCTCGCCAAGGTTGCGCGTGTATTCGACGATCAGGTGTGGCATTCACCGCGCCTTCAGGCTGGCGAAGCTGCCGTCGGCATGGACGACCTTACCGTCGACCAGTGTCAGCACCGAGCGGATGCGGTGAATGTCCGCCATCGGCACCGTCAGGTAAGGCTTGTCCAGCACCGCGAGGTCAGCCAGCTTGCCTGCCTCGAGCGTGCCGCGTACGTTCTCGTCAAACGAAATCCACGCCGCGTTGGCCGTGTACAGCCGCAGCGCTTCCAGACGCGTCAGGCGAAATTCCTCGCGGCGCCGCACTTCCTTGCCGATGGCATAGCCGCTGACATGGAACTCCAGCGCACGCCAGACGCCCGGGATGCCGATGCGCGTTGCATCGGTGCCGCCCGCCACCTTCAGCCCTTGCCGCAATGCAAGGCGTACAGGCGGCGCCGACTCGGCCACATGGTTATCGTTGGCATGGCCGATCGCGCCCGCCTCGAAATACGGGCCCATCTGCACCGTGTAGGCCAGGCCGAGCACCTTCATGCGCCGGAAGGTCTCAGGCTTGCCAGTATTGAGATGGGCCATGGCCCAGCGCAGCTTGCCCAGGTCGTGGCTCCGCGCCACCTCCTCGAACACATCCAGGATCGCGCTGGCCGCGTCATCGGTGTAGGCGTGGATTTCCACCGGGTAGCCCCGGCTGGCGGCGAACGAAGCGACCTTGAGCAGTTCCGCACGGTCCTTCGCCACCGGCCGGAAACCCGGCCCCATGGTGACGCCGTCATCCATGCCGAACACCAGCATTTCGCCCGGCCCCAGGAAGCGCAGCTTGCCGTCGCCGAGGCGCGGCGGCAGGTAGGCCAGCGTGTTCTGGAGCCAGTCCGACTCATTGCCGGCGGCCATGGCGGAAACACGATAGCTCACGCGCAGCGGCAATCGTTGCTCGCGCCACAGCGCGAACAGCGGGTCATAGTTCGCGCCAGGCCCCGCGCTGGCATCGATCATGGCCGTGACGCCCAGGCTGTTGAGCTTGCCGAAGAACGCCGCCAGGTTGCCCGCCGTATCAACGTTGCTCTGCGCGTGGATGCGGGCGTACAGGGCGGACAGCGGGCGGATCGCGCCGAGGATGCGCCCGGTCAGGCGGCCTGCGCCATCGCGCTCGGCACGCACGCCCGCCGGCAACGCGTCCGCCTGCTCCAATCCCAGGACTTCGATGGCTTTGGCATTGACTACCGCGTAGTCATACAGGTACTGCACGTAGGCCGGGTTGTCCGGCAGCAGCGCAGTCAGTTCCGCCGACGTCGGCGCGCGCTTTTCGGCGAACTGGTCGGGGTGCCAGGAACCCGTCACGACCACCCATTTCCCGGCGCCGCGCGCCAGTGCAGTCTGGCGCAGCTGCTCGAGGCCGGCGGCCAGGCTAGTGGTCTCGCCTTCGTACCAGTAGGTCTCGAAGCCATAGCCCTGGCCACCGCGGATGGCATGGATGTGCGTGTCGATCAACCCCGGAATCACCGTGCGCCCGCCCAGGTCCACCACCTCGGTGTGCTGCCCGGCGAGCCGCCTGACCTCTTGATTGGTCCCCACCGCGGCGATCTTGTCCCCGCGGATGGCAATTGCCTGTGCGATCCCGTCGGCGGCATCCATGGTCAACACGGTGCCGTTGACCAGGATCCGGTCGGCGTGCGCGACCGCTTGTGCCGGCGCTGCCATGGTTGCTCCGGCGGCCGCCGTCAGGCAGCCGATAGCGACGGCACGTACGAGGGCCGATGCAAGTCTAGCCATATCGAATTGTTCCTTTGCAGACGAAGGGGGGCGCCCGAAAGCCGGACGCCGGCAAGCGTTTACTGTCCCGGCTGTGCGCCCGAGCGCTTGACGACCGGTTCCAGCTTTGCGATGTCGACCGCGATCAGCTTGTCGAGAGCGCCCGGCGTGGAGGGCTTTGCCTCCGCGCCTTGCGCCTTGAGCTTTTCCTTTGTCGCCGGGGAACCGAGCGCCTTCAGCATGGCGGTGTTCAGTTGCGCGATGATGTCTTTCGGGGTTCCGGCCGGCGCCAGCACACCGAACCAGGCGTCAAAGACGTAGCCAGGCACACCCGCTTCCGCAATGGTGGGAACGTCAGGCATCGACGGCACCCGCGCCGCGGTGGCCACGCCGAGGATGCGCAGCTTGCCTTCCTTGACAAATTGCAGCGCGGTGATGGATGGCGCGAAGAACATGTCCACGCGCCCGCTCATCACATCGGTGATCGCCGCAGGTGCGCCTTTGTACGGGATATGCCGCGTTTGCACGCCCGCCGTCACGTTGAACAGCTCGCCGCTCAGGTGCGAAGAGCTGCCGCTGCCCGCCGAACTGTAGGTCACGGCATCCGGCCGGGCGCGCGCGGCCGCGAGCAGTTCCTTCAGCGTGCGGTATGGACTCGATGCGCCCACCACCAGCAGGTAGGGCATGGTTGCTACCGTGGATACGCCCATCAGGTCGCGGGTCGTGTCATAGGACAGCTTCGGGTAGAGCGTCGGATTGACGGCGTGGCCGGCCGACGTCAGCAGCAGCGTGTAGCCGTCCGGCGGCGACTTGGCCACCACCGCGGTGCCGATCGTGCCGCCGGCGCCGGGACGGTTGTCGATGACGATCTGCATGTTGGAGCCGGTGCTCATTTCCGCACTGACGATGCGCGCCAGCAGGTCGGTGGCGCTGCCAGCGGCAAACGGCACCACCATCTTGATCGGCTTGGAAGGAAAGCCATCGGCACGCGCCGCGGTGTGCATCAATGGTAGGCAGAGCAGCATTGCGAGGACTGCCCTGCGGGTGGTCGTGAAGCGCATTTCTATACTCCTGGAATTGGGGATGAGGCTCGGCACGCGCTCAGAAGGTGTGGCGCATGCCCAGCGCAAAGGTCTGCGGATCGGCGCCGGCGGAGATGCCCAGCTCGTTGATCGCGAAGTCGTAGGTCGCGTTCTTCTTATTGAAAATGCGGCTATAGAAGCCGAACACGGCTGTTCGCTTCGACAGCGGATATTCGTAGCCGATGGTCGCCTGCACCGCACCGGTGTCCGCCCCGCTGCGGAAGAAGCCGACGGCTTCCGTGGCATTGCCGCGGCCATTGCTGGCCACGCCGACTCCCGCGCGCAGGCTGCCGGTCCACAGTGTCTGCACCACCGAGGCGTAGTAGGCATCGCGCTTCAGGTCGCCGGTGGCGGTGCGGTAGTGCAGCCGCTCATAGATGGCCGAAACCCTGGTGATAGGGAACTGGTACGAAACGCCGACCTTCAAGCCGTCATCGTCACGCCCCGCGGTCTGGTAGTTGTTGTGCCGCTCGTAGGCCAGCACGAGATTGAGCGGACCACCGTCATAGGCCGCGGAGAACGACCACAGACTCGGGTTGCGCGGCACCGTCACGCGCTCTTCGTTGACGCCCCAGGTAACCCCCGCGCGAAAGCCGTTCCAGCTCGCGCTGCGGTAGTGGATACTGTTCTTCTGGCGTCGATCGAAAGAACTAGTATCCTCGACGTTGTTTGAAGTCGGGGTCGAGCCGTTGCCCATGATCGCCATATAGCCGGCTGTTGTCGGATAGAACGGATCGTACGCGGACGTGGCCTCCAGGTATGGCGTGGTCCAGTTGCCCATGAAGAAACTTCCCGCGGAGCCAGCTAGGCCGATGCGCGTATTGCGCCCGGCGATCTGCCCGCCGCCGCTATCCAGCGAAATCGAACTCTCGATCTGCCAGATCGCCTTCAGGCTATCGCCAAGGGACTCTTCCCCGCGCATGCCAAACACCGAGCGATTGTTGGTCAGCCGCCCTGTACCTCCGAGCCGGGTGCCATCCGATGCCGTGGTGGCATCCGAATACTCCAGCGAGGTATTCAGCCTGCCATAGAGCGTGACCTGGCTCTGCGCACCTGCAGCCGTACAAACGCCCGTGAGCACCAGGAAAGTGGCGCCCACCAGTGAACTCTTCATGTTGTCTCCGTGTTTTTCTACTTCTGCCCGAACGCTGCCGCGGCGCATTGCGCAACCATGGGTCAGGAAAGAGCCCATAAGGATTCCTGCCCTGACTCCGGCATCGGTATTTGGCTGGTTCGGGATGGCGCCTGTTTATGCGGGGATTCACGCGTACTTTCAGCGTGAACGGATTCTAAAAACCACGAACTGGAGCGTCCATTCGCATTTTCTTTTCGACCCGATGCCGAATTGTTATCGGAATGGCGGCCGATGTGCGATGGCTGGAACCGGCGCGCGCTTGCAGCACTTGCCGTGGTGATCGTCCCTCCACCAGGACGCTGAAGCCCATTGTTCGTGCGATCTGGATATCTACCCCAAGTCTGCGCTTCGGCACCTAATGGGCCCGCCGGCGGAGATAGTGCAGCGTCACCGGCTCGTGATTGACGCGCGCTCCGGGCAACCGGTCGTGCGCAGCCTGAACGCCCGCGTTCTGGGCCTATGGGCGGTACACCGATCTGGTCGGGGAAATGAGTACCGACTCGAACGGACTGCTGCTGTACCCACCGGCGCTGGTCGAAGGCCAGGTACTGCCGGCGGTGAGGTTTGCCTCATGCTACGAGTTTCGCATCGTGGATCGCCGCACGGGCACCAAGGTGTCTGACTTCGTTGGCTCAATGTGCGCCTTATTTGAGCGGAGGGTTGGCACGCTGCAGCGCCTGAAACTTGCTACCGGCGGCACGCTGCTCTGCTGGCCGATCCGATATACCAAGTTCGTTGATCCTGGACGCTTCCGGCTGGTCGATACGGATATCGAACTGGAGCCCACGATGCTCGACATGACCGACTGGTGTTGTCCCGCCCGGCGACTCGTCATGCGCCAGGAAGTTCGCTACAGGAACCAGCAGCAGGTCGCCGATGTGCTGGAAATCGACTAGTGCGGCCGCCGGCGCTTGCGGCGATCGGTCGGCGTGCATAGCCGCGGGCCTGCACTCAGCGGCCAAACCGGATGCCCGGGGGGACCAGCTTCAGCAGCTGGGGCGCGGCCGGCGCCGGCAGGCCGGGACTCACCTGCCCGCCATCGACCGGCTTGCTGTCGACAGGCGTTTCCTCCGCAGGACTGGCCCTGGCCGCGTTGCGATCGGCCGGGGCCGGTTCCGCTTCCTCTTCGTCTTGGCTTCGCGGCAGGTTGCCGTCATAGATCTGGTACTCGCGCCGCTGCAGGTAGGCATTGCGCATGAATGTGTAAATGGTCCAGTGCGGCCTGTTCGATCAGGCTGGTGGCCCCGAGCAGTTGGGCGCGGCCAGCCACGATGCGGACGCCAGCCAGCGAATTGCGTAGCGAGACCGGATCGAGATAGGCCGACGGACCAAACTGGCGATCGACCAGCATGCCGGCGCTATCAGGCACGGAGCTTGGTCAGAACAACGGCAGCACCAGGTAAGGACCAGGCGGCACGCCGCAGACGCCGAGGGTCTGGCCGAAGTCTTCCTTGTACCTTGGCAAGCCGGCCGGCGTCGCGATGTCGATCGGGCCGCTTATGTCAAGCACGCCAATAATGGCCACGCGCATGGTGTCTTCGGCGGCGCGGCCGGGCTTGCCCTGCAACAGGTTGCTCACCGACGAATAGACGTCGCTGACATTAGAGAAGAAGTTCTCTGCCGCACGCTGCACGGGCGTCGGAACGTAGTCAGCGTAGCGCTGCGCAACGGGGCGTAGCACGCCCTTGTCGACGTCCTCGTTGTTACGCGATATTTCGCGGTTGAATGCTTCGAGCGGGTCCTTCTGGTTGGCGGTGAGACCTCGTGCAAGCGCCAAGGCTGGAGAGCACCAGATGGGCTGGCGATGGCCCGGCGTCCACACCTCCGGCTTCGGCTGGCTCGTCAGCGAGCCATCGATGCTCCCGGCTGTCGGAAATTGTGACTGAGTATGGCGTCGATATGGTGTTGGCGTGAATCGTGACTCGGGCTGTCATCCTGGCTTTTCAACTCTTGAGCGGGCGGGCTTGCCAGACATGGTTGCGGGCAAAGATGTTCGCGTTCAGCATGACTTGCGGCAAGCTTCGGACAGATTGCCAGCGCAATGGAGCGGCGCATGCGGGAGATACCCCCGCACGCTTGCCATGCCGGCTTGTTTCCAGTAACCGACACGTCGTCCCACGAATACCCGAAGTGGGGATCTGCTTGCCTGGCAAACGGTTCCCGGTAAGTCTGCCGGAAGGGCATCGGCGTTTTTTTTCTGCCGTTGCCGACAGGCGCTGCGCAGGCTTGATTTCATGCGCCGGCGCGTCGACAGCACACCCGCGCAGCCAGGGACTCGCGAAGGCGCTGTTCAGTGCCGATACCGCCGCCGGCGCCCGGACGGTTGTCTCAGGAAAGGCTGCCCCAGATCGCACTTAGCCGTTGCGCCACGATTCTGCGATGGCGTCATTGGCGCCGCCTGGCGCCTGCGGAACAATCAGCGTGACCGGCTTTTCGGAAAATCCGCTAGCCCACGCTGCACAGCCCGCCAGTATCAAGGGCAGAACAGCTCCGGCGCGAAGCCAGTGGGAAGCGGCATTTTTGGACGGCTTTCAATTTTGTCGCCTGGCAGGGAATGCCCCCTGCTTTCAGCATTAACCGCCGATGCAGCAGCGCGGCTGAGCATGAAAGAGATCCAATGTTCTGTAAAGCAACCATAGGCGATCGCGCCATTGCGCAATACGATGGCGCACCTTGCCGCATCCTTTTGCCGGGCAAGCGCATGGCACGCCTTCGTATGATCTCAGAGCAGCGACGGCGCCGGCTTGCCGGCGTCGATACCGTATCGCTCCAGTGCCTGCGCAACCAGCGCGGCAGGCACGGTGCCTTGCGCCGCGAGCGCCCGCAGCGCGGCCACGCACACATAGGCGCGATCCACCTCGAAGAAGCGGCGCAGCGACGGACGGTTATCGCTACGGCCGTAGCCATCGGTACCAAGAACCGTATAGGGCGCGCGCACGTAGGGCGCGATCAGCTGCGGATACGCGCGTACGTAGTCCGTGGCTGCCACCACCGGCGCATTGCCTGCCAGCAGCCGCTCGACGTGGCTGGGCGCGACCTCTGCCAGGGGTTGGTGCAACTGCTGGCGCGCCACCTCGCGCGCCTCGCGTTCCAGTTCGGAGAAGCTCGTCACGCTGAACACTTCGCTGTCGACCTGCCAGTCCTCGGCCAGCATGCGCGCCGCAGCTTCCACCTCACGCAGGATGGCGCCGCTGCCAAGCAGGCGCACCTTGCCGCGCCCGCCTCTCTCTGTCTGCGCAAGCCTGTACATGCCACGCACGATGTCGCGCTCCACGCCAGCCGGCATCGACGGCTGCGCGTAGTTCTCATTCATCACGGTGAGGTAATAGAAGACGTCTTCCTGACGCTCCATCATGGCACGCATGCCCTCGTCGACGATCACCGCCAGCTCGTAGGCGTAGGCGGGATCGTAGGCGCGGCAGTTGGGAATGGTGGCGGCAATGATGTGGCTGGTGCCGTCCTGGTGCTGCAGGCCTTCGCCGGAAAGCGTGGTGCGCCCGGCGGTGGCGCCCACCAGGAAACCCCGCGCGCGCTGGTCGCCCGCGGCCCAGATCAGGTCGCCAATACGCTGGAAACCGAACATCGAGTAGTAGATGTAGAGCGGCAACATGGCCGTGCCATGCGTGCTGTAGGCGGTGCCTGCCGCGATCCACGACGACATCGCACCGGCCTCGGTGATGCCCTCCTCCAGGATCTGGCCCCTGATGTCCTCTCGGTAATACAGCATCGAACCGGCATCCTCGGGCTCGTACAACTGGCCCTGCGACGAGTAGATGCCGACCTGCCGGAACAGGCTGGCCATGCCGAACGTGCGCGCCTCGTCGGCAACGATGGGTACCACGCGCGGGCCCAGCGTCTTGTCCTTGAGCAGGCCAGTCAGCATGCGCACCATTGCCATGGTCGTTGACATTTCCTTGCCTTCGGCTTGGACGGCGAACTGGCCGTACTGCGGCAGCGCCGGCACCGGCACCGCGTCGGCCTGGCGGCGGCGCGCGGGCAGGTAGCCACCCAGCGCTGCCCGGCGTTCGCGCAGGTAGCGCAGCTCGGCGCTGTCCTCGGCGGGCCGGTAGAAGCGCATGGCTTCCAGGTCCTCGTCGGACAGGTCAAGCCCGAAGCGCCTGCGGAAGGCCTTCAGCGCATCGAGGTCAAGCTTCTTCTGCTGGTGCGTGGTGTTCTGCGCCTGGCCGGCATCGCCCATGCCATAGCCCTTGACGGTCTTGGCCAGGATCACGGTCGGCTGTCCCTTGTGGTCGCGCGCGGCGGCAAAGGCAGCGTGCAGCTTACGCAGGTCGTGGCCGCCGCGATTGAGTTCGGCCACCTCCTCCGGCGTCATATGGGCGACCAGCGCCTTCAACGCCTCGTTCTGGCCGAAGAAGTGCGCGCGCCCGTAGTGGCCGTCCTTGGCCTTGTAGGTCTGGAACTGGCCGTCCATGGTGGCGGCGAAGGCGCGCAGCAGCGCGCCGGAGTGATCGCGCGCGAAGATCGGGTCCCACGCACTGCCCCACAGCACCTTGATGACGTTCCAGCCGGCGCCGCGGAACAACGCTTCCAGCTCCTGCACGATCTGGCCGTTGCCGCGCACGGGCCCATCCAGGCGCTGCAGGTTGCAGTTGATGACGAAAGTCAGGTTGTCGAGCTTTTCGCGCGCGGCCAACGGAATCGCCGCGATCGATTCGGGCTCGTCCATCTCGCCATCGCCGAACACGCCCCAGACGTGGCGGCCCGAGGTTGCCTGCAGGCCGCGATGTTCCAGGTAGCGCATGAACCGGGCCTGATACACCGCCTGGATCGGACCCAGCCCCATGGAGCCGGTCGGGAACTGCCAGAAGTCGGGCATCAGCCACGGATGCGGGTAGGAGCACAGTCCCTTGCCCTCCGACTCGCGGCGGAAGTTGTCGAGCTGCCCTTCGGACAGCCTGCCCTCCAGGAAGGCGCGTGCGTACACGCCCGGCGCCGAGTGCGGCTGGAAGTAGACCAGGTCCCCACCGTTGCCAGCTTCCGCACCACGGAAGAAGTGATTGAAGCCGACTTCGAACAGGTCCGCAGCCGACGCATAGCTTGAAATATGGCCGCCAAGCTCACCATATGCCTTGTTGGCACGCACCACCATGGCCAGCGCATTCCAGCGCACGATGGCCGTGATTCGCGCTTCCATGGCGGCGTCGCCTGGATAAGGTGGCTGGCGCTCAACGGGGATGGTGTTCACGTAAGGGCTATTGCTCTGCGCCGTGGTGGACACCCCCAGCGTAGGCGCGACATCGAGCAGCCGACCCAGCAGGTAGCGCGCCCGCTCCTGCCCGCATTGCGCAACGACGGCCTCCAGCGCATCGAGCCATTCCTGCGTTTCCTGCGGATCATCATCGCCCCGGCGCTGGGCTTGTTCAAGCAGTTGGGCGCGGGGGGAAGCGAGGTTCGTCATGCGAGGTCTCCAATAAGTATTCTTGGTTTTTATTCTATGAATGGGTCCGCAGCATGGGATGCCGAGTTGGCGCATGAACATCGCGGATTTCGGCATATGCCACTGCCGCGAGGCGCAAACCACGCGCAACGATGCCGCAGGGCACTCGTCTGCCCGCATACCGTGCCGGGGCGCAGGGGAACAGCTGCCGTCGCCCGTCAGGACGACGCGGGCGAGGTGGTGGAATAACGCTGGAGGATGACTTGCGCTACGCCACCGATGCGGGGCAAGCCCTTGTCGTTGGCGGCGGGTCAGGGAACACGTGCCGAGGTCAGGGCCTGAATGTGTCGGCCGGCATGCGGTCCACAAATTCGCTGGCGCGCCGGAGATGTTCGCGGATCAGCTGGGCAGACTTGTCGGCATCGCCGCTCACGATTGCCTGGGCAATGAGACGGTGCTCAACGACTGATTCTTGCTGTGCTTCGCCGTGGATGGCATTGCCGAGCTGGAACATGATCATCGGCAGTTGTAGCCGTCCGATGAAATCGGTGAGTTTGGCATTCCCGCATTCGTCGGCGATGGCCTGGTGAAAGCGTCGGTTCTCTTCGAAGTAGGCTGCCGGGCTCATGCCATGGTGATCTTCCCAGATCGGCTGGGTCGCCTGCAGGAAGCGTTCACGCACGCATGCCTCGTTCATGCGGCTGGCCGTGCGACGGGCCGCCAGCGCTTCGAGCTCCGCGCGCACCTCGAACAGCTCTTTCATTTCCAGCTGCGAGTAGCGCCTGACCATGGTGGTCTGGTTCGGAATGCTTTCCACCAGGCCTTCGGCCGACAGCCGGCGGAATGACTCGCGCACGGGACCGCGGCTGACGCCAAGCTCGCGCGTCAGGTCTGCCTCGACCAGGCGCTGACCTGGTACGAGACGGCCGCTCAGGATCGCATGCCTCAGGCTGTCGACGACATATTCGAGCGTGCTGCGCTGCGTTGCGGATGGATTCGTCATATCTGGTGATCTCTCCTCGCGATTACCCTTATTGTAACTCAATATAACGCACATTATTGTCCTACAATATTGTATTGCTATGTCATGACCCCCACAACGAAACGGCCACACGATGTCCCTCGGGTGATTCACCGCCGACCACCTTTCGTCTCACTCACCACTACGCAACCGACTTCGACGGTTGCTCGCCAACCAGGAGGCACAAAATTGAAGCGTCATCGGCCAAACCAGCGCGCGTGGCACGCGGGAATCCTACCGATCTTGGCGATCGGACTCGGCGGTGTTGCCGCAAACGCAATGGCGCAGGCCGGCCCGGTAGCACCGGGTGGAAGCGGCCATATTTACGGGGTGCTGGATGCCGGTTATGTCTACCAGAGCGGATCGGTTAATCATGCAAATGGCACCTCCTCCGGACCGGTGGTCCGGAACGCGCTGCAGGGCGGGGTCGCACGCGGCTCTCGCCTTGGTTTTCGCGGCAGCGAGAACCTTGGTAATGACCTGAAAGCCATATTTGTTGCGGAAATGGGGTTTTACGTCGATACCGGCGTGTCGTCGCAAGGCGCACAGGTGCTCAACCAGTATCCGGCGGGACCGTTGTTTGGCCGGCAGGCCTTTGTCGGGCTCGCCAGCAACGCCGGCACCCTGACCATGGGCCGCCAGTACACGCCGGCGTTCCTGGTAACCACGCTGGCCGACCCGTTCTTCCAGGGAATGGCCGGAAATATGGCTAATCTGCAGAACACCAGCGGCCGTGCCAGCAATTCCGTGATCTACGTGACGCCGGCTTTTGGCGGCCTGACGGCCTCCGCGATGTATGCGCTCGGGGAAGTCCCGGGCGATAGCGCCAAGGGCCGACAATACAGTGCGAACCTGATGTACCAGGCATCCCGGCTGAATGTGGGACTAGCTTTCTACAACACCAACAACGCCGGTGCCAGCGCCACCAGCAGGACCACCACGCTAGCCGCCAATTACGACGCCGGCATTGCCACCCTGTACGGTGACCTCCAGATCCAGCGCGCCAGCATGGAGAATCCGCCCGGCTCGACGGTCCTTGGCGGGGATCGGGTCTTCACCAGCTACAACAGTTTCCTGGTGGGGGTCTCGGTGCCACTCGGCAGGCATCAGTTCCTGCTCAGTTATATCTACAACCGGGATATGCGCAGCGGACCTGACTCGGATCGCAATGCCGGCCAGTTTGCCATTGGCTATAAATACCATTACTCAAAGCGCACCTACTTATATTCCGCATACGGCACAGTTACGAATCACAACGGTGCCTCATACACCATCGGTGATGCGCTTTCCGTCAACGGTAATGCCCGCCGCGCCTTCAACCTGGGCCTTTCCCACGATTTCTGAGTTCCGGACCGGCAACCCACTGTGGACCTGCTGATTACCGGGCCGCTACCAACCTGATCAGGACTAACCCTCATAGCACAGCGTCGCCAGCTACACTATTGTCCTACAATATAGTTGCGCAAATTGACAGACGCTATACCGAACTGGCGTGTGGCCAGCAGCGCAAAGACAGGCCGCCGATGCATCCGCATCCCTGGCACAAAACGAAATGGAGACAGCATGGCCACGAGCATTCAGCCAACCTCGATCGAGGCCGCATTGCCCGATCTTGAGAAGCGCACCTACGACAAGGTTTTCTGGCGGACAGTGCCACTGTTCTTTGTCTGCTACGTGATCTCGTACCTTGATCGCGTCAATATCGGCTTCGCCAAGCTGCAGATGCTCGGCGACCTGAACCTGAACGACAACGTCTACGCGCTCGCCGCGAGCATGCTCTTCTGGGGCTATGTGCTCTTTGAAATGCCGAGCAACCTGATCCTTCACCGCGTGGGCGCGCGCCGCTGGATCTCGCGGATTATGATCAGCTGGGGTTGCGTCTCGATCTCCATGATGTACATCGAGCCGCTGGCTGCGCTATTCCACATTACCCCGGCAACTATGTTCTACGTGCTGCGCTTTCTGCTGGGCGTGTGCGAAGCCGGCTTCTTCCCGGGCGTCGTGCTTTACCTGAACCAGTGGTTCCCCTCGCACAAGCAGAATCGCGTGCTGGCCGGCTTTATGTTCGCGCTGCCGCTGAGCCTTTGCATCGGCGGACCGGTATCGGGCTGGATCCTGCAGAACATGCACGAGGCTTTTGGCCACCGTGGCTGGCAATGGATGCTGCTCATCGAAGGGCTGCCCGCGGTGATCCTTGGCATCGTGGTGCTGGCCTGCCTGACGGACTCGGTCGACAAGGCGCGCTGGCTGAGCGCCGATGAGAAGGCGCTGATCAAGCGCAACCTTGCCGCCGAAAACGCGCACAAGACCCACAATTTCGGCGCAGCGTTGAAGAGCCCGGTGATCTGGCTGCTGTGCGCAATCCTGCTGACCATGAACACCGGGTTCTACGGCCTCTCGTTCTGGCTTCCCTCCATCATCCAGGCCACCGGCCTCAAGAACATCTATCACGTCGGCCTGCTGTCCGCGCTGCCCTATGTGGTCGCGGGCGTGTTCATCGTGGCCAATGCCGTGCATTCGAACCGGACCGGCGAACGCCGCCTGCACGCCGCCATACCGGCGGGCTGCGCCGGCATCGGCCTGATCCTGAGCGCTGCCTTTGCCAGCCAGCTGGAAATGTCGTTGCTGCTGATCTCCGTGGCGGCTGCCGGCATTCTCGGCGTGGCACCGCTCTTCTGGATCTTCTCAGGGCGCGCCCTCACCGGCGCCGCGGCCGCCGCGGGGCTGGCCATGATCAACTCGGTCGGCAGCCTGGCTGGCATCACCGGCGCCATGATCACCAATGTCGCCAAGAACGTGACCGGCAATGTCAACAGCGGCACCTATGTGCTGGGCGCCTGCCTGCTGCTGTGCTGCCTGCTGATCCTGCTGCTGCCGCGCGCCATCGTATCGGCCGACGCGCACAGGCCCTGACCGCCAACGCCCCCCCGGCGAGGTAACGTATTCAACAGGAGTAAGCCATGGAAAAACAGGAACTGCGATCGGACATGGGCTGGAGCACCGCCGACCGCATCACGGTGCGCGGACTGGACCTGTGCCAGGACGTGCTAGGCAAGATCGCCCTGGGGGACTTTGCCTTCCTCGAAGTCACCGGCAGAAGGCCAGGCGCCGCCGAATCGACCGTATTCAACGCCATTCTCGCCGTGCTGGTCGAGCACGGCATGACGCCCTCCGCGATGGTGGCGCGGCTGACCTATCTCGGCGCGCCGGAGTCGATGCAGGCCGCGATCGCGGCAGGCCTGTGCGGCATGGGCACGACCTTCGCGGGCACGGCCGAAGGCGCCGCCCGCCTGCTGCAGGGCGTGCAGCCACTTGGCACGGCAAAGCAATACGACGTGGCGGAAACCGCCGCGCGCATCGTGCAGGAACATCGGCAGCAACGCCTGCCGGTGCCGGGCATTGGCCACCCCGTGCATAAGCCGGTCGACCCGCGCGCGGTCACGCTGTTTGCCATCGCCGAGGAAAACGGCCTGGCCGGGCCTTACGTCGCGCTGATGAAAGCGATCTCGCTGGAAGCCGAGCGCGCCTTCGGCAAGCCTGGCCAGCTGCCGGTAAACGCCACCGGGGCGATCGGCGCCATCGCATCCGAGCTTGGCCTGTCCTGGAAGCTGTGCCGCGGCCTGGCGGTGGTGAGCCGTGCCGTCGGCCTGCTCGGCCATCTGGCCGAGGAAATCGAACACCCCATCGCCAATGCACTTTGGGTGCGCACCGAAGAGGAAGCTTCAGCGCACCTTGTCCAGAAGGAGCCGCAATGAAAGTCCTGCAGAACGTCCGTGTTATCGAGATCGGCCGCTTTATCACCGCACCGCTTGCGGCCCAGTTGCTGGGTGAACTCGGCGCCGAGGTGATCAAGGTCGAATCACCCAAGGTGGTGGACCCGTTCCGCACCTTCGACGGTGGCCTGTATGCCGGCCACTTCCAGTCGCACAACCGCAACAAGCGCTCGCTGGTGCTCGACTTCGCCACGCCCGATGGCAGGGAGGTGCTGCAGGAGCTGCTGCGCGACGCGGATGTGCTGCTGCTGAATATGCGCCCCGGCAGCGAAACCAAGCTGGGCCTGGACGCGGAGCACCTGCGTCGGATCAATCCGCGGCTGGTGCATTGCTCGATCACGGGCTTCGGCGCCGACGGCCCTTACGCGCACCGCCCGGCCTTCGACAATGTCGGCCAGGCCCTGTCCGGATGGATGT
Organism: Cupriavidus necator N-1; assembly: GCF_000219215.1. Taxonomy (NCBI): domain Bacteria; kingdom Pseudomonadati; phylum Pseudomonadota; class Betaproteobacteria; order Burkholderiales; family Burkholderiaceae; genus Cupriavidus; species Cupriavidus necator. The sequence goes on along the minus strand of NC_015724.1, from coordinate 246,874 downwards.
CGATGTTCCATCGCGGCACCGATTCACGCGTGCCGGGGCCGCCGGTATCCGACACCATTTCCGGCATCTACGCCTGCATCGGCATCCTGGGCGCGCTGGTCGAGCGCGCCTCCACCGGGCGCGGCCGGAAAGTGGAGGTCTCCATGCTGGAAGCGATGATCGCGCTGGCCACCGAACCGCTCGGACAACTGTCGGCCTATGGCAGCGCGCCGGAGTTCTTCAGCCGCGCGTCCAAGTCGCAGTCCTACCTGGTCACCTGCAAGTGCGGACGCCGTATCGGGCTGCACCTGTCGTCGCCGGAAAAATTCTGGCAGAGCCTGCTTGGCGCCATCGAGCGCCCGGACCTGGCGCAGGCGTACCCGGACCGGCAAAGCCGCGTGCACGGCTACGACGCGATCGCGGCCGAGCTCAGCGCCGTCTTTGCCACCGCCGACCGCGACACCTGGATGGCGCGCCTGCAACAGCACGACGTGCCGGCGGCGCCGGAGCTGCGCCTTGATGAACTGGACGCGGACGAGCAGGTACGCCATCTGGACATCTTCTACCAGCTGGAGCACCCGGATTACGGCCCGGTGCGCGCCGCCAACCGCGCCATCCGCTACGACGGCGACAACGCCAGCGGCTTCCGCGTGCCACCGGCCTTCGGTGAACATTCGATCGAGGTCCTGCGCGAGGCCGGCATCGAAGAGGCACGCATCGAGCAACTGGTCGGCGCCGGCACGGTGCTCGATCATCACCGGCCCCAGGCCGGCGGCACGCAAGGCTGAGGCGAACGGGAATCGGACGATGGGAAAGACGCTCTACGAAAAAGTGTTCGACAGCCACGCGCTGCGCGAGCTCGCACCCGGCCAGTACCAGATCGTGGTGGACCGCCACATGCTCAATGAAGTCTCCAGTCCGCAGGCGTTTGCCACGCTGCGCGAACGAGGGCTGAAGGTGGCGTACCCGGAGCGCACCTTCTCCACGTCCGACCATACCACCTCGACCCTGGGAGACCCCGAGGCCGTGGACGATGCCACCAGCGCCCTGCAGATTGCCACGATGCGCGGCAATGCCGCGGAATCCGGCATCCGCTACTTCGATCCACGCCAAGGCGAACACGGCATCATCCACGTGATCGCGCCGGAGCGCGGGCTGATCCACCCGGGCATGGTAGTGGTCTGTGGCGACAGCCATACCTCGACATATGGTGCCTTTGGCGCAGTCGCCTTCGGCATCGGCACGACCCAGGTGCGCGACGTGCTGGCCAGCCAGACCATGCTGTGTGAAAAGCTGCGCGTGCGTCGCATCGACATCGTCGGCAAGCTGGCACCGGGCGTCTACGCGAAGGATGTCGCCTTGTACGCGATTGCGCGCCTGGGCGCCAAGGGCGGCGTCGGCTATGCCTATGAATTCGGCGGCGAGGTGGTGGAGCGCTTCTCGATGGAAGAGCGCATGACGCTCTGCAATATGGCGATCGAGGGCGGCGCGCGGTGCGGCTATGTCAATCCGGATGCCACCACCTACCGCTACCTGCAAGGCCGCGCGCACGCGCCCGCCGGGCAACGCTTCAGGCAGTCCGTCGCGCGCTGGGAGAAGGTCCGCTCCGATGCGGACGCGCGCTATGACAACAGGGTCACGCTGCATGCGGACGAGATCGGCCCGATGGTCACATGGGGCACCTCGCCGGACCAGGCGGTGGCCGTGCATGAGCGGATTCCCGTGGTGTCGCCGGCGCTGGCCGACACGCTCGGATTCATGGGACTTGAAGCGGAACAGCCCATTGCCGGCACCCGCGTCGACGTGGCATTCATCGGCTCCTGCACCAACGGCCGGCTATCCGACTTCGAAGCCGTTGCCGAGCACCTGCGGCGCGGCACCTATCGCGTCGCCGCACATGTGAAGGCGCTGGTGGTGCCAGGCTCGCGCGCGGTACACGAGGCGCTGATTGCCAGCGGCATCGACCGCCTCTTCACCGAGGCCGGCTTTGAAATGCGCGACGCCGGCTGCTCGCTGTGCTGCGGCATGAATGCCGACCGCCTCAGCGGCCACCAGCGCTGTGCCTCATCGTCCAACCGGAACTTCCGCGGCCGCCAGGGCTCGCCCGAGGGCCGCACCATGCTGATGTCGCCGGTTATGGTGGCAGCGGCCGCCATCGCGGGCGAGATCGTCGACGCGCGCCGGCTGTTCGGCATTGACGGAACCGCACCCCCATCATCGCGCACCATCGAGCAACCATGAACCACCGCATAGAACAGATTGCCGCCCGCGCCATGCCACTGCGCGGCGATGACATCGACACCGACCAGATCATGCCCGCGCGCCATCTCAAGTGCATCACCTTCGACGGCCTGGAGGCCCATGTGTTCGGCGACGAGCGCAAGCTGGCGCGGGCCCGGCAGCGCCTGCACCCCTTCGATGACCCGCGCTTCGCCGGCGCGGAGATCCTGCTGGTCAACGCCAACTTCGGCTGCGGCTCTTCGCGCGAGCACGCGCCGCAGGCACTGCGCCGGTACGGCATACGTGCCATCGTGGGAGAGTCGTTTGGCGAGATCTTCGCCGGCAATTGCGTGGCGCTTGGCATCGCCTGCGTCCACCTGGCTGATGATGCGGTGCGGCGGTTGCAGGCGCACTGCGAAGCGCGGCCGGCCACGACACTGCAAATCGACCTGGCCAACATGACACTCGCCCTGCCCGACGCAACGCTGGCCATTGGCATGCGCGACGGCCCGCGGCGGCAATTGCTGAACGGCAACTGGGACTCCCTGTCCGTGCTGCTGCAGGGCAGCCACGAGACCCGCGCAAGGCTGGCAATCCTGCAGTCCCAACCATAATGCTTCCATGATCGATCTCGACAAAATCGACCTCAGGATACTGGCCGAGCTGCAGCGCGACGCCTGCCTCACCAATGTGGAATTGGCGGCCCGCGTCAACCTTTCACCGTCACCCTGCCTGGCACGCGTGCGCGTGCTGAAGCAGTCGGGACTGATCAGCAGACATGTCACGCTGCTGGATCCCCGCAAGCTTGGCCTCAACGTCAACGTCTTCATCCAGGTTACGCTGGAAAAGCAGACCCGCGCCGGCCTGGAATCGTTCGAGCGCGCGGTCCTAGCACTGCCGCAGGTGATGGAGTGCTATCTGATGAGTGGCGATTCCGACTACCTGATCCGGGTGGTGGTTGCCGAAGTGCAGGCGCTCGAGCACTTTATCGTCGACAAGCTGACGCGGCTGGCTGGGGTGGCAAGCATCCGCTCCAGCTTCGCGCTCAAGCAGGTGAAGTACCAGACCGCGCTGCCGCTGCCGGAACCCACGGCACGGAAGTAGGGCCAGCAGCGGGAAGCCGCGCGGCGATTTCCACCGGTGCCGGTGTGCGTCCCGTTGCAGCATATCGTGCTGCCCACGCCTTTTTCTGCGGAATTTTCGTCGGCGTACCCGGTGCAATGCGCATGGGAACGGCACATCATGCGCCGCCCGCATCCGTAGAATGGCCCGCACAGGTGCCTGATCATTCATCTAACGAAAAATTTGCAGGAGACTCAATGCGCTACCCGAAGATTTGCCTGGGCGTGTTAGGCATCATCACCGCCATCGGCGCCGGCGGGACCGCCCAAGCCAGCGCCGAGGCGTACCCGTCGCGCCCGATACGGCTGGTGGTGCCGTTCGTTCCCGGCGGTGTCACCGACGCCAGCGCGCGCCTGGTGGCGGACAAGCTGGGGCAAGCGCTGGGCCAGTCCGTGATCGTCGACAACCGGCCCGGCGCCTCGGGCAATATCGGCGCGGAGATGGTAGCCAAGGCAAGCGCCGACGGCTACACCTTGCTGCTCGGCTTCGACGGCGCGCTGGTGACCGGCACCCACATCACCAAGCCGCGCTTTAACGTGCTGGCTGATTTCGCTCCCATCACCAAGGTGGGCGACGCCACCCTGATCTTCGTGACCAGTCCGTCGGTACCCGCCAAGAACTTCAAGGAGCTGGTCGCCTACGCCAGCTCCAGGAAGAGCACCGGCTTGTCGTTCGGCAGTTCCGGCACCGGCACCACCTGCCATCTTGCCGGAGAGTTGCTGAAGGAACAGGCCGGCATCAATCTGCAGCACATCCCGTACAAGGGCGGCTCGCAGGCGCTGACGGACGTGCTCGGCGGCTCCCTGCCCGTGCTCTGCACCGCAGTGGCGAGCGTGTCCCAGTATGTGAAGAGCGGCCAGGTCCGTGCCATCGCCGTGACCGGCAGCCAGCGCATCGCGTCGCTGCCGGAAGTGCCGACGCTGATGGAGTCCGGGGTCAGGAACTTCAGCGTCGATTCCTGGGTAGGCATCCTCGCGCCAGCCGGCACGCCGCCCGCCGTCGTGACGCGCTTGCAGCGGGAAATCCGCAAGGTGCTGGATCAGCCCGAAACGCGGGCCAGGATGCTCGATCTAGGCATCACCCCGGTGGGCAACAGCCCGGATGAATTCGCCAAACAGATCCGCAGCGACTATGCACGGTACGGCGAGGTGGTGAAAAAGGCCGGCATCACGCTCAACTAAGCAGGCGCGGCCGTGTGGTGTCACACGGCCGCGCGCATTCCTCCCACTTCACGCCCCCATGCTTATCATGTTCTCTACCAGCGACCTTTCCGACGAGCACCCTGACACGACCTCGGTCTGCCAGCTGCAATTCCGCAGCTTCGGCTTGCGCGAGCATTTTGCCGGCCCCTGCGCGACCCTGCGCGTGCAGGAGGATCACAGGCCGGTGTTGCGCCGTCTTTCGACGCCCGGCGCCGGCCGCGTGCTGGTCGTCGATGTGGGCGGCTCGCTGCGCATCGGCGTGTTCGGCGACCGGCTTGCCGGACTGGCGGCGGCCAATGGTTGGGCGGGACTGGTCATTCATGGCGTCATTCGCGACAGCAAGACCGTCAATGGCATCGACATCGGCGTCAAGGCACTGGGTACGACGGCACTGCGCAATGCGTCCGAGCAGCCGGGCGCCGAAGATAACGTCCCGCTGACCTTCGGGGGCGTGATCTTCAGGCCGGGCGAATGGGTGTATTGCGACGCGGATGCCGTGCTCATCAGCCCGGAGGCGATCCAGGCGGCCGCGCCGCCGCAAGCGTACTGATCGGCATGCCGGCGCGCGTGCCGGCAGATCTGCGTCGGATTGACTGAACGAACAGGAGTAGGGGATGGCTGAGAGGCTCCCGGCCCAAATTCTGCAGGGCGACTTCGGGCGTGCGACGATCAACACCACTGAGCAAGCGATCGTCGAGCACGCACATCGCGAATTCAACGTGATCATCAAGCTCAGCGGCGCGGATACGGCGCTACAGCTGGAATCCGCCTCGCTGGAGGTGGACGATAGCTCTGTGGTGTTGCTCAATCCATGGGTGCTGCACGCGAAGCGTCCCAGCGATTGCGGTCCAACCACCATTCTGTCGCTCTTTCTGAACCCATCCTGGTTGGCGAACGAATTCAAGGATGCCGCGCCGCATCTGGATTATCTGTTCCCTCGTCCACGAGAACCGATTGCCGACGAGCTTCGGGAAAAAGTCAATTTGCTTGTCGCCGCTATCACAACGCGGTCCCTGGGATCGCCAGGGACCTGCGAGGAGCGCCTGAAGGCGGTGGTCGGTACTGTCGTGAGGCAGTATGGGAATCTCGATGCGGATGGCAGGGCGCTAAGGAACACGCGCCCGACCGATCACCGGATCAGAAAGGCTATCGCTTATATCCACGAACATGCGACGGAGAATCCTCAGGTTAGCGAAATTACACGCTCGGCAGGCATTTCCCGTTCACATTTCTTTGCGCAGTTCAGTCTTTGCGTCGGGGTCCCGCCTCGGCACTACATCGATAGCCTGCGTTTAGGCATCGCAACGCGCTGGCTTGCCACCACAGACAGACCGCTAGTCGATCTGGCCGACGAACTCGGATTTGGGACCCATAGCAACTTCACGCGTTTCTTCACGAAGCACATGGCATTGTCACCGAGCGAATTTCGCCGACGGACGACTGACATCGCTTTTCTTGAACCGAGGTGAGGTCAACCAAAATAGTGGAGACCGGCAGGAACAGACGACGGTGAACCCACGGAGGAAACTCACATGGGTTGCCGTCGCTTCGCGTAGTTAAACGCGTCTCTGTCCACTCATCGGTTTGAAAGCGACCCGTCTGTTGATCCGGGCGTACCATGCTTCCAAGGCAGGAAAGTCAGCGCAGGCCGGCTCCATGATCTTCCAGAGATTGTAGCTAATCGCCACGGGGATGTCGGCTATCGTGAACGTATTGCCGGCGACATAGTCGCGCTGCTCAAGCTCCCGATCCACCAGTCGCAGCAGCGGGATGATTTCCGCCCGGGCCGCTTCGATTTCTTCCGGGGTTGGCATCGTGCTCCTGGGCTTGACGACAAGCACGACAAGGGAGCGAATGGCAGGCGACAGATGTGCGCAGTGCCAATCCATCCATTGGTCAATTTTCGCGCGAGCTTGCCAATCGTCGGAGGTCAGACGCTTTGCGGGGTCCCTGGCGGCCAGATATCGAAGGATCGCGTGGGATTCCCACAAGGCGAAGCCGTCGTCCTCTATTGTTGGCACCCGTCCGTTCGGATTCTTGGCCAGATAGCTGGGTGTATCGGTTCCTCCGAACGCCCCCCCGATATCCTTCCGGACATAGCGGGCACCGAGCTCCTCACAGGCCCAGATAACCTTCTGCACGTTGGGTGAGCCCTGGTGTCCCCAAATTGTGAGCATGCATATCTCCTTATTGGAAAACTCTTCTCCACACTGACCCTCGCCAGCATCAGGAGCGCCTTTCCCGGACAGCACTGGCTCCTGTCTTGCCGTGTCAGGAGGATTCTCGACTTTTTATCGCCGCCGCTGCTACGGCGTCACTGATCCCCCGATCGATTCGATGGCATTTTTCAGCGTCTCTTCTTCGATTTCCGCTGCGCCACCGCTTACGCCCATCGCCCCGATCAGTTCCCCCTTCACCCAAATTGGCTGTGAACCGATTGCAGGCAGCAACGGTGCGCCATATCCCAACGATGAGATGTTGCCCCACACCATAGGATGGTCGACATAACGCTGGCGCAGCGCCCTGCCAGACTGCCCGCCGGTGGCCACGCATGCAAATGCCTTTCCGCGCGCGACTTCAATGGTGACAAAGGGGGTGCCATCCATCCGCGCGGCGGCAACAAGATGCCCAGCGCTGTCAACCACCACAAAGCTGAGTGCGGTGTTATGTCCTTGCGCTAGCCGTACAGCCGCTTCAAGCGCCTGGCTGGCTTGTTTGTAGCTGATTAGGGTGAGGCTATTGACGTTCGATTCTTCCGTAGACATTGGCATTTCCCATGTTTCGAGGTGACAAATTCTTCTGACTACTCTATTGCGGCGCGGAAGGTTGAGGTTCTGCTCAGGAGGACGACCAAAACGGCTGCCACCAGACCAGGCAGGGCGATCGCTGAATAAATGCTGGCCGCAGACCACTGAAATCCAACCAGTAGTCCGACACAAACCGGACCAAGCACCGCCCCCGTACGCGCGAACCCCAGGGACCAGCCCACCCCAGTGGCGCGGACATGTTCCGGGTAGAGGCTCGCCGATAGTGCCAGCAAGGAACCGCCCGCTGCGGAGGAGAAGAAACCCGCAAGGCCGGCCGCGACTGCAACCACAGCAAAACTGTGCGTGAAAGCACCCAACATCACTATCGATGCCGTCGCGGCGATCAGCGCCAGCATCAACGCCCGTTGGGGAGAAACGAACTTGAGCGCGGCGCCAATCAGGAATGTTCCCGCGACGCCGCCTGCGTTCAGCAATCCAAGCATCGATGCGGCCATGGCTATCGTCCAGCCGGCCCGTTGCAGCAATGACGGGGTCCAGACACCGATGACGACGAGCAACGCCCAGGTCATCCAGGACGCGAGCCACAACCACAGCGTGGCCAGGCCGCGCCCTTCACCGAACAGCGTCCTGATAGGCGAAACACGCAACTGAGCCGCGCCATTGTCGTTGGCACCGCGCTGAACCTCCCGAGACTCCGGCAGCAGGAAAACAAGGGCCGGCACCAGCAACAGCGGCGCCCCGCATCCGAGAAGGAAGATCGCCTGCCACCCAAACCGAGAAAGCGTGACGGAACTCACGAACGACCCCACCATTCCGCCGAGCGGGACAGCTGCCCACAGCATCGTTACAACGCGAGCGCGGAGCACAAGCGGAGAGAATTCCGATGCCAGGCTGATAAAGTTCGGAGTAACCCCGCCAAGGCCGAGCCCGGCTACGATGCGAATCACGATCAGCTCGTTGTATGAACTCGCGAATGCCGTGCCCAACGAACTGATGGCAATAATCAACGTTCCCGCAACCAGCATCCGCTTGCGACCGAAGCGGTCTCCCAGGGCGCTAAAAATCATGGCGCCGATCAGGAACCCAATCTGCGACGCGCTGAAAACCGGACCAAAGTCCTTGATATCGATGCCGATCGAAGCTGCGATTGCATCGGCGGCGGGCCCGATTGACTGCGTGTCGAAACCATCCAGAAAGGCCACGAGCCCGCAGAGAATGTAGATACGCCATTGCAAGTGCTGCGTGCCGTCTGACGCCAAAGGCGCGACCCCGGCTTTCGCGGCCTCCATATCCTGTCGAAGAGAGATCATGATCATGAACCCCACTAGTGCCTTGATTTAAGAATTCTGAGGTCGAAGGGAGCGCGAAATCTTCGTCTGTCGCTCAGCGCTGAAGATGCGCTTGGGCAACGTGGCATGAATGACTTTAGGTGACGGGAAGCTGTAGTTGCTGTTCGTCTGATTTGCGTATTGAGTCACCCGAAAACTACCTTCGATACTGCAAAGCGCATAGACATCGTGCCAGGAAAGGGCAGTTGCCGCGCTGATCCACCCGATCATCTGTCGCAGAGCTGCTGTCAGCGCTTCCTCAAGGGTGGGGCCTGCTCCGAGTACGATCCAATGCGTCGGCGTTTCGGCCAGCGGCGCGTTCAGCGCGACCCGCTTGTGCAGCACGTATTGAATCCGCAGGTCTTCCATCGCGGACTCAATGCCAGTCTGGTTAACGACACCATCTCCTTGCGCGGCATTCGAGTCCCCGGTCCACATCTTGGCGCCGGGCACCTCCACCGAGACGAACAGTGACGTACCCTCGACCAGACTCGCAAGCGAAAGATTGCCCCCATATGCACCGAGCAACAACGCACTCGTCGGCTTGTCGCCTGCCGGCTGAGCGGCGATGGCGCCTTGCGTTGGCGCCAGCGGAATGAGTACGCCGGGAGCGAATTCAGCAAATCGCCGCTCGGCGTCGAACCGGAAATAGTGCAGATACGGCTCCTGGAAATCCCCGGGTAACGCGCCCATGCCCCTGACGGTCGAGTTCCAACCCCAGTCGATCGGACGCAACCGGATCATCCTGCACTCGATCACATCGCCCGGCACCGCACCTTTGATACTCACTGGACCAACCAGCGATTGGGGACCCTGAGGATACCGCTTGCGAATCACGTTGCGCTCAGCGAAGGACATTCCGAACTTGGCTTCGTTGCCCCAATGCACCCAGGTGTTCTGGTAATGAACCACGTCGCCCGATTCAATCTCGAGCACCGACTGCACCGCAGGGTCCATCTCGCCAACGCGCACCGTCTCCGGCGTCGAGGGCAGCGTGTGAACCTTGCCATGCCGGTTCGGGTCAAAAACGCGCGCCCCGTCCCGCTCACCTTCGATTCCAGATGCCGCATGGGCTCTGCCGCCCAGAATCATTGAGGCCCCACCGATACCAGCCAGCTTCAGCAAGCCACGCCGGCTGCGATCGGTGCCGCCATCGCCTGCGAACCGGCGAATTTCATCGCGCGCCGAGCCATCGGCAGCATCAAAATCATTCGCTTGGTCGATGATGATTTTCCCTGCAGTCATTTGCCTACCTACCCCCAGTTCTGTTTGCCCGAATCCTGCCGATGTCGGCGTGCCGGCGTCGTACCACACTCACTCGCATCGCCCACGGAAGACTGGACGATGTCGCGAGTTGCGTTCGATGAGTACAGTACTCGTGGAGGCGCGCCAGCCACTAATCGGCGCGTCGGTTCGCTGTTCAGATCGTCTGAATTTGACGCCTGCCGATCAGGTTTTCCGCGTCGAGAGTTCTGTACCGAGCACCACAGCAGCGATCCAGGCCCGCTCGGTCCCGTGGTTCATCCAGCGGTGGCGTACCCCGTTCTGGACCAGCGTATCTCCAGCGTGCAATACCGTCGCGACACCACTGTCGAGCTCAAGCGTGATCGCTCCACTGAGAACGACGACAAAATCGATCGACGTGGTCGCATGCATTCCCGGCACGTCCGGATCCATCAGTTCCAACAGGCCTGGAATCTCCCGCTCCCACTCCTCCCTGGCATTCTCGATGTCGGCCGCAGGCTCAGCAGCCACGACTTCGCTCATCGGGGGCACGCTGAAGATCGAGAAGTGATATCCGCCCGGCGGGGGAGAAAACTTCGGCGCTTGGGTCAACTCCCCCGAGTTGGGGACTGCAGGTGGTGTCGCCGCCCCGCACAGGCGCACCGTGGTAACGCCGCCCGCAAGGGCCAACGCAAGCTCGGGCACTTCTACGTCGGAGGCGATAACCGCCTTTCCATTCAGCGAACCTGTCACCACGCGCCGAATCCTCTTCATCGGACCATCTCCCGGATGTCTTGTTTCTGTCAGTGAATAAATTGCATAGCGTGTCTGTCCCCTGGGAAGGGACTCGTGTCTGGTCGGCGCAGGGGCACGCCCGACATCACGCAGCGCAAGCTCCCTTCGTCAAGCCACGAGAGGCCATGGAAGTCTAGGGCGTGCCTGGCCGCGTTTAACACCCGTTCAGGAAATTTTCGGACTGGAGGTTAAACCTGCGGGCTATCCGTTCACGTCGATCGGCCGATGCCCGCTTAGGCTTGAACCTCACACGAGGCGTGCAAGAAGAGCGAGGAGACAAGAGTGCATCCGCCTGTCTCACTTCGACTGCAACGCCAATGAACTGGATCTGATCATGAAAATCATTGCTTATGCGGAAGGCGGTGCAACCGCGCTTGGCGTCATCACCAGCCCGACTCATTATGTTGCCGTTTCCGATATCGCACCGGAACTGCCCACAGGTCTTATCGCGATCCTGGAACTGGAGCACGGACTTGCGCGCCTGCGCGACGCGGCGCAAGGCGTGCAGGGTGATCGCGCACTGGCTGCGGTCACGCTCAAACCGTTCCTCGACCGCCCGAATGCCATGTGGGCGCTTGCTCTGAACTTCAAGAGCCACGTTGCAGAGACAGGGCTTCAGACCAACGCCGACTATCCCCACCTCTTCATGCGGATGCCGGCATCCTACGTCGGCGCGGACGAACCGATCGTCGCCCCGCCAGAATCCATTGCGCGTGCGTTCGACTACGAGGGTGAGCTGGCCGTCATCATCGGCAAGCCCGGACGCTACATCCCCGCGCAACGGGCGATGGAACACGTGGCGGGATACACCTGCCTCAACGAAGGCTCTGTGCGCGAGTATCAAGTGCACAACCGGCAATTCGGCCTCGGGAAGAACTTCGAAGCATCGGGATCGTACGGGCCGTGGCTGATGACCAGCGACGAGTTCGGCGATCCGGCAAAGCACGCGGTGCTGACCCGGATCAATGGGGTTGTGCGCCAGCGCGCGCCGCTTGACGACATGCTGTTTGACGTCGCCAGGGTGATCAGTTACCTGAGCCAAGGCTACAAGCTGCGGCCCGGCGACCTGATTGCGATGGGTACGCCCGGTGCGCTCAAACCGCAGCCGGACGACGTGGAAGGCCGGGATATGTCCCGTCAATACGGCCTGTTCAAGGTGCCCGGGCTTGTACACATGCGGCCGGGTGACCAAGTGGAGGTGGAGATCGACGGACTGGGGATTCTGCGCAACCCGGTAGTTCGTGACGAGGCTTATCGGGGCAGTACGCAGTAGAAGCGTATCTCGCCTGCGCTGCCATGCCAGCAGGCCCTGACGTGCAAACGAAGCAATACCAGGGTCCGTAAATGGACGCTTGATTCCCCACGATGCATAGAACCAGTGGTCCGAAGCGGACGCGGCGCTCCAGGCCTGTGTGCCCTTCGCAGTCATAACAAGAGAGGAGAGGATGTTGAAAGCAAGTCATTGCCTTAAGAGCCAGCTGACCATTGCATTGCTGACCTGCCTGGGTGCATCGGCCACGGCACATGCTGCCAATGGCGGCGTTCGACTCTACGGGCTGATCGATACCTATATCGGCAGCATCAAGCCAAGCGGCACGGCATACAGCTCATGGCAGCTCGATAACGGTGGCGAGACCACCCCCTTCTGGGGGATGTCCGGAGAGGAGGACCTTGGCGGCGGCCTGAGCACCGTGTTTGCCCTTGAGAGCTTTTTCCGCTCCGACACGGGCGAGGCTGGCCGCAGCGCGACCGACTCCTTTTTTGCACGCAGTGCCTATGTAGGCCTGTCTTCAGACAAGTTCGGCGAACTCAGGCTCGGGAGAAATTCCACTCCCCTGCTCTATCTGACGACGCTATTCAATCCGTTCGCCGGTTCAACGCGCTTCTCACCGCTGAACGTCCAGAACTGGACTCCGAATTTCGGGCGGCTGATTCATGGCGATACCGGCTGGAGCAACGCGGCGCGCTACATCTCGCCAACCATGGCCGGCTTCAGCGTCCAGTTAATCTACGGACTCGGCGAGGCGGCCAATAACAATGGCACCAACAATGTTGGCGGATTCATCCGATACCAGGGCGGCCCGCTCGATGTGGCCGTCGGCGGCAATCACACGAAAACAGGAACGGCCATCACGGCATTCGAACCCAGCCAGAAGGTCATGTTCGCCGGAGCCTCCTACGATTTCAAGGTGCTGAAACTGTTCGGCACCTTCAACATGACAAAGAACGGGCAATCCGAATTACGCACATATACTTATCAAGCCGGGGTCTCGGCCCCGCTCGGACCCGGCCAGCTCAACGCCAGCTACGTGTGGACGAAGAACGATCGTAAAACCCTGGCTGACTTCAACCGTACCACTGCAGGGATTGGCTATAGCTACAATTTCTCCAAGCGCACCGACGTATATGCCAACTATCTCTACGACAAACTGACGACCGCCGCCACCGGGAACACTTTTGGCGTTGGACTGCGCCACAAGTTCTGAGTGCGCCGGGAGACCGGCAAGGAGTAGGTGGTGCAAGTCCACTACGATGAAGGAATAGCGAACCACATCGGCCCCGAGCCGTGCGCAGGGCGCCGCGAGGTGGTCGGCGAAGCGTCGGTAGGGGAACGTGCGGGCCAGCCATTGAGCCGCGATAGTTGTGAAATTCCGGATGCCGACGCGGTTCAGAACGCGGAAGGCAACACGGAGGGGCGCGCGAGCGCGAGCGCCCCTCCGATCCGGCGTGGTCGAAGACCCTGGCACGCACGGACGCTCTTTGCGCGGGAACCGGGAGATCTCTCGTCTGGCCAGTCGCAGCATGGGCTGGTCCGCGTCGGGAAGGCGAGGAGCCGAAGCCGATGATGAACGGACGGGAGAAGTCAGACTCCGCCGTAGTGTGCGCTGAGCAGCGCGTTGTTCAGGAGGGTTGAAGTCCCTCTGGCGCTCGGATGAGGGGCGCTATATCCGAAAGCGGGGGTAATGCCTCGCTGGCCGGGGAGAGGTGGAAAGGTATGGAGAAGCCTAAACGGGCACGCAGGCGAGAGCCGGACACTGCCAAGGCTGACCTGGAGCCACCAGCTCGCAGTACTCCGGAGGGCAGGGTGTCCATCGCGAGGTGGAATCCGAAGGGCATGAGGAGAAGTACCAGGCCGTAGTCGAGGGGGCTGCCCCAATGACGAACCGGTCGGCCAAAGGTGGGGCAAGGTCGAGCCTGCACTATGGAGGCGAAGGCGTTCTCATCCACCCACTGCACCAAGGTGTTTGCGGGCGGCACGGTACGGAAGAACAGCGTGTGACCTCAGGAGAACTGGCACAGTCCGCGGGTGGCACCGCGGGAAGTGAGCCTTCTATGAGGGCGAGGGTGTCAACCCCCGATCCAGTATTGGATTTCAGTATAGGGATGTCTGGCGCGATACTCTCTCCTTGCAAGCCCAATACTTTTCGTTTGCGGGGACTGAAGCGGCGCGAAATCGAGGTCGGGGTCTTTCAGTGTCGGGCTTGCTGCCCGGACAACCTTCTATCCGTGCCGGCGCAAAGGCCGGGCACCACATACCACGTGCGCAAAGCGCTGGAACTACCCCTGTTACCTTGGCGCGCCCCATCTATAAGGACGGCTACCCGCAGGGGGTAGCCCGGCTCACTTACGGGCGCGCTGACCTGCTATCGTACCGCTTCGCTCTCCATGCTTAGATCGGAATTACCTCAGTGTACTGATTTGAGGCTTGCCCCGTGGGGAATCTCGCCGTACTCGAGATAGCGCCATAGGGCAATTGCCAATCGTCGGGCAACTGCGACAATACCGACGCGACGCATGCGCTTGCTGCCTCGCGCGAAGCGCTCATTGAACCATTGCGTGAGCTGACTCGTTGGCTGGTAGCGTAACCAGGCCCATGCCAGTTCGATCATGAGCCAGCGCGATCGTTTGTTGCCCGCTTTGCTGATGCCTTGCTCGACCTGGCTTTCGCCACTGCTGTAAGGCGTCGGTGCAAGTCCGAGGCAGCCTGCGACTTCGCGGCGGTTGTGAAAGCGCCGCCAGCCAAACAGTTCGTTGATCAGGAGCCAGGAGCTGCCCAGGCCGATCCCCCTGAGCCGCGCGAGCAGCGCGATGGCTGGCTGCGTGCCAGCCTTCACGGCGTCGCGCTGCTGGGTTTCGATCGTTTTGATCTGCGTTTCGACCAGCGCCAGTCTTGCGACTTCACGCTCGATCTCGGCACTCAAGCCAGCGGGCAGTTGCGAGCCATGGGCGTTCCACCAGTGCTTCCAGGATCGGTCCCCGATGTGGGCGACCCGCAGGTTGTGCAGTACGAGCAGCGAACGAATCCGGTTGCTGTGGGCCGCACGTTCGAGCCTGAGTCGCCCGAGCTCGCGGTGCAAACGCCGCTCATCTTCCTGCTGTGGTGTCGGGACTCGCGCGACTGCCCACAGGCGCCGCTCGCCGGCGTAGTAACGCATCAACATCGAGAGCAGCTTGTCGCCGTCGACCCGGTCGGTCTTGGCGCGTCGGGCGCGGCGGTTGACTTCAATGCTGGCCGAATCCACGACCAGGTTAGCGATGCCTTGTTCGATCAACCAGCGGTGCAGCCAGAAGCCATCGCGGCCGGCCTCGTAGCAACTGCGCACCGGGGCTTGCGGCGCCAGGCCGCAGCGAGCCTTGGCCTTGGCGATCACTTGCAGGACTGCATTCAGGTCACCAGCGCCCAAGGTATGCCGGCTCGGTCCAAGCACGCCGTCGCCTAGCGACAGCTTCCAGCTCTTGTCGCCCAGTTCGAAAGCCATGTACAGCCAGCCGGTGATCGTCGTATTCTGCCCGTGAAGGGCTGTGTTAGGCGTCGTGTTCATTTGCGTGCTCCTTCGGAGAAACGAGACTGCGAATCTTCGTTTTACTCCAGGGGCTTAACCTCCCGCGGCCCTTCATAGTATCTATAAGCGAGGAGCGAAGTGGCGAGCGGTGCTGTGTCAGTAGTCGGACGGCTGAGTAGTACCTGAAGCGTGGCCAAAACCACGTGACCGAGAGATCGGCGACGGAACTGGGTCGGGGAAGGCAGCCGGCGAAGATGATTGGGAAGAGCCGGGAAGGCAGTGAGTAAGGGCGCAGAGGAGGATCAGTTCCATGAGTGAAATACCCGTACATCCGCGTCCGAGGAGACTGTCCGATTGGATCAACCCGATGGAGGCAAGGAAAGTCCACTCATTGATTGACAAGGTCTATCAACGGAAGAATCTGGAGGTTGCCTGGGAGCGAGTAAGGGCCAACCGGGGTAGTGGCGGTATCGATGGGATTAGCGTAGCGGCCTTCGCAGAACAGGCGGACCAGCAACTGGGTCGCCTGCAGGCGGAATTGCGCGCGCAAACCTATCAGCCGCAACCGGTCCGGCAGGTCTCGATCCCGAAGGTGGGCAAGCCGGGAGAGTTCCGCAAGCTTGGCATTCCGTCGATTTACGACCGTGTATGTCAGCAGGCACTGCTCAACCGGCTGGAGCCTGTCTTTGAACCGATATTCGACGATGCCAACTTCGGGTATCGGCGAGGGCGATCGACACACGACGCTCTGCGCAAGATCTGGAAGGAAATCGAAGCTGGTGGGGAATGGATTGTAGACGCTGATCTCAAGGACTTCTTTGGGTCGGTGGACCATGACAAACTACTGGCGCTCATTGCCCGGCGCGTTGCAGATGGCCGGGTGCTGGGGCTGATCAAGGCGATGCTTAAAGCCGGAAGCTTCGGCCAAGGCCGCCTCTTTCCGAGCGAGCGCGGAACCCCGCAGGGTGGGGTCGCATCCCCGTTGCTGAGTAATATTCTCCTGACGCCGTTTGATCGGGAGATGCGGCGCAGGGGCTATCAGCTTACGCGGTACGCGGATGACTGGGTGATTACCTGTTCCTCCCGAGCCGAAGCGCACGCCGCGATCGCGGCGGCGACGAAAATCCTGACAGCACTGGGCGTACAACTGCATCCAGAGAAGACTCGAATCGTACAGGTTCAATTTGGATTCGAGTTCCTCGGGTACAAGATCAAGCGCGGGCGGCGACTCTCGCTACCTGCGGCGAAGATTCGCAGCGGTGCGCGATCCGGGGCGCTGTATGCATATCCCCGGGAGAAATCGATCCAGCGGCTGATGGATCAGGTTCGTCGCCTCACTAAGCGGTGCATCCCGCTTCGGACGCGCGATCTGATCGCGCGACTTAACCCTATCTTGCGGGGCTGGGGGCACTATTACAAACGCTCCCACGTACGAAGAATCTTCAACCGGCTCGACCGCTGGATCGTGCGGCGAATATGGTCACATCGATTCAAACGCTGGCGCAACCGAGGCTGGAAGCTCATGACGGAGGCGCGGCTATATGGCGATCTCGGGTTGGTGAATCTTGTCGGATTGATACCTTCTATTGCCTCTCAGCATGCTGCATCTTCGTGAAAGCTGCATGCGGGAAAACCGCACGTGCAGTTTGGGCGGCGGACGGAGGCCAGCGCGCAAGCGCGCCTCCTCCGACCCAACAGCGTCGAGGCCTGCGAACAACGTCGGGAAACCGGCTGCGGAGTGGGTGGAGCGAAGGGCGGGGACCAAGGGGAACACGGATCAACCACGCACGCGCCGGGCGCAGAACCGGGCAAGCGTGTCACAGGGGTTGGAACGGGTACGGCAAGCTGCAAGGCAGCGGAAGAAGGAGCGGTTCACTGCGCTGCTGCACCACGTCACGATCGATCGCCTTAGGGAGTCGTTCTTTGCGCTCAAGCGCAATGCGGCCCCTGGGGTGGACGGCGTGACGTGGCGGTACTACGAAGCAGGACTGGAAGAACATCTCGAGCGACTGCATGCGCAAGTACAGAGCGGAGCGTATCGGGCACTACCCGTCCGGCGGCGGTACATACCGAAGCCGGACGGTAAGCAGCGGCCGTTGGGGATTGCCGCGTTGGAGGACAAGATTGTTCAACGCGCGGTGGTTGATGTGCTGAACGCGATCTACGAGGAGGATTTCCTCGGGTTCTCGTATGGGTTCCGGCCCGCGCGCAGCTAGCACGATGCGCTGGACGCGCTGGCGACGGCCATCACCAGCACCCCGGTGAACTGGATTCTGGATGCGGATATTCGGAGCTTTTTCGACTCGGTTAGCCAGGAATGGCTAGTCCGGTTCATTGAGCACCGGATCGGCGACCAACGCATCATTCGTCTTGTGCGCAAGTGGCTCAAGGCGGGCGTGCTGGAAGAGGGGGAGCTGAGCGTTAGTGAGACAGACTCGCGGGCACTCGGCGCGTTCCGTTACCACGTCGTTGATCTCTGGCGGCGTGCGCTCCGGCGCCGCAGCCAAAAGGATCACATGACGTGGACGCGGGTCGAGCGGATCGCGGATGCCTGGCTCCCACCACCTCGAATCCTTCACCCGTGGCCCGACCGGCGTTTTGCCGTCAAACACCCAAGGTAGGAGCCCGGTGCCCGAATTGGACACGCCGGGATCTATTGGTATGGACGCCCCCCAACCTCAAACCAGCCGCGTCAAAGATGCCATAGTGGATACGTGGCTGCTGAGCACACCCACCCGGAACAACGAGGAGCTTAGACATGATGATCACGACAATTGGGATCGACTTGGCAAAAACGGTCTTTCAGTTGCACGGCGTGAATGTGCATGGCAAGACCGTGTTGAGAAAGCAACTCAAACGTGACCAGGTCGCAGCATTCTTTGCCAACGTGCCACCATGTCTGGTCGGTATGGAAGCATGCTCAAGCTCACACTTTTGGGCTCGCAAGCTGCGGAGCTTAGGGCATGATGTGAGGCTGATGGCACCGCAGTTTGTCAAACCGTATGTGAAAACGAACAAGAACGATACGGCTGACGCTGAGGCCATCTGCGAAGCGGTTGGGCGGCCAAACATGCGTTTCGTGCCGATCAAGAGCATCGAGCAACAAGCTGTGCTTTCGCTCCACCGCGTCCGGCAAGGTTTTGTGAAAGCACGGACAGCCCAAGCTAATCAAATCCGTGGGATATTGGGCGAATTCGGACTTATAGTCCCGCAGGGCATTGCTCATATAGCAAACCGAGTCCCAGAGCTTATCGAGGATGCTACCAACGAATTGCCGGGATCAGTCCGCCAGCTTGTGGAACGGCTACTGGAACACTTGAAGGCCAGGTCCATGATCTCGAGAATCAAATTGTAGTCTGGCATCGCATGTGTGATGACAGCCGCAAGCTGGCCCGTATGCCGGGCATAGGTCCGATCACGGCCAGTGCGATGGTGGCTTCAATGGGTGACGCGAAAAGCTTCAAAAACGGTCGACAGGTAAGTGCGTGGCTCGGACTTGTACCCAAGCAAAACTCTAGTGGCGGCAAGACGGTGCTGTTGGGGATGAGCAAGCGAGGAGATTCATATCTTCGGACGCTACTGATCCAGGGAGCATGCTCGGTAATCTATGCGACCGAGCGAAAGAAGCAGGCTGTTGACAACTGGTTGACCCGACTACTAAAGCGGCGTAACGCTAATGTGGCAGCCGTTGCACTGGCCAACAAGAATGCCAGAATCATCTGGGCCTTGCTGTCCGGTGATCGCGAGTTCCGCTCCGACTACGCGACAGCAATAGCCGTCGCGTAGTCGGAGCGGCCTAGCATAGGCAATGTAACCCCCGTAGTGCATTCCTCCTATCGATTGCTCAGGTGATCATGAATTGATGGCGAAACTGGTAAGACCGTGGCCTAGAGAATCTGACCCGCACAGCGTGCCGCGAGCACACGGATCTACTGAGAGCTAGGCCAGCGGATTCCATCAGGGACAGCGGCAGCGCCGCACCGAAAGGCCGGATGTATGAGTGCAATCTCTACCTTCGAGCCATCACGGATTGAAAACTTGGCAAACCGGGGGGCGTCCATGTATGTGCGGGGGTGCTCAGTAATGGGCATTCCTACCGCGATCAGCACGCCAGCGCAGCTAGCCGGCCAGGAATCCCGCCGATTGTCGGCGCCGGGCTTCCTGGCCGGCCGGAACAGTACCCGGAGCATTGGCGACATGTCGACCCCACTGCACAAGCCGTCGGGGTTTTGCTTCCTCCCTTCCCTCTATGTGGCAAAGCCGCCGGTGTGCCGGCGGCTCTGCCCATCTACTACCGCGCCAGGCCTACCTTGACCTCCATGCGGCCCACGCCTTCGACGCTCGCGGTCAACCGGTCGCCGGACTTCACCGGTCCGACGCCCGCAGGCGTTCCCGTGAACAGGATGTCGCCGGGATACAAGGTGTAGAAGGACGACGCGAACGCAATCAGTTGCGCAATGCCCATGATCAGGTTGCTGGTGTTTTCGCGCTGCCGGTGCTCGCCATTGACCGTGACCGACAGGGTCAGGTTCGAAGGGTCGGCGACGGCATCCGCCGTGGCAAGCCATGGCCCCACCACCGAGTAGCTGTCGATCGACTTGCGCATGCTTCTTTCTTCCGGCCCCCGCACCGTCATGTCGAGGCCGACGCAATAGCCTGCAACATACGAGAGCGCATCGGCCTGCGGGATATTCCGCCCGCTCTTGCCGATCACTGCAACCAGTTCGATTTCATGGTCATTCCGTCGTTCGGGGTGCTGGATGAAGACGCCGTGCGAAGGCCCCACCAGCGAACTGGTTGCCTTGAGGAACAGCCCCGCCTGGCTGATCTCGTTAATCTTGTTGCCATGATGGATTTCAGGCTGGCTCAGGCCTTCATGCAGATGATCGACATAGTTCACCGGCGCGGCGATGATCTTGCCCGGGTTGGCGACAGGACAAAGCAGTTCGACATCGGCGAGCCGCAAGCGCGGTGCGCCGTCCCGCAAGCCGGCGATGCGCTCGCGGACAGCCGCCAGATTGGCGATCAGCGGATCCACGCGGGGTAGCGGATAGCGATGCGTCGGCAGCACTTCCAGTGCAGGCGTCACGTCGAAGACGGTGTCTGCTTCCACCACGCCAAGGCGGTCATCGTCAAAGCGGCAAAGATACATGGTACTTATCTCCTTGAAATTGGTTTAGGGATTGGCTTGAAGCGGCAACGGCATCTCGCCGCGGCCCAGGTCCTCGACGCGGTAGTACCTGGCCCAGTGCATCAGCTGCTCGTCGCTGATCGTGCAGATCACGCTGTCATCGGTCGCATGATGCGAAACCCGGCTCCACGCGGGCGCGACGAAGGTATCACCAAAACTCCAGTCGACCTCCAGTTCGCCCACCTCGGAACGTCCGCTGCCGCGCATCACCACGTAGACGGTATTCGCGGTATGGCGGTATGGCCGGTTCGCCCAGTTCGCCGGCCACCGGCATACCTTGAGCGTGACCGTCGGCATCATCGGTGTGGGCAACGTGATCGTGGTACCGAAATGGCCGGTGGGATCGGGCTCTGCCCGATCCAGCGCGGCCATGGTGTCGGTCCACGCGAACCGCATCGGCGAATGCGTGGTTTCCTGCGCGACCCGCTCCCATTGATCGGGATGGGGCTCATAGAACATCGGCTCCAGCAGATGGGTAAGCGGCACGTCCAGGCCGTCCAGCCAGAACGCCTGCTCGCTGCCCTCATGGCCATGGCCATGCCAGCTACCGCCCGGCGTCAGCACGATATCGCCGCTCTCCATGGGGTGCTTGTGCCCGTCGACGATCGAATAGGCGCCCCGCGACTCCAGGATGACCCGCATGGCATGCGGAGAATGCCGGTGCGACTTCGCCCTTTCACCGGGCAACATGGTCTGGTAGGCGCAGATCAGCGTGCGCAAGGTGGAGTGATCGTTGTCCGGAATCGGATTGCGCAGGATTAGGTTGCGCCGCTCCGCTTCCTCCGTGGACACTTCGTGCGCCGCCTGGCGCAGGCATTCGCGGACTTCCTGGTACCGCCAATGAGCCGGCACGCAGTGCGACCGCATTTCCCGCCACAGCAGCGGCGTTGGCCGCCGGAACCACCCCGGCAACAAGTGCAGCGCTTCGGTCCGCTGCGCCAGCGCCTCGGGTTCCCCCGCTTGACCCGGCTTCATCCAATCCTGATCCATATCCAGTTTCTCTCGTATTGTGTCAATTCATGTCCATAGGGCCGCCCCTCCCCATCCGGAATCGGCCGGATGAGCTGGAAGCCGTTGCGCCAGCCGGCACGCGGGCCTCGGACGAGGCATGAGGAAAGAGGAAGCACGCCAGCGCCGGCAGCAGGATGAGCGCCCCGAGCATGTTCCAGATGAACATGAACGCAAGCAGGATTCCCATGTCCGCCTGGAACTTGATGGGCGAGAGCATCCAGGTGGCAACCGCGATGGCAAGCGTGACGCCGGTCAGCACGACAACCTTCCCGGTAAAGAGAAGCGCGCGGTAGTAGGACGCTGACAGGCTGTTGCCCTGGCGCAGTTCCGCCAGCGTCACGGCGAGCACGTACAGCGCATAGTCGACGCCGATGCCCACCCCCAGCGCGATCACGGGCAGCGTGGCCACCTTGACGCCGATGCCCAGCTTGACCATCAGCGCCTCAGTCAGGATGGTCGTCAGCATCAGCGGAATCACGGCGCACAGCACCGCCCGCCAGGAGCGGAAGGTCACGAAGGCGAGCAGGATCACGGCCGCGTAAACCAGCAGGAGCATCTGGCCATTGGCCTGCCTGACCACGATATTGGTAGCGGCCTCGATGCCTGCGTTGCCGGCGGCGGAAAGGAACTTCAGGTCCGCCGTATTGTTGGTCTGGCCAAACTGGTCCACCACCTTCACCACGGCATCCAGCGTGTCCGACTTGTGGTCCCTGAGGTAGACGTAGATCGTCAGCAGGTCGCAGTTCTGGTTGAACATTTCGCGCGGCGCGCGTGTGGTGATGGCGTTCAGCATGTCCTGCGTGCGCGGTACGTCGTGCCACTTGAAGCTGCCTTCGTTCATGCCCACGGCTGCGGTCTTGGCCAGGCTGGCGAAGGAGCTCGTGCCATCAACTCCGGGCAGTTGCCGCAGCTTCCATTCCAGGTCGTCGACCAGTGAAAGGGTGCTGAAGCGGGAACACTGGAATTGCGGCGTTCTTACCATCACCACATAGGTGTCGCTGCTCGCGGCGTAGTTTGCGACCATGAACGCGGTGTCCCGGTTGTAGCGGGCGTCCCGGCGCAGTTCTGGCGCACCCGGTTCCAGGTCGCCAACCTTCAGGTCAAGCCGCACGATGAAGCTGGCGGCGCCCAGTGCCATGGCAATTCCCAGTGCCAGTGCAGCCCACTTGCGCTGCGTGAAGCGGTCGAGGAATGCCCAGAACGCATGCTTGCGCGGTGCCACCACTGCGCCGGCGTCCGCACTCCCGGCGCTTGCGCTGTCTCCCCGCAGGCTGCGCAGCGCCGCCTCCGGGTTGACGCCCACATAAGACAGCAGGATGGGCAGCAAGACCAGGTTGGTAAAGATCAGCACGGCCACACCCAGGCTGGCCGCGACCGCAAGGTCATGAATGACCTGGATCCGGATCACCATCAGCACCGCGAAGCCGACCGCATCCGCGAGCAGTGCCGTCAGTCCCGCGACAAACAGCCGGCGATACGTCAGCCGCGCAGCGGTAAGGCGGTGCAGGCCCCGCCCGATGTCTTGCATGATCCCGTTCATCTTCTGCGCGCCATGGCTCATGCCGATCGCAAAGACGAGGAATGGCGCGAGGATCGAATAGGGATCGAGCTCGTAGCCAAGCAGGGACAGCAACCCGAGCAGCCATACCACCGACAGCAGCGAGCAGAACACCACCAGCACCGTGCTGCGCATGCAGCGCGTATGCCAGTACAGAACGCCGGCACAGACGGCGATAGCCAAACCGAAGAACAGCACGACATGCTTCAGTCCTTCAATCAGGTCGCCCACGACCTTCGCGAATCCCGTAATATGCAGGCGGATCGACCCGTTCTCATATTTGTGCCGCAGCCGTTCCAGCTTGCCGGAGAACTCGTGATAGTCGAGCCGCTGCCCGTGCGCGTCGACATCCAGCAGCGGCACCACGATGACACTGGAACGCAGATTCGCTGCCACAAGCTGGCCGACCTGCCCTGACCGCTCGATGTTGGCGCGCAGTTCCGTCAGGCTCGCCGCCGAGCCATCGTATGTATTCGGGATGACCGGGCCACCCTCCAGGCCCTCTTCCGTGACGCCGAGCCATCGGGTCGATGGCGTCCACAGGGATTTGACATAGGAGCGGTCGACGCCCGGCAACAGGAACACCTCATCGTTGATCCGGCGCAGGGTCTCGAGATAGGACGCATCGAAAATGTCCCCCTTGGTGTTTTCGACGGCAATCCGCAGCGTATTCCCAAGCCCCGACAGCTCCTGCCTGTTCTCGAGATAGGCGGCAATGAACGGGTGGCTGGTCGGAATCATCTTCTCGAACGCTGCGTTCAGCTGGAGCCCGGTCGCACGATAGCCCAGGAGCAGCGTGGCCAGCACGCACAGCGCGACCACTACCCGGCGATGATTGAAGAGTAGCCGCTCGAGCAGCGAACCCGAACTGGCGTCCAGACCGGAAACATCCGGCCTCCCTTGCCCGGACGATGTGTCCACGCGCTTCATGGTTCGACTCCTGTGCGGATCTTGTCCAGCGGCAGCCGCGCGACGCCGCGCAGGCCTGCCAGGATCAGGCTGCCATCGGCTGCCTGGGCAATGCTGTTGATGGGCCCGGCAATCCCTGTGGGGATGTTCCGGAAGGTTTTGCCATCGTCGATGCTGCGCATCAGCCCGCCGTCGCCATCGACGATCAGGATGGCGCCGTCGCTGGCCCGGATGCCGTCCGTCAGGGCCGCGGTGCGGCCACTGTCAATCTGTCGCCAGTTCAGTCCGGCGTCTTGGGTACGGTAGAGGTTGCCGCGCATGCCGAAGATCAGGAGATCGTCCCGCGGCCCGGTCACCATGCCGAAGTAGCTTCCCGGATAGTTCGTCTTGATTCCGGTGAAGTGCCTGCCACCGTCGCGGGAGCGATATAGCGCGCCCTGCTCCCCGGCGAGATAGAGGTCACTGCCGACTGCGCGAATCCGATAGAGATGTCGGCCCTCCGGATTTACCAGTCTGTCGTCCGCGGGCTGCCAATGCTTTCCGGCGTCCTCGGTCGAAAACGCCAGGCCGTAGGCGCCAACTACCAGGCCTTCGCGCTCATTGGCGAAATAGACGTCGAGCAGCGGCTTGTCCGGGCCGTCGGCAACCAGGCGCTCGGCGTCGCGCAGGCGACGGGTGGAGCGATCGCCAGTGGTCGCGCCGGTATCGGCCACGGCGGCCTGCGCTGCCGCCAGAACCAGCTGCGCGGCGCGCACGCCGTCCAGTTGCTTGCTCCAGGTCTCGCCGCCATCGTCGGAATGCAGGATCACGCCGCCGTGCCCCACCGCCCAGCCTTGCGTGCGCGAGGCAAAGAAGACACTCGTCAGCGTGACACTGACCGGCACGCCGGCTTGGCGCCAGGACCGGCCATTGTCGTCCGACAGCAGCACAATGCCGCGCTCGCCCGCGGCGACGAGCCGTTCCCCTGCCCGCGTCACCGCCAGCATCAGGCTGGCAGGCGCCAGCACGCTGCGCAACGCCTGGCGCTCCAGCACATCCGCTGGTCCACCCGCGCGCGCCGGGGCGGTCGCGCCGGACAGCCCCATGCCAACCGTGCATGCCACGGCGGCAATGCACAGGGCCAAACTTCTTGTTCGCATACTCGCTCATCTCTCCCGGGCATTGCGCCCCGATCGCGCCGGCGGTTGTGCCGGCGCATTGTCGTCAGGCTGCAGGCTCAGCGCACCCCTTCGCCGGCCACGGCCTCCGGCGTGAAGTAGGTCGCGGGCAGCCGGTCGAGCAGCTTGAGATAGGACGAGGTCGAGGCATTCTCCCAGTCCGTGTCGCCCATGCTCACCCAGCTTCCGGCCAGCAGATTGAAAACCGAGATCTGGCCGCCGGTGTAGATGAATGGCCCTTCGGGGACGATCAGCGGCAACTGGATCTGGACGCGCCACAACTGGCCCTCCGCATCCCAGCCTTCACCCATGAGCGCGGCCCACGTGTCCTCGTCCAGATAGAAGCGGCGCTTGTGGACCACATGCCGCTGTCCTTGCGCCAGGCTGGCTTCGACCACCCAGACCCGATGCAGCTCCCACCGCACCAGGTCCGGATTGACGTGATGCGCCATCAGGCGCTGGCCAATCGGCGTCTTCTGGTAGTACTTGTTGTTGTTATAGGGAACGTAGATTTCCCGCTTGCCGACCAGCTTCCAGTCATAGCGGTCAAGATCGCCATAGAAGACAAAGGCCTCGTCGTAATAGCTCTGCCCCGAATTGACGTCATCCGGCGTGTCATAGCCAATGGTTGGCGCCTTGCGCACCCGCCGTTGGCCGGTCAGGTACTGCCACGCCTGGCGCGGCTTGTTGATGGAATCGACGATCAGGTACTGCTCGCCGGACTTGAACGGCGGGTCCGTCATGAAGATGCGCAGCAGCTGGTTGGCGCCCTTGAAGCCTTCAAGCGAACCGCTTTTGTCGTAATACGGGTTCTGCGTTTTGTTGACGACCCTGGCCGCGAGAACGCTCTTGCCGTCCGCCGTGCCAAGATAGTTGGCGCCGGTGAACGCAGTGGTTTCCCCCATCCAGCGTAGCTTGTGGTTCCACATGGCCTCGAAGCCGTCTTTGGGAATGGGAAACGGAATGCCGCCGAAGGCGCCCTCCAGGCCGATGCCACGGCCGGTGGTGGTAGCACGCGTCGCATTCCTGTACGTGTTGTCGTAGACCCATTGCGGTGCCGCCGCGGTGCGGTGCGTGGGATAGACATCAAGCCGGTAGCTGTCCGGGTACTTCTTCAGCAGCGCCTTCACGCCGTCCGACAGTTTGTCGGCGTACTTGTCGAGGTTCTTCGCGGAGATCGAGAACAAGGCCTTCTCGGCGCTGAACGGGTCCGGTCGTGGCGCGCCGCTCTTGTAGCCCGGTGGCACCTCGGCATAGCCGCCAGTCCAGGCCGGGATGGTGCCGTCCTTGTTGCCGGCCCGTTCGGCCCCGAACGGCGTCAGGGTGGTCTTGAGCTTCGCGGCTTCTTCCGGCGGCACCGCCGCGCCAGCCAGCTGCGAGACGGCAAGCATGCCGCACAGCGCCGCACGCAAATACATGTTTGAACTCTTCATGCCATGGCTCCAACAAGCGTTTAGAAAGTCCGCGAAATCGACAGCGAGACGAAATCCCGGTCTCGCAATGACTGCGCATAGGAGTAGTTCTGCACAGCGGCATTTGCCGGCGTCAGCACGCCGTCCGCGGAACCGAAGTAATGCGTGTAGTTCAGCGAGAACTTCCACACCTTGAGATAGTCTCCGAGCACGCCGATGCTCAGGTCCCCGGCATGGCGCGCGCCAAAACCCGGATGGATGACCGAGGACTTCCCGCTCAGGCCGTAGCCGATGCCGATCGGCACGGACAGGTCGACACCGTCGAAGACCTGGAAATAGGAGGGCTGGAATACCATGCGGATCGCCGTGGCATCGCGCGATGCATTGGGGTCTAGCGTGGCTGCGTTCCCGTCCACGCTGAGCCGCCGGTTCCACGCAATCTCGCCCAGAAAGCTGCCGCCTTGCCAGAGCGCCGATGGTGCCAGCAGGGCAACCCACGAGAGCTGGGCATGGGCCGTGCCGCCTACCGGATACAGCGGGTTGCCGGCGTTGTCCGCGCTGACACCAACCGGCACCGCGACCGAGCCCCCGTGCGGCACCAGCGGCATATTCCGACGAATCGACGCCTCCGCCGACACGTTGACATCGGCGAGCGTCGTCGTGACGCTCGCGCCATAGACCTTGATGTCTTGCGGGAACACCAGCTGATAAGCCCCGACCTGGCCACTGACCGGATTGAAGCCGGCGCCGGGGAAGGCGTAGACGACGGGAGACTTGGCATGGAAGCGGGCTGCATAGAAGCCGAACTCCATGTCGCCACCTTCGGGCCGTAAGCGCAACTGCACGCCGCCCTGCCCCGAGTTCTTGGCCTTCAGGTCGCCGACGCGCGCCAGGTAGAAAGGCGATCCGCCGGGGATGATCGCATTCGGCCCAGCCAGGATGCGCTCGCCGCCGGCGTCGAGAATGTCGACCTGCGAGAAATAGCTGCCCACGCCCGGCAGGCGATCTCGTTCCCAGCTGGCCTGGTAGTAACCGCCCACCGCCACGTTCGGCGACAGCTGGAGCTGGCCCGATATCTGCGGCACTGGCCGGATCACCTCCTTGAACGGCGTGTTCGGGACCGACAACAGCTTGATCAGGTCGACGGGCGATTGCGCGGCGGCAATGCCATTGTTGCCAAAGAAAAGACTCTCCCCGTACAGCAGCGTATGCTTCCCCAGGCGCCCGGTGGCCGACATGTCGCCAATCTCGGCTTTGCCAAAGGCGAACAGATCGAGCAGGTCCGCCTTGCGCCCATGCAACCGTTCCGTGGCATCGGGGAAGTGGTTGCTGCTGACCGAAGCGGCGTTTGCGGTGCCCGGCGAGTTGTTATCGTTCGGGCGGTTGTAAACCTGGTCATACCAGGCTGCGCCGCTGACGCGCATCCCCACGTCCCGGTAACGCAGGTCGAACTCGGAGTACAGGTCGACGCGGTTCGAAATCAGGCCGTACTGCCTGAAGTTCCGGTCGCCATCATCCAGATTCGCGTCCGCCGTGAGGGCACCGGACGGTCGCCCCAGACGCTGCGCGACGCTGTACTTCAGGGTATTGTCCCAGCGCGCCTTGAGATCCTCATTGCCGGTATCGAATTCAAAGGCATTGGCTACCGATGCGACCGTCATGGCAACGGCCGCGAACACTGGTGTGACAATAGCGGTCGGTCTCGCTCGCAGTATCCGCCTGCGCGGTGAAGCCCTGCGCCAGATGGCACGGGCAGCGTTTCTTTTCATGCCTCCTCCATTTCTTATTGTTGATTCTCGCCGCTCCCAAAAATGGCGATACACCCGCCATTTCCCACTGCCGGCTTGCGCCGGGAGATAGCCGCTAGCGCCTGCGGACTAGGGTGTCGAGCTCGCCAAGACACTCAATCGACAGCGAAATCCTGTCGCCATCCTTGAGATACTCGCCGCGGCCATGTCCGACACCAGCGGGGGTGCCGGTCGCGATGATGTCTCCGGGCATCAGCGTCATGACCGAGGAGAAGTACTCGATGACTGACGCAATATCGAAGACCATGTTTGCTGTGGATGAGTCTTGCCTGACTTCACCGTTGACGGACAGTCGGATCGCAAGATCCTGCGGATCCCGCACGAACTCGGCCGGCGTGATGAGCGGTCCGAGCGGACCGAAACCGTCGAACGATTTGTGCAGGATCCAGTCCTGGCCCAGACCGGGCACCAGGTCGGAGATCCAGTCTCGCGCGGAGATGTCATTGAACGGGCAATATCCGGCCACCACATTCCATGCATCCTGCGCCGCAACCTGAAAGGCCTTGCGGCCTATGATGATGGCGAGCTCGGCCTCCCAGTCGACTTTGCGGGTGACGGGTGGCAGCCACAGCGTCTGCCGATGCCCAAGCAGCGTGTTCCGGGGCTTGATAAAGGCGAATGGCCGCTCCGGGCGGACGGCGCCACTGCCCATCTCAGCGAGATGGTCGCGATAGTTCACCCCCACGCACACGATCTTTCCAGGGTTGGGTATGGCGGGCAGCCAATCCAGGCGGTCACGCTCGAGTGGGCGCGCGGCGGCTGAACTGCCTGCCAGCTTCGTCAGGATCGGCCGCCACGTGTCCCACTGCTCGATCACATCCCGAACGGCTGTCTGCGCGGGCGCAGGGGTTCCCGTCCTCGCAATCAGCTCCTCCAGCAAGTAAAGCGTGCCCGCTGTTTCGACGACCGTGACCGGACGCCCGTCAGAGGCAACCGTCCCGAGCCTCCATGGCAGGCGCCCGCCGGTTCCTTCCTGAAAATGCTCCTGCGTCATAGCATGGACTCCGGCGGCCGCGTGCCCCACTCGTCCAACGATCGGGGATCTTCGACAGACCAGCGCATCGGGGAATAGGCCTCGTCATCGAAGATCACCTCTTCTTCGGCGGAGTATTCAATGACGTGTCCGACGTGGTCGCGGAAGTAGCAGGCAATGTTGTGTCCAGGTCCGTGGCGGACCGGCCCCCACAACAACTCCACCCTGGATTCGCTGCGCATCTTCTCCCAGGCCTCAAAGACGGCTGCGCCGTCCTTGAGCGTGAACTGCACGTGATGAAGACCGTTCGAGGGTGACTGCGCCACGGCAAGGCAGTGGTAAAGCCTGCTTGCCCGAAAGAAGGTCATCACCGGGGTGGCGTCCGGGGTCTCAATGCGGGCTGATTCCATCAGCCCGAGGGTTCGGGATGCGAAAGCCATCTCGGCTTGAAGATCGCTGCATCGCACTACTACGTGGTCGCAGACGATCGGGCCGCTGGCGCTTGCCGGACGCAGCGTGGTGGCAGCGATCGGCACGTCGGTGATAAGCCCGGTAGTCAGCTCCAGCGTGTGACCGGCCGGCGTACTGAACCTCAGCGATGCGCCCGGGCTCCACAGCGACGGCTCGTGTCGGGTCACCGGAATGTTGGCATCGGCCAGCCGGGCAGCCGCTTCGTCGAGAGCGGCGTGATCGGCCACGATATACGAGATATGGTCGAGTCCGCCTTGCCCGGGCGTGTAGACGAGAGAGTACGGGTCAGGACCGGCCGCCGACAGATAGTAGCGACCTTCGTCATCATGGCCGGCCAGCGTGAATCCCAGCTGGCTGACCGCGAATTCAGCCGCTGCACTGGGGTCAGGAGCGCGCAATGCCACGTGGCCAGTGCGGTGGATGCCCAACCCGAGCGCTCTCGTCGACGGTTGCCGGGCCTTCGGAAAGATGTTTGGGGAAAAGTCAGTTTCGAGAGACATCGCTGCTCCGCTTTATGTAGTTCCGCTGTTTGAGAGAGGCGCTCGCTAGTCAGGCCGGCACCGCGAGCGACTCAAGGACCTTGACCATGACGGCGATATCTTCTGCGCCGTACCCATCCTCGCAGGCTCGCTCGTAGAGTCTCTTCGCCGTATTCAGGAGTGGCATCGCCGCACCAGCGTCGTCAGCGGTGGCAAGAATGGCATCCATGACGTCGACGAGTCCGGTAACGGTGCCGTTGACTGGACGAGACCGTCCTTCCGCCATCATCGGCGCCCTGATGTTGAACATCGTTGAACTGGCCGCGGAAGGTCTGATCGTGTCGAGGACCAGCTT
The DNA here is from genome assembly GCF_000219215.1 of Cupriavidus necator N-1. Lineage (NCBI taxonomy): Bacteria > Pseudomonadati > Pseudomonadota > Betaproteobacteria > Burkholderiales > Burkholderiaceae > Cupriavidus > Cupriavidus necator. Next base: position 216,128 of record NC_015724.1, on the reverse strand, counting down.
CGGGTCGAGACCAACTGCCTTCGCCAGCGCCATGGCCTCGGCAGCCGCCGCGGTGTGCACAGCGACGAGCGTGTTGGCCACGAACTTGAGTTTCGATCCCGCGCCGAATGCGCCGGCGTACACCACCGTAGACCCCAGCGCGGTGAGCAAGGGGCGCACTCGTTCACAAGCCGTCTGCTCGCCACTGGCGAACACCACGCCCTTTCGTGCGCTCACCATCGGTGGCGTGCCGCTGACAGGTGCGTCGAGCATTTCGATGCCCGCACGCCGCAACGTCTCCCGCGCGGACAGCTTGCGGCCAAGCGCCATCGCGCCGATATCCACCACAAGAAGGTCGGATCGTCCTGCGGCAAGGAGCCCGTGCGGGCCGCTGATGACCTCGTCAAGCGCGTCAGCTGACGAAACACAGGTGAATACGATCTCCGCCTTCTCGGCGACTTCTTGCGGGCTGCGTGCGGCCATGCCCCCGATGGCCTCGAATTCTGCGAGGGAACCTCGGCGGTATCCCCAGACGGCGTTGCCATCGGCAACGAGATTGGCTGCAAATGGCAGCCCTATCTTGCCTGGGGCGATCAGGCCGACGGTGTGTGTGCGTGTCTGTTGGTTCACGGTGGTATCTCTGGTTCTGTGAGTCAGGCTTGTGGCTGCGGCTGTCGCTGCGGTGGACCGCCACGGTCAGGAAAGGTGGATCTTCTGGTCCGAGAGATCGATGGACATTTCGATGCGTCCCTGATGCACCTGCCATGCCTCGACCCGGAATGCCCTGGCGCCGCTGACGTGGAACGGATCGCCTGCCGCGAGGGCATGCGCCTGCTCCCGACTCGCTGCGCGCACGATCCACATGCCGCTCGGTGCGGGTTCGCCGGACGTGTCAAGGAAGGGCCCTGACATGAACAACGCACCCCGCTTCTCGAGCCCGACCATGTATTCGATGTGGGCCGGAATGTGTTGCGCCAGCTCGCCAGGCCGTTCTCCCGGATCACTGAAGATCACGAACAAGGGCCTGTTCAACGAGCTGTTCGCTGCGTGGTGCGTGGGGTTCATCGCCGGACACCTCCCGCGGCGGCCAGCTCCATGATGCGGGGGTTGCCATCACTCCAGAGCTGCGCCATCGCCACGGCGTCAATGCTCCAATCGGCATCAGTCCGAACCAGCCCGAAGGTGTAGGTTCCGTGCGTCCTCAAATGATGGCTTCCGATGCGGTTGGCGAGCCGTACAGTGACTTGCGCATGCACTACACAGGTCGCCCGGTCCCCGCTGAGGCCAATGTAGGGCATCGACAGGAAATGCTGGGATGCGTCGGTGTGGACGATGCTCGATCGCCACCGGTCAGCAAGAGCGCCGGCGTCGAACTCGGCGGCAGGCTGACCGGTTACGGACGCATAGTCCCACCTGACTCGCGGCGCGAGACAGGCGACGGCGCGGTCGATATCGCGCGAGTCCAGCGCGAGCACAAAGCGCGCCACGGTATCTTCAATGTGCGCCCGGCTGATTGCGTAATCCGAGGCGCGCGCGGATTCTGTCATCGTCATGATCCCCATTTCATCTTCTTGTGTTTAGCTGGCCCTGTAGGACGCGAGGGCTGTGAGCACCGAGCTGCCGGTGTGGTAGTTCGCGATTGACCCAAAGGTCAGGAGGCATGGTGCGGCTGCGGCTGTTTGGGTGCCCACCCTCGTTGGACACCGGCCCGGCGGAGGATTTGATCGGACGCCGCAACGGCACGCCGGTTCAGCTCTGCCATATCGGTGCCGAGGAGTTTGCCGTCGCGTTTGACAGCGGTGCCCGCCACATAGACGTGATCGACGGTATGTCGACTGGCATGGTGAACAATCGACGCAATGGGATCGATGGCAGGGATCATGGAGATGTGGTCCGAGCGAATCATGACAATGTCTGCCTGTTTGCCCGGAGTAAGGCTGCCGGTGGTCGCCTCTTGTCCGATCGCGCGCGCACCTTCGATGGTGGCGAACTCGAGCACGTCGCGGGCTGTCAGTTTCAGCGCCCAGGGGTTCTCGTGCGCCTCGAGCATGGTTTGGTTGTCCAGGCCCCGAGGCACGGCCAGAGCAAATCGCATTGCGGTAAAGGGATCGCCGCCGACAGCCATGCATGTGTCGATACCAATGTTCGGCCGGATGCCGGCTTTCAGCAGTCCGGCGATAGGCGGCCACCCATGGCCCATGGCGCATTCATCCTCTGGTGTCACGGTGGCGGACACCCCGGCATCGGCCATCATCCGGAACTCGTCGTCGGTGAGCAGGTTGCAGTGACTGAAGATCAGGTCGTCCCCCAACAGCCCTTCCTTGCAGAGCCGCGTCACGTTCGGTCGGCTGCCCAGATCCAGTGCGGCCATCCCGATATGGATGTTGATGCGAATACCGAGCTCCCTGGCTAGCGCCCAATCGGCCCGAACAACGTCCATGGTCGATGAGTCAGGACCCCGTGCGCCCATGCCCAGCGTCAACAGACCCGAGTCGGAAGAGAAATACTGGCGGCGGATCCGTCGGATTTCCGCCTGATTGCTCAGGGTGGCGCTCTTGAAGGGCGGCACCAGGATCTCGGCCTGTTCGGCCATCGATCCACCGTAGCCAAAGACTGCGCGGATTCCTGCGTTGCGCAAGGCACGGATCGCCGCGTCGGTGTGCTCGGGCGTGGACTGGTTGTGCGAGTAATCGAACACGCCAGTGACACCGGCATCGAGCGCGTCAAGGGCGCCCAGCGTCGTCCCCAGATACATGTCCTCCGGCGTCATGGTCGGCGCGAGCATGCCGAACATGGACACGAAGTACTGAAAGAGCGACCAGTCCGAAGCCAGCCCGCGCAGCAGGGCCTGGAAGAGATGCCGATGCGAATCGATGAATCCGGGGAGCACGATGTGCCGGGATGCATCGATCACCTCGGCGCTGCCGTCCGCAATGTTCAAGTCGGGCCCGATGGCGGCGATGGTGTCGCCCTCGATCAATACGTCGCCCACCAACTCGCCGATGTTGGGATCCATCGAAACGATATGGCCCCCGCGCAAAATTTTTCTCGTGAACGTCATCCCTTGAGCTCCTTGCTTTGCGAACTGGGCTTCATCGCGCCTCCTAAAAGTGTTCTGCTATGAAGAACATGTGTCTGCTATGTGGAACACTATAATGTCGCCTTCGAGGATGTGAGAATCGGGGTAAACGCCCGGCTTAGAATTCGTCGTCGCGCTCAGACGCACCACAACGCAGGCAAGGAGAAACAAATGGTCGAATCCGACCCCCAGCAAGATCAAACGAAGCCGAGCTATCCGATCGCATCGGTCGACAAGGCATTGCGCCTGCTGCGAAGCTTCACGGACCGCGGCGCGATCCGCGTGGCAGAAGCGAGCAGGGACCTGGATGTGGCGCGGTCCACGGCCCATCGTCTTCTGGAGATGCTCCAGCACCACGAATTCGTGCAGCAGGATCCCGTGTCTCGCGCCTACGTGCCGGGTCCCGCCCTGCTCAAGATTGGCTTGTCCGTGGTTCGCAACCTCGATGTTCGCGCCGTGGCACGGCCGGTCATCGAGGCGTTGGTGGACGAAGTCCAGGAATCCGCGCACCTGGTCATTCTTTCCGGGCGCGACATGCTCATCATCGATGCGGTTGAGAGCCCCCGGATGTTGCGCATCGGTTCGCGCTTGGGCGGGACTATCCCGGCGCACGCTGCAGCAGGTGGCCGAGCGATGCTCGCCACGCTCTCCGACGAACGCATTAAGGAGCTGTATCCAACGGAAGAACTCAAGGCCGTCACCCCAGACACCTTGACCAGCCGCAAGGATCTTCTAAGCGAGCTCGAGCAGGTTCGCGCCCGCGGGTATGCGGTAAGCGTCGCCGAGGTCGAACCGGACGTGAGCACGGTCGCTGCGACGATCCCTGGCTCCGCCCGCACGACGCCAGCGGCGATCACCATTTCCGTACCACGCTCTCGGGTGAAACGGGATGATCTTCCGCGACTTGGGAAAGCCGCGGTCTCCGCGGCACTGCGCGTTGCCGACCGGATGGCGCTGTAGCGCTGATTCGAACAAGCCGAAGGAGGCGATATGCAGAGGATTTCTTATGAACGCGCTGTCATGCATGGACGCCTCCCGTTTGCACCTCGGCCTCGGTGCTCACCGGCACGCCAACGTGGCCATAGGCCCGCGCCAGTGCCGCGCGTGCATCCAGGCGTTGTCGACCGGCAAGCAATACGACAAAGGCTATCCGGGCATGGTGTTCCAGTTGCAGCCCGTGGAATACGGGCGGCGCGACTCACAGCACCGCTCCACCCGGCTAGCCCCACACAGTGCGCACGCCCCCAGGCAAGCAGCTTTCCGACGAACGTTTCAGCATCGCACAACACACACGGCCCGTGAGCATTGGGTGTGGCGGAAGTAGTGCGGAACTCCGGGGCCGGCATGTTCATAGCTTGTCTCTCTTCTCGATACTGTCCGCCAATGGTCCACACGTGAAGAAGAATTCTAGGAACAGATCGGCCGCATAGTCTGCCGAAATTTGCCTCCGGAACCGCCGCCTGCAGTGGATTGTGCCGCGGTTGGCGTCGGCACTGCGCAATTCTTCCGCCGACAGGGAAAACGAAACAAGCTACCGCGTGTAGCCGACGATTTCATCGATGCCGGCTATGCGCCGGCCGCCGTGACTACACCGGTGAACGGCGACGCAGCCACCAATACGCGGCCTGGAACCATGCCTAACCACCTTGCTCAACCAGCACAGCCTCTCTTTTCCAGGGAAGAATAAATGCCATGACCAGTGCGCCAGCGAACAGAACGATCGTAAGCGCTAGATTCAGCACACCTTGAGGAGTCGATTGTTACCCGGTAACGTTGCAGAACGGTGTGTTACCGGGTAACGCAGATGAAGGAGTGCAGGATGGCGCAGACGACAGCACAGCGGCAAGCCGCCTATCGGGCAAGGCGCGGGACGGCGGGCAAGGACGGCAACGGAGAGCGGCGGCTGGACATGTGGGTCAGTACGGAAGCCGACCTTGCTCTTGCACGGCTGGCGCACCGTTACGCGGTCACGAAGCGTCAGATGCTGGAGCGGCTGATCGCGCGAGCGGACGACGCGATCGTGCGCAGGCTCGATCCGGATTCGGAACAGTGGGATCTCTACTTCAACGTGCCCCGCTAGCGCCTCGCCGTTACCGGTAACGAGGGGCTTCTCTCAGTGTGATGGAGTCCCCGACTTGGGGGCAACGATCGATCTGACGCTCAGGCAGGGTGCGGCGGCGCGGTTTGCCGCCGTGCGAAGTTGAACGGCAACAGGTCGCTGATGTCAGCGTCCGGCGCGCGCTGTGGCAGCTCTGTGAGCACGTGGAGCAGATAAGCATACGGCTCGACGTCACAGGCGCGGCACGTAAGCATCAGGCTGTAGATCATGGCGCTCGCCTTCGCCCCAGCGACGGTGTCTGCAAAGAGCCAGGCCTTTCTCGCTGTGCAGAATGGCCGGATGTCTCTTTCTATGGCGTTATTATCTACCGGCGCCCGTCCATCGGTGACGTAGCGGCTCAGATATTCCCACTGGTTGCGCGCGTAGGCGATGGCCTTGCCCAGCAGGCTTTCCGGCAGTACCTGCGGCGCCTGCTGGTCCAGCCATGCCTTGAGGGCTTCCAGCAGCGGCACGCTGTGCTGTTGACGCATCCGGTACGTGTAGTCGACGCGCGTTTCACCTTCGGGCAGCTCTGCCTTGGCGAGCGTCTCGACCTGGTACAGCGCCTGGAAAGACTCGAGCGCCTTTAGCACTCGAGCGCTGGGCTTTTTCTGCCCCTTTTGCGCATCAACGAACATCCTCCTGGCGTGCGCAACACAGCCGAAGTGCGTGACGCCTTCGAGCGTGCGCCAGGCCTTGTAGCCATCGGTCATTAGCATGCCATGGTAGCCGGCGAGGAACGCCTGCGGATACTCCTGTCCGCGCCCCGGTTGGTAGTCGAACAGCACCACGGGTTGCTCGCTGTCCTCCGCGCTGCGGTAGACCCACATGTACGATTTGCTCTGCGCGGCCTTGCCTTCCTCCTTGAGTACCTGCACCGTCGTCTCGTCGCCATGGATCAGTGGCTGCGATAGCAGCGAGCGGCGCAGCGCCTCGTACAGCCGGCTGTAGTGCAGTTGCGCGGGTCTGATGATCCAGTTGGCCAGTGTGCCACGGCCAACTTCAATACCGGCGCGACCCAGCGCGTCTTCCATGCGGTACAGCGGCGTGCCATCCACGTACTTGCCGGTGGTGACAGTCGCCAGCATCGCTGGGCTTGCGTTGCTGCCAGGAAGTGGTTGCGCCGGCATCGGTGCGGTCACCACCGGTGTGCGTTCGGCGTTGCGCTCGCAGTGCCGACACGCGTATTTGAAGCGGACGTGCTGCAGTACCGAGGCCTTTACCTCGATGTGCAACTGTTCGCTGACTTCTTCGCCCATGCGATGCAGTGCACCTCGGCAGCACGGGCAGATCTTCTGGTCTTCGGTCAGGTCGTACTCAATGCGCTGGCGCGGCAGCTCCGCCGGCAGCGGCTTGCGGCCACGTTTGCGCCCTGCGGGCTTATCAGGCTCCGGCAACCCCGTGTCCGGCAGCGCGAGCACCTCATCCTCATCATCGTCGGCCGGCTCTGCTGCGGCCATTTGTTCGGCTTCGTCGAACACGCGGTCCTTGAGCTTCTCGCTGCTTGGTGCGAAGCGTTTGGACTGCGCGAGGCGGAACTGTTCCTCAAGGAGCCCGATGCGCTCGTTCAGCTCGGCGATGTGCTGAGCGTTGGCAGCAGCCCGCGCTTCGAGTTCGCGGATATAGGCCTGGGCGGCCGGCGGCAATTGGGAGAGGTCGTGTTCGTTCATGCTGAACACGATAGTGCAGCCGACGTCCAATCGGGTATACGTCACACCGGACGACTCAACCCGTGTGCTGATATTTGCGCGACGGGTGCCGCTGCACGGCGTCCACGTCGATACCGTCCAGCAGCCAGTGCAACTGCTCGGTCGTCAGCTCGATCACCGCCTGCTGACGCCGCGGCCACACGAAGCGGTCTTCCTCCAGGCGCTTGAGCAGCAACCAGAACCCGTTGCGGTCCCACAGCAACAGCTTGATGCGGTTGCGCCGACGGTTATGAAAGGCGTAGACGGCGCGGGCAAAGGGATCATGCTGCATCGACTGCTCGACCAGGGCAACCAACCCATTGATCCCGAGGCGGAAGTCCACCGCATTGCGGTGCAGGTAGACCTGCAGGTCAGCGTCGAGCCGGAACATGGCAGCGGCCCAGTGCTTCGATGGTCGCCATTACCAGCGTGGCATCCTGCCCCGAGCATTCGAGCTCAACGCTCACACCGTTTGGCAACCGCGCCACCAGGCGCGCAGGCAATGGCTGCGGCGGTTGCAACGTTCGCACAGGCAGTGGTTCAGGCACGGTTGGCAGCTCCGCTCCGGCCTTGGGGCCGGCTGCGTGAACTTCCACCACGGGAACGAACGCCGCCGGCGCACTTTCGATGGCATCCATCGTGCCATCAGCGTCTTTCTGTTCCGCCTTGTGCTGTTCGATCCAGCGGCGCAACTGGTTCGCGTTCACCCCGGCCTTGATTGCCATGCCAGCCACCGATACCCCCGGCTGCAGGCAAGCTTCAACCAACCGCCGCTTGTCGCCCTTGTCAAAGCTGCGCTTGCCGTTGGCGCCGACGTTGATCGCCCGCAGCGGCAAGCAATCCAAATCGCTCTGGTCCATGACTTGTGTCCACTAAAAACAGTGGACACAATCCTGCGCCGTCTGGGCTTCCGGCGCTATGTGCGGCAAATTTCGCGCTTACGAACGATCGCCATCAAGGAAAGCCCGAGGCTGAAGCTCGCCGTGTGTGCCTTCGTCAAACCCATGACGTAGGGACTGACAAACCCCGCGAGTTGTCCGATGCTGCTGATCAAGGCTAATCCACCGGCAGCCGCCGAGCCGGCCAAGAATACATGCGGCGTGGCCCAGAAAATGGGAAGCAGCGCGTAGGTGGCAATGACGGCAACGCTCAGTGCGATGATCGTAAGTGGCAGGCTTCGGGTCGCAACGGTCAGGGTTAGAAGCGCGAGCGCACCGATTGATGCACTGGTCAGGAAGTGCCACCGCCTTTCGCCGGTCGCGTCTGAATGTCGGCAAAGCACAATGATTCCCACGGCACCCACCACGTTAGGAATCGCGCTCAACAAGCCTACTTCGAGAACTGACCCCACTCCTGTCGCGTGAACCAAGCTTGGCAACCACAGCACCAGTCCGTAGGCCGCGCAGTTTACGGTGAAGTAGATAGCGGCAAATATGTAGATGATCGGATTGCGTAACGCAGCACGGAAGGAATGGGAGCGGGCGTTCGCGTGCGTGTGGTTTTCTGCTGCGAGATCGCGAGCCAGCGCTGCTTTTTCCTCAGCGCTCAACCAGCGAGCAGTGCCGGGGTTGTCCGAAACATGGAAGTACGCAACCGCCCCCAGGAAAATTGCCGGAAGCGCCTCGAGAAAGAACATCCACTGCCAGCCGTGCAGGCCGAGTACGCCTGCCATGTCACGCATGATCCATCCCGATAGCGGGCCGCCGATCAAACCCGCAATTGAAGATCCGGCAATGAACCACGAGACTGCTTTCGCATAGTGCCGGGTCGGAAACCAATACGCGAGATACAACATCAGACCAGGATAAAAGCCTGCTTCGAAAACGCCGAGCAGGACCCGCAATACATAAAAGTGCATGGGTTCGGTGACGAACATCATGGCCATCGAGACCAGTCCCCAGCAAACCATAATGCGCACGAACGTGCGGCGCGCGCCGTATCGTGCCAACAGCAAATTACTGGGAATCTCGAAGAGCACGTACCCGATCGCGAACACTCCCGCGGCTAAACCGTAAACGGCATCGCCAAAGCCAAGGTCTTGCTGCATCTGGAACTTGGCGTAGCTGATATTGACGCGATCGAGGAAGGCCACCACGAAACAGATCACCAGGAAAGGCACGATTCGTCTGCTGACCTTCCTGTACAGAACGTCGCGGTCAACCGCGTTCATCGGTTCCAGTACTGCTTGCGTCCGACTCATCACCCATCTCCTGCGTTGCGCTCCGTGAATCGGTTGACGGTTGCAGGCCAACGATTGCCACGCTTCCCGCTCCATCCGGCATGGCGAACCTTAAATGTATTCATTATAAATGAGCAGTCAACATATACCCATATGAAGGATGCGTTATGCATCACGCCCGACTGCGGGTATACCCTTTGCCGTATCCTTGTGGACATATAAATGTATTTATTTTAGAGTCTGGCTTCCGCGGGCCTGCATCGGCGGCCGGGCGGAAAGGGACCTCCAATCGGGTTCCAGGCACCGCCACTATCAGGAGACTCCATGCCTATTCAGCGCTTTTCGCACGTGGCCTATCGCTGTGCCGACGCTCGCAAGACAGTCGACTTCTATACGCAGCTACTTGGCCTCGAGTACGCATTCGCCGTCGCGGAAAATTACGTTCCGTCGACGGGCCAATTCGATCCGCACATCCATGTGTTCTTGCGCGTGAGCCCCGGGTCCTACCTGGCCTTCTTCGAACTGTCCGAGGCTCCGGAAATGGGATTCGATCCGAATACGCCGGACTGGGTGCAACACATTGCGTTGCACGTACCGCGCGTCGAGGAAGTCAAGAGCTTTAAGGAGGCGCTGGAGACCGCAGGCATTGCCGTGCTCGGAATCACCGATCACGGCATTTTCAAATCCATCTATTTCCGCGATCCGAGCGGACACCGTGTCGAGATCACTTGCGAGTCACTCAGCGATGAGCTGTGCGAGCAACTTGGCGCCAGGTCGAAGGCGTTGCTTGATGAGTGGAGCCATACACGTCGGGCGCCGGACATCGGCATTCACCGTTCGGGAAGCCTCGTGGGCACCGTCAATCTTGAGGATCGAGCTTTGCGGGAGTAAGCCGTCAAGCAACACCTCAAAGCCTGGTGTGTTGCGATCCGAACTGCATTCCTTTGGAGACAGGCAGGCCGCAAAGCCGACCAAGGTCCCTATTTGTCGTTCCGGATTCGCCAGGGCATAAGCCAACCATTCATTCAAGGAACCAGAGCATGAACGTCGTTTTTGAACATGTCGCAATCGATGTGCGACATGGAGTAGTCATGGAAAGCCAGTCTGGACTCCAGAATCTGCGGCCGAGAATCTACGGCGTGCTGGGGCGGCCGATGAGCGGTAATCCCAAGACGGCAGCCCTGATCATGCATCCAACGTCGAACTACATGGGACACTACTTTGTCGGGCCGCTGGCGGCGATGAATGTGCCATGTCTGGCGCTCAACTCCCGTTACGCGGGCAACGACACGCTGTTGCAAATGGAACGTGTCATCCTCGACCTCGGGGCCGGCATTCGGTATTTGCGCAGCCGTGGCTACCAAAAAATCATCCTGATCGGCAGCTCCGGCGGAGGTGCTCTCGCGGCGTTTTATCAGTCCGAATCGGAAAACCTGACCGTGCACGAATTCATCGAAGGCGGCCCGACCGGAATCACAAAGGATGACATTCCTCCGGCAGACGGCATCGTTCTTAGCGCCGCTCACCTGGGGCGCGCAGATATCTTCGCAGAATGGGTCGACCCGGCGGTAGTGAACGAGCACGACCTGTTTGCGACCAACCTGGAACTGGATATCTACGAAGGCCCCATCAAGCCGCCCTTTACGTCGCAATTCATCGCCACCTTCCGCGCGGCGCAGCTTGCGCGCCGCGCGCGGATTGAAGGCTGGGTAGAGGCCGAGATCGCGGCGCTCAGGAAGCGGCCGAACGGACCGGCGGATCGCATCTTCATCATCAACCGAACGCATTCCGATCCGCGCATGATCGATTTAAGCCTGGATCGCAACGATCGCAAATGGGGCAGTGTATGGGGTGATCCGCGCACCGTGAACTATGCTGCCAACGCATTTGGGAGAGTGACAAGTCTCCGGGCATTCATGTCGCAGTTCTCATCGAAATCCCGTGCGTTGGGCCCGGCCAACCTCAAGCAAACCAGCGTGCCGGTCTTGCTTCTGGTCCACACCGCTGACGCATCCACGTTCCCCAGCACGCGGGATGCATGGCAGGCATCAGCCGCGGGCCGTATCACGACAGTGGGAATCGAGCCTGGCAACCATTATCTCGTTGGGCAAACCGAACTGGTTGAATTTGGGGCGAACACGATTGTCGATTGGATCGACAAGCACGTTCGCTGAGTCGAGCGACGCGGCAGGGCTCGCATACCGGCCACCTGTGGTCCGCAGCAACGCAATGGTGGAGCACCTGTCGCCGACCATGACGCTGGACTCGCTCTGATACCTATCCGGCCATTGTTGCATCCAGTGTGCGCCGCAACACCTCGCCGGCGTTGTAGAGATGTTCACGCATCAACTCCTCCGCACGGGTCGCTTCATTGTTTGCCAACGCATTCACGATTTTGCGGTGGTCATTCTGGGCGCTCTTGATCAGATCGATATCCGGTTGCGCGCGCCAGTCTGCGGTGGTCGTCGGAGCGGCATGCGGAACGCGCCGCGCATACCCGGAAACCTCGTCGAACACCGGGTTCATCGGTTCAAGGAGAATCTTATGGAAGTCTGCATTCATCTGGCTCCAGGCCGCTGTATCGAATGGCGCTTTCTCAGCGTTCCGAATCAGCTTGTCACCTAGCGCGACAAGCGCCTGCAAGCGGGGCACAACCAGATGGGCCAGGCCGCGTTCGACAAGCAGGCGGCAAGCGAGTCCCTCCACCACGCCGCGGATCGCATACGCATCCTGCGTATTTGCCATCTCGAAGCGCCTTGCTCGATAACCTTTCTGCGCGACATAGTCGAGCAAACCCTCGCTATGCAGGGCCAGCATAGCTGATCGGGCGGGCGTGCGGCTGACGCCGCAGAGCGCACAAACATCAATTTCTCTGACCGATGCACCGGGGGGGAAATGGCCACGCAGCAGCGCCTCTCTTAGTTTTTCTATAGCCGTCTCTACCCTCGTCGAGGGTGTGCTTTCAATAGTCAATGCTTTCGACACTGGCGTCGCACCAAGTAAATATTGGACCGATATGAGGCAAGCATAACAAACCGCCCGACTCTGGTGGTCGATATCTATACGGGAGCGCCCGGCGTTCCGCCCGGAGGATGCCCGTCACCGCCGGTCCGGCGTGCGCTCGGCCGTAGCTTTCCATGACAATGAAAACGTGGAAGTGACAAGGCTCGCCCCCAGACGCAATCAGTGAATCCGGGGTGCTTGCAGACATGCAGATGCACGCTGCGGAACGCCATCACCGGCGCTACGCGCTATCGGCTGGACAAGGCCTCCGCTCGTCCTATGGTCGGCTCAGGGATGTGCCCGATTCCGCCTTCTGTCTCAACGCGAGGCATCGGTCGATGTGCTTTCACCCAACAGCATCTCGCCAAGCCCGTGCCCGCCGGGAATCATCGGCCACACGTTCTCGCTGCCATCCACGTGGATATCAAGAAAGACCGTACGGGTCTTCTGCGCCAGCGCGTCGCGCAAAGCCGGCTCCACATCGGCCTCGGTGTTTACCGACAGGCCGATGTGGCCATAGGCCCGCGCCAGCGCCGGGAAGTCGGGCAGGGCTTCCATGTATGACTGCGAATAGCGTCGTTCATACTCAACGTGCTGCAGCTGGCGCACCATGCCCAGATAGCCATTGTTGAGCGAGACGATCTTGACCGGCAGGTCATACTGCTTGCAGGTCGACAGCTCCTGGATGCACATCTGGATCGAGCCGTCACCCGTGATGGCGATCACGTCACGCTCCGGGAAGGCATGCTTGACGCCCATCGCGTAGGGCAGGCCCACGCCCATCGTGCCGAGGCCGCCCGAATTGATCCAGCGGCGGGGCTGGGTGAAGCGGTAATGCTGCGCGGCCCACATCTGGTGCTGTCCCACGTCGGAGCAGATGATGGCGTCGCCGCCGGCGAGCCTGGACAGCGTCTCGATCACGTACTGCGGCTTGATGCGCTGGCCGTCGCGCACATAGGCCAGGCACCGCCGCGCGCGCCAGCTGTCGATGCGCCGCCACCAGTCCGCGCGGTCGGCCAGCGGTGTGCGCGCTTCGCGCAGCGCGGCGGTCAGCTTCTCCAGCACCCGGCGCGCGTCGCCGACGATCGGCACGGTCGGGCGCACGCGCTTGCCGATGCTGGCTGGGTCGATGTCGATATGGACGATCTGCCTGGGGGTCGCGCAGAAGTCGGCGACATTGCCGATGACCCGGTCGTCGAAGCGCGCCCCAATGGCAACCAGCACGTCGCACTCCTGCATGGTGCGATTGGCCTCGTAGGTGCCGTGCATGCCCGGCATGCCGAGATAGCGTGGATCGGTGGCGGAAAAGGCGCCGAGTGCCATGAGCGTAGTGGTGACAGGCGCGTCGGCGAGTGCCGCCAGCTCCCGCAAGGCTACGGTGGCCCCCGCCGTGACTGCACCTCCTCCAACGTACAGGTATGGCCGCCGCGCCTCGCGCAGCAACTGGGCGGCGTGGCGGATCTGGCCTTCGTGGCCCTCCACCGCAGGCCGGTAGGAGCGGATCTCGACCTTGTCCGGATAGTGGAAAGGCGCGCTGGCGAGCGCGATGTCCTTGGGGATATCCACCAACACCGGTCCCGGACGGCCGGTGCGGGCCAGGTGAAAGGCCTTTTTCAGGGTGACGGCGAGGTTGCCGATATCGGATATTAGAAAGTTGTGCTTGACTATGGGCCGCGTAATGCCGACGGCGTCGCACTCCTGGAAGGCATCCTCGCCGATCATCGTCGTTGGCACGTTACCCGACAGCACCACCAGCGGGATCGAATCGAAATAAGCCGTGGCGATTCCGGTGACTGCATTGGTCAGGCCCGGACCGGACGTCACCAGGGCGACGCCCACCTCGCCGCTGGCGCGGGCATAGCCGTCCGCGGCGTGCACTGCGGCCTGCTCATGCCGCACCAGCAGGTGCTCCAGGCCGGTCTGGCTGGCAATGGCATCGTAGATCGGCAATACCGCCCCACCCGGATAGCCCCAAACGGTACGCACGCCCTCGGCGAGCAGGGCTTCGACGATCATCTCGGCACCGCGTAGCACGCGCGGCGCACGGGCATTGGGCTTTGCAGGGGTATTGCGGAACTCCAGGGTTGGCATGTTCATGGCTTGTCTCTCTTTTCTTTTCGGCACCGTCCACCGATGGTGCGGACGCGAAGAAAATTCTAGGGACAGGCCTGCCGCATGGGCTGCTGAAATGAGCTGCCGGTGCGGGTGCCGGCAGCTAATCGTGCCGCCGGGGCGCGCGGACAATCCGCAAGTCTGCCGCCGGCAGGGCCGGCGGACCGCGCCGCGCCGCTCGTTCCCCGACTTGATCGCCTTCGGCCCCCTAACGACTCGCTGTGGACGAAGACGGCCGGCTCCGCAGGCGTGGGAGCCGCGGACCGGCTACGCATGCGCGCAAAGTGATCGTTGTGTACCAGTCCGCGCTACTCCCGCCGGGACCCACAGCACGAGGGAAATGCCAATAGCGAGGAGCTGCCCAGACAGGCGGCAACCGCAAACGCGGCGTCCCGCCACGTTGCGGCACATCGTGCCGGCCTGGCTCGTCACCGCGGAATTTTCGCCTACACACCCCATGCCGTTTGGCATGGGAACGGCACATCATGCTCCGCTCCCATCCGTAGAATGGCCCGCACAAGCGTTTAATCATCCGTCTGACCACGGCATTAACCTGCAGAAGATCTCGTACAAGGGCGGCTTGCCGGCACTGACCGATGTGCTGCACAGGGGGCTCCCCATGTTGTGCACCGCGGTAGCCAGTGCGTCCCGGTACGTGAAGACTGTTTGGATTTTGCACGCCACTTGTTGTGGTGGCCGTTCACCTCATAGGACGCTGAGTTCTAGTCCCGCGAGCTACCGCGCCAGACCCAGGGAGCCTATTCTCCATTCACTAATGCCCCACGACTTCCCAGCCCGCAGAAAGGAGCCTCATAGTGAAGCGACTGCTTGGTGTCTACAGCGCCCCGCGTTCCCATTGGGTGGGCGACGGCTTCCCCGTGCGCTCGATGTTCTCCTACCAGAGCCATGCCCGTCAGCTCAGCCCGTTCCTGATGCTGGACTACGCCGGCCCGGCCGATTTCGGGCCCACGGACCGGCCGCGCGGCGTCGGCACGCATCCGCACCGCGGATTCGAGACCGTCACCGTCGTCTACAAGGGCGAAGTCGCACATCGCGACTCGACCGGCCAGGGCGGCGTGATCGGGCCCGGCGACGTGCAGTGGATGACGGCTGGCGCAGGCATCCTGCATGAAGAATTCCACTCGGAGGCCTTCACCCGCGACGGCGGCCCATTGGAGATGGTGCAGCTCTGGGTCAATCTGCCGGCAAGGCACAAGCTGACGGCGCCAGGCTATCAGGCCATCCTCGACCGCGACATTCCCGCCGTGGCGCTGCCCGATGGCGCCGGCACGGTGCGCGTCATCGCCGGCCAGTATGGTGCGCATGCCGGTCCGGCGCGCACCTTCACGCCGATGCATGTATGGGACCTGCGCCTGGTCCAGGGCGGCGTGTCGACCCTGCCCCTGCCCGATGGCTGGAACGCGGCGCTGGTAGTCCTGCGCGGCCGCGTGCGCATCAACGGCGACACCGTGGCGGGCGAGGCACAGATGGCCGTCCTTGACCGCAGTGGCGCCAGCTTGACGCTGGAAGCCTCCACAGACACAGTCGTGCTGTTGCTGACAGGAGAACCGATCGACGAACCCGTAGTGGGCTATGGCCCGTTCGTGATGAATACCGAGCAGGAAATCCAGCAGGCCCTGAGCGACTTCAACAACGGCCGCTTTGTACCTGCCTCTGCCTGATCCCGCACCTGCCGTGCCAATCGCGGCAGGTATCGTCCCGCAGTAAGCCTTCTGACAAGGAGCAACACCATGAGCCAGCCCGCAAACTTCAATGGCAAGCGCCCCGCGATCGACCCGGCCGACACCGCCATGCTGCTGATCGACCACCAGAGCGGCCTGTTTCAGACTGTCGGCGACATGCCGATGCCGGAGCTGCGCCTGCGCGCCGCGGCCCTGGCCAAGATGGCGACGCTGAGCAAGCTGCCGGTCATCACCACCGCCTCGGTGCCGCAAGGCCCTAATGGGCCGCTGATCCCCGAGATCCACGAGAACGCCCCGCATGCCAAGTACGTCGCCCGCAAGGGTGAAATCAATGCCTGGGACAATCCTGACTTTGTCGCCGCGGTCGAGGCAACCGGACGCAAGACGCTGATTATCGCCGGCACCATTACCAGCGTCTGCATGGCATTCCCCTCCATCAGCGCGGTGGCGGACGGCTACAGGGTGTTCGCAGTGGTGGATGCCTCGGGCACGTACTCGAAGATGGCGCAGGAGATCACGCTGGCGCGCGTGGTCCAGGCCGGTGTGGTGCCGATGGACACGGCCGCGGTGGCTTCGGAACTGCAGCAGACCTGGCACCGCGATGACGCGCAGCAATGGGCCGAGGTCTATACCAAGATCTTCCCCGCCTATCAATTGCTGATCGAAAGCTATACGAAGGCGCAGGACGTACAGAAGAACGGCGAAGCGTTGGACTCTGCACGTTGACCGCGCGCGCGGCTTGGCCTTGTGGCCATGCCGCGCAGGCCGCATCCCATGACACGAGCCTTCGGACCTATCCTGGCGCTTGCCATGGCCATGGCGGGCATACCATGCCGCGCAGAGGCGCAAGGGTCTGCCCCGCCCTACAATTTCCTCCGCTACACCGAGGACTACCGCTACCTGCAGGATCCGGCCAGGCGCAGCGACCCATGGGATCCGGTCAAGCTGATCCCGCTGGGCGCGCCGGACGCCTACCTGAGCCTGGGCGGCGAACTGCGGGAACGCTTCGAAAGCTACTCCGCGCCGAACTTCGGCGTGCCAGGCCCCTCCTCAGACAGCTACCTGCTGCATCGCCTGCTGCTCCATGCCGACCTGCATGTCGGCAGCTACTTCCGCGTGTTTGCCCAACTCGGCAACCAACTCGCGCCCGGCAAGGACATCGCGACGCCGCCATATGAAGACCGGGCGGATGTGCAGCAGGCCTTTGTCGATATACGGCTGCCCGTCACCGATGGCCCGCGAGCGGATTCCGAGCTGCCGATCCTGCGCATCGGACGGCAGGAAATGGCATTCGGCTCGCAACGGCTGGTGTCCGTGCGCGATGCGCCCAACGTCAGGCGTTCGTTCGACGGCGCACGGCTCGGCGGCAAGGTCGGCGAGGTGAAGCTCGATGCCTTTGCCACGCGTCCCGTATTGCTCAAAACCGGCAATTTCGATGACACGCCCAACCATGCGCAAGGGTTCTGGGGCCTTTATGCAACCTTTCCGAAGACGGTCATCCCGGCATCGGGCGCTGATCTCTACTACCTGGGCTTCGAGAACAGCCAGGCGCGCTACAGCATCGGCACGGGCGTGGAGCGCAGGCACTCAGCCGGTGGGCGCATCTTTGGCAGCCACGGACCCTGGGACTGGGATTGGGAAGCGCTTGCGCAGTTCGGCAGCTTTGGTCGGCAGGATCTGTTCGCCTGGGGCGTTTCCACCGATACCGGTTATGCATTCAAGTTGGCTGAATGGGGCGCGCGCGCCGGGCTGAAGGCGACCGTCGGCAGCGGCGACCGCGATCCCCAGGATGGCAAGCTGGGCACCTATGGCGGATTGTTCCCAAAACTTGCCTATTTCAACCAGGCAGGCTTGCTTGGCGCATCGAACGTGATGGATCTCCAGCCTTCGCTGACCTTCAAGCCCACGGCGACGCTGCGATTCATTCTATCGTGGGACTTCATCTGGCGGCAGACCACCAACGATGCGGTGTACACCGCCGCGGGACTTCCGATTGCCGGCACCGCCGGGCGGTCCGGGCGCTACACGGGCAGCCAGCTTGCCTTCGATATGCTGTGGCAGGTGGACCGGCATATCGCCATCAATGCCGGCGTGGTGCATGTGGACGTTGCCCGGGTACTGGGTTCGGTCGGCGGGCACAATACCAACTTTACGTATGTGGCAGCAGCCTATACGTTCTGACAGCTTGGCACACCTTATTCAATCCGCAGCATTCCTCGAGCCACAACGAGCTGCAACTTGCGCACCTCGGGATCCGACCGGGACGCTCCAGGCTCGCCAGCGCCCGTCGAGACACTTCAATCCGGTGATCGCCTCGTGCTCCATGTACTCGGCCAGGCCGAAGCTGCTCAACTCTCTCCCGTTGCCGGACCCCTTGTCGACTAGCGGCTGGATCGAACGTCCGCCGAGTTCAAGACTCTCGATAACGAGCGCGTGGCGGCTCGGCTGCAGCCGCCGTGTCGGCGGACCTGTACCGATTCTGAAGGCGGAAATGCATCGTTTCATCGGATCAACATCATTGCCGCGGGTTCCTTATCGGCCCCGACTAAGCTTCGGCTGCATTTTGCCAAACGCTGGAGTCAGCGGGCACCGCGTCATACTCGCTGAAGGGATGCCTGTCGGGTGATAGAGCGAAGTGTGGCGATGCGACCGCTATATTTTTGCTTTGGCGCTGCGGGCCAGGCCTGCTGGCGGTAGTCCCCCGCTGGGATTGTCAGCCGGCGCGCCGCATCAAGCTGAAACTCTGCGCGGTCGGCCCAGCATCGCCCTGTCCGGCCAGGAACAGCGCCAGCGGCACCACATCTTCCGGATCCTTGACCCACTCCCCGGCCGGCGCGAACTTATCGCCGAAGCCCGTCATCTCGGTGCGTACCGGTCCCGGGATCAACTCGTTCACGCTGATGTTAGCGTCCAACAGTTCCACGGCCAGGGTCTGCGTCAGCATCCACATGCCCAGCTTGGCGCTGGCGTAGGAGGACATGCCGGGATTGGGCCGGTGGCGTGAGCCGGAGCCAGTGAAGATCATCTTGCCGGCACCGCGCCGCCGCAGATGCGGAAGGGCCGCGCGCGCTGTATGGAAGGCGCCAATGAGGTTGACCTCGACGGTTTGTCGCCAGAGCTCGGGATCGCAGTGTTCGACCTTGCGGCTCTGCATCGAAACGCCGGCGTTCGCCACCACGATGTCCACCCCGCCGAACAGGGTAAAGCTGGTCGCGAACAGGGCTTCCATGGCAGCGTAGTCGCACACGTCCGCCGTTACTGCTGCCGCCTTGCCACCGGCGGCTTCGATCTGATGCACGGTGTCCTGAATTTCATTGGTTGTGCGCGCACTGCACACCACCGCCGCGCCAGACCGGGCGTAAGCCATCGCAATGGCACGACCGATGCCGCGCCCCGCGCCGGTGATGACGGCAACCTTGCCATGCAGGTCTGCGTGCGCCTGGGAATTGTTCATCTGGGCTCCTATAGCTCGGCGAATTGGGATAGTCGGACAAACATAGATGATGTTTAACTCAATCAGTCTGATAGTTTCGATATGCGAAACACCGCTCGACATCCGCGGCTATCAGAGCTTGATCGGGACAACGTACGCAGATTCGCTATGCGAAATCTTGCACGGATGCGCGCACACGCAGCGCTAGGCTGTAGGCCACCCAGGGCCAACCTGACGCCCTCCGAAGGAGAGAACCCATGTTTGATCACGCCAGCCTTGACCGGATGTTCCGGCCCCGCAGCATCGCCCTGATCGGCGCTTCCACCAATCCCGACAAGATTGGCGGTGTGCCGCTCGCTCTCCTGCTGAAATACGAGTACGACGGCAAGCTGTATCCGGTCAATCCGAACGCCGGCGAGGTGCAAGGCGTACCCGCCTACCCGAGCTTGGCGGCGATTGGGGCGCCAGCCGACCTGGCCATTGTGGCGGTGCCGATGGCACGAGCCGAACAGGCTGTCAAAGATGCGGCTGAGGCCGGGGTGTGCAGCGTGGTGCTGTTTACATCCGGCTACGCGGAAGTCGGCGAGACTGGCCGCGCCGCGCAGGCACGCCTGGCCGCGTTGGCACGCACGCGCGGCGTTCGCATTCTGGGCCCCAATTGCTTGGGCTTCATGAACACCCGTGATCAGGTCTATGCCACCTTCTCGCCAGCACCCCATGCTGCTCGTGCCCGTCCCGGCGCGGTTGGCATCGTGTCACAAAGCGGCGCCTTCGGCATTTACGCCTACGCCATGGCACGGGAGCGGGATATCGGCCTTTCCTATTGGATTAGCACCGGTAACGAATGCGATATCGAGTTTGCGGACGCGGTCGCGTGGCTGGCCCGCGATCCCGATACCCGGGTGATCATGGGCTATGTAGAAGGCTGCCGCGATGGCGCCAAGCTCAAGGCCGCTTTATCCTTGGCACGCGACGCGGGCAAACCGGTGATCGTGACGAAGGTCGGGCGTACCGCGTCCGGCGCGGCCGCAGCCGCATCCCATACCGCGGCGCTGGCCGGTGACGATGCCGTCTTCGACGCGCTGCTGCGCCAGTACGGCGCCATTCGCACGCGCACGCTGGATGAATTCTTCAACGTGGGCTACGCGCTAAGCGGCCCCGTGCGCCCCGCGAACAACGCCTTGGGCATCATGACGTTGTCGGGCGGCGTGGGTGCGCTGATGGCCGACGACGCCGCCGACGCGGCCCTGGAGCTCGTGCCGATGCCGGCTGGCGCACAAGCCGCGATCATGGCACGCGTGCCATTTGCCGCGCCACGCAACCCCGTCGATATCACCGGCCAGGTAACCTCCGAGCCGGAACTGATGACGTTTGCCGCCCGTACCATGCTGGACAGCGGAAGCTACGGCAGCTTGCTGGCATTCCTGGCGGCGGCGGGCACCTCCGCTACCTTCTGGCCCCACCTGCTCGCATTCGCCAAGACCATACGCGCCGAGTATCCCGATACGCCGCTGGCCCTGTGCTCGCTATTCACGCCAGAGCGGCGCCGCGCGCTGGAAGCGCTGGGCTGCCTGGTGTTCGCGGACCCGAGCGCCGCAGTCCGCGCGCTGAAGTGCCTGGGCGACACCGCGGCGATAGCCCGCCCCGCTTGCGACCCGGGCTTGAGCCCGTATTCGGAGAATCCAGCCACGATCGAGGCTGGCGTGTTGGATGAACCTGCCGGCCTGGCCTTGCTGCGCTCTGCCGGCGTCCCGGTGGTGGCGCACCAGCGTGTGGCCAGCCAAGATGAAGCAGTAGCCGCGGCAGCGGCTTTTGGCTACCCGGTGGTGATGAAATTGGTCTCTGCCGACATCACCCACAAGAGCGACATTGGCGGCGTACGTCTGCACCTGCAGGATGCCGGTGCGGTCCGGGCCGCCTACCGCGAGATCCTGGAGGAGGCGGCGCGCCATGCGCCTGCGGCTAGGCTCGATGGCTTACTGGTCGCACCGATGATCAAGGGTGGCGTGGAATGCATCCTGGGGGTGCAGCGCGATCCCGTCTATGGCCCGGTGGTCATGTTCGGCTTGGGCGGCGTGCTCGTGGAAGCCGTGCGGGATGTCGCCTTCCGCATGGCGCCCTTTGACGAGCGGGAGGCGCATGCGATGATCGACGAGATCCGCGGACGGCGGGTGCTAGCGGGCATGCGGGGCCAGCCGCCAGCCGACGTGTCCGCGCTGGCGAGCGCACTGGCGGCACTCTCCCGCTTCGCGTGGGCAAATCGTGACGCCGTGGTCAGCGTCGACGTCAATCCGTTCATCGTCCTGCCGCTGGGCGGGGGTGCGCTCGCGCTGGACGCCGTGGTGATCGGCGCCGGCAACGCGTCCGACAGGCTGGCAACGGCCTGATCCGCCCGGCGCAAGCGAAGCACGGGCGGCCCGGCACGCGCTTCACAACAACTCACTCGGCCTTGATGCCCGCCTCCCGAATCAGCTTGCCCCAGCCGGCATAGTCGCGGCGCACCACCTCCTCGAACTGCGCCGGCGACAGGTTGGTGGCCTGGATGCCCAGATCCTTCAGGCGCGCCGCCACGGCGGGCTGCTTGAGGATCTGGCCCACTTCTTCTCGCAGGCGGCTCAGGACAGGTGCGGGCGTGCCCGCCGGGGCGAACAGGCCGTACCAGAAGCTGCTGTCGAAGCTCACGCCTTCGTCTTTCAGGCCGGGCACATCGGGCAGGTTGGATGACCGCTCCGTGCACGCGGCCAGCGCGCGCAGCTTGCCAGCCTGGACATATGGCGCGGATGTCGTGGAGTCCACCATGGCGACCATGATGGTGCCGCCGAGCACGTCGGCCAGTTCGGGGGCCGTGCCTTTGTAGGGCACGTGCGTCATAGTGATGCCCTTCGCGCGCATCAGGATTTCCGCGCACAAATGCCCGCCCGAGCCCAGTCCCCAGGAGCCGTAATTGATCTGCCCGGGCCTGGCCTTGGCGGCCGCAACCAGTTCCTTCAGGTTGTGTGCGGGAAACGCGGGATTGACCACTAGCATGTTGGACACCGTCCCGATCTGTCCCAGCGCGGCAAAGCGCTGGTTGGCCGTGTACGCGGCATTGGGATAGAGAAACGGCGCCATCACCATGGTCGCCGAAATGCCGAGCACAATGGTGTAGCCATCGGGCTCGGCTTGCGCCGCATAGCTGGTGCCGATGGTGCCGCCCGCCCCGGCGCGGTTCTCCACCACCACCGTCTGCTTGAGCGATTGCTGCAGCCGCTCGGCCATCATGCGGGCTACCGTGTCAGTACCGCCTCCAGCAGGAAAGGGCACAATCAGCCGGATCGGCTTGCTGGGATAGGGATCGGCATGGGCCATGGGCGCGAGCACCAGGCAGGCCACCGGGGCGGCAAGCAATTTGCCAATGGACATCGTCATCATTGTCTCCTGTCGGTTTTTTCTGATCCCGCTGCTTGGGCAATGGCGGCACTTCCCCCCCACGCCCCCCACGGGTCGGACGATCCTACGGCGCCTGTCGAATCCAGACGGTCAACATTTCGCTATCCGAAACACCGGGTCCTCGACGATGTTTCGATATGCGAAATCATTCACCGTGCCACGACATTGCGCTCCTAAGCTGTCTCTCACACTTCCAACGGCTTGCCACGCGCTTGCCAGAAAACAAGGAGGAGACAATGACGTTTCGATCGTTCGCCACCGCGGCCCTGGCTGCCTGCCTCACGCTGCCAGGTGTCGCCAGTGCCCAGACTTACCCGTCCAAGCCGGTCCGGATGGTTTCCCCCTATGGCCCCGGCGGCTCCAACGACATCTCCGCGCGCATCATCGCGGAAGGCCTGGGCAAGAAGTATGGCCAGCAGTTCGTGGTCGAGAACAAGCCAGGAGCCGCCACCCGGGTCGCCAATGAGATGGTCGCCGGGGCGCAGCCTGGCGGCTACACGCTGCTGTATGCAGCCGCGCCATTCGCCATCAACGAAGCGGCCGGGATCAAGGGGCACTACGACATCCGCAAGAACTTCATCGCCATCGGGCCGCGTGTGGTGGCGCCGCTGTTCCTGATCGTCAACGCGGCATCGCCCATTCGCAACCTGGCCGATTTCGTCAGCTTTGCCCGCGAGAAAAAGGATGGTGTGACCTTCGCCGGTACTGGCGTCGGGGCTGCCCCGCATCTGGCATCCGAACTCCTCGCCAACGCAGCCGGCTTCAAACTACTGAACGTGCAGTATCGCGGGGATGCCACGGCCTACACCGAACTGCTCGCCGGGCGGGTTGACGCCACGCTCACGGCCATCACCAGCGCTCTTCCCTTTATCAAGGCGGGCCGGCTGCGCGTGATTGCAATCGCCTCCGAACAACGCTCACCGATCTATCCGGAAGCCCCGACCTTTTCCGAACTCGGTTATCCGACGGTCATAGGCTATGGCTGGTTCGGCCTGCTCGCACCGGCGGGCACGCCGCCGGCTGTCGTCCAGCAACTCAACCGCGACGTCAATGCCGTTCTGGCGGATCCCGGCAACAAAGAGCGTCTCGTCAACCTCGGACTCCAACCGGAGAGCGGATCGAGTGAGGCCTTTGCTGACTTTATCGGCGGCGAGGTTGCCAAATGGTCCGCTGTCATCAAGCGTGCAGGCATCGTGTTGGAGTAACCAGTGTTTCGATATGCGAAATCATTTCACATAACGAACCTCCTGCCTTCTACGATGGCTTCCCGGACATTCCCGCTAAACAGTGAACTAAGGAACAACGGCGCGCAACGGCGCCTCCTGAGGAGACGAGCATGAGCAGTTTCGGACGTCGACCCCGCTTGGCCATGATCGCGGCAACCGCAATGTGCCTGATCGTCCAGCCTGTGGCAGCGCAGACGCCATGGCCTAGCCGGCCAGTACGCCTGGTGGTTCCATTTCCGCCGGGTGGCAGCACCGACCTACTGGCGCGGGCGTTGGGTGAGAAGCTCAGCAAATCGCTAGGGCAGGCCGTTGTCATAGACAACAAGCCAGGCGCATCGGGCGCCCTCGCCGCGGAATCGGTCGTGCGCGCCGACCCCGATGGCTATACGGTGCTGGTGACCATTCAGGCGCCGGTGGTGGTGGTTCCGCACTACACGACAGTCCGCTACGATCCGCTGCGCGATCTGGTGCCCGTGGCTGCGCTAGCCAATGGCCCGCTGGTCTTTGCGGGCAATGCGGCCTTCCCGGCGCGCAACGTCAAGGAAGTGGTGGCCTATGCGCGCACCCATCCCAATACCGTTTCGTATGCCTCCTTCAGCCCGGGAACCTGGAGCCATTTTGCCGGCCTGCTGCTCAACCGGCACGAAAAGATCGACCTGCTGCATGTTGGCTACAAGGGTTCGGCACCAGCCATCGGCGACGTGGTCGGTGGCCAGGTCCAGTTGATCTTCGATGGGCAAGCCACCGTGCTGCCTATGGTGAAGGCCGGCAAGCTGCGCGCCTATGCGGTGACCTCCGCCACCCGCACCAGGTTGTTGCCCGACGTGCCCACGTTCGCGGAACTCGGTTACCCAGAGATTTCCAGCGATGGATGGATGGGCGCGTTCGCGCCGGCCAAGACGCCTGACGCCGTGGTGAAACGCCTCAACGCCGAACTCGTCAAGCTGGTGAACACACCGGAGGTCATGGAGCGCCTCAACACGCTGGGGGCCGAACCGGCCAGCGCGATGGATGCTGCTCGCTTTGGCCGGCAAGTGGCGAGCGATTACAAGCGATGGGGCGACATCGTGCGCACCAGCGGCTACCGCCAGGAATAAAGGCATTTCGAATTCCGGTGCCAGGCACGGCACCGCTCGCAGGAGGAAGACAATGGACACAAGCAACATCCTGATGGTCAAACAGGCGCTGGCGTGCCACGCCGACGGCGTGTACACGCTTGGCGGCCAGGGCAACTCCGTGGTGGTCGACCTTGGCGCCACGTTGCTCCTGGTGGACGCCGGCCCCGGCGGCGGCATTACCGACGCCATGATTGCGCAATTGCGCGCCAGCCTGGACAAGCCGGTGGCCTATATCGTCTACAGTCACGGCCATATGGGCTACAACAACGGCGTGCGGCAATGGCTGGCCGAAGCCGCCAGGCGGGGCGACCCGACCCCGCAACTGGTCGCGCATGCCAACCTGCCGGCGCGCTACCGGCGCTATCGCGAGACTGGCGGCTTGCAGGCCTATACCAATGTCCGGCAATTTCGCAGCGACTATCCCGCCACGCCGCCCGCGCACTGGTTCCAGATGCCTACGCTGACTTATCAGGACCGGCTGGCCCTGACGGGCACCGAGCGGCATGTGGTGTTGATGCACGCGCCCTCGGAGACTGACGATGGCACGGCGGTGTGGATACCCGATGCACGCACGCTCTACGGCTCTAACGCTTTCATCAAGACCTGCCCGAATGTCGGTTCGCCGTACCGCATCTATCGCGATCCAATGCGCTGGGCGCAGACGCTGGAGCGATTCGCCGAGCTAGCGCCGGCGGTGCTGATCCCCGAGTTCGGCAAGCCAGTGACGGATGCGGCGGAGATCCATGAGGCCCTGACTGTACCGGCACGCGCGCTGCGCTACTTACGCCGGGAAGTAGTGGCCAGGATGAATGCGGGCATGAGCGAGAACGACATCATCAACGATGTGCCGCTGCCAGACGAACTGTTCGGCAGCCGCTTCATGAAGCCAACGTATGGCTGCGCAGCGTACATCATGCATGACATCTGGCGCTCTGAGAACGGCTGGTGGAACCGCAATCCGACTGACCTTCATCCGGCCGCGCCCGCAAAGGCGGCTGCGGCCGTCCGGCGAGCACTGGCCAACCCGGAGCGGGTACTGGCACGCACCCGTGAGTTGCAGGCGGCAGGCGAGTTGCAACTGGCCCTGCATGTCATCGACCTGCTCGCCAGCGATGATGACGGCGACCCGGTATCGAAACAGGCGCGCGAGTTGAAGGCGGCACTGTGCGAAGGCCGGGCCCAGCCTATGACTTCGGTGGTGTCGCGCCACCTCTATCTCAGCGCCGCCGACGAATTGCTCGACCGTCCCGTCGGCGCCGCCGAACGTGCGCGCGGCGATGCCGGCTATGCATGGCAGTAGACCGGCACGATAAATCTGCCCGATCTAGTCGGGCAATCGACCGGGGCGCGCCAGCGCGCCTCCAACAACGCGGAGTCACCCAGATGCAAGCCAATACCACGCAAGCCATTGAAGAACGCGTCAAGCCGAATGCCGGCCTGGGCGTGCTAGTGCGCAGCGAGTACTTTACGAACCTGATCCCTGGTGTCCATACGCTTGGCGGACAGGGCAATTCCCTGGCCATCGAGACGGCGCGCGGCGTGGTGATCGTCGACGCCGGCCCCGGCGGTGGCGTGACGCGTGCCATGATCACGCGCTTGCGCGAGTTGTCCGCGGCGCCGGTCCTGGCCATTGTCTACAGCCATGGCCACAGCGGCTACAACGCGGGTGCCAGGCTGTGGCAGGAACACGCGGCGGAACGCGGCGAGATCCGGCCCGCGCTGATCGCCCAGGCCGGCGTGCCGGCGCGCTACCGGCGCTATACGGAGACCGCGCAGTTGCAGGCGTGGTTGAACAGCCGCCAGTTCCGCAAGACCATGCGTCCGGCATCGGCAGACAGCTACCCGATGCCGGACCAGACGTTCGACAGCCGCATGGTGATCGACGGTGGCGACCGCCGCATTGAGCTGATCGCCGCACCGTCCGAAACGGACGACGCGCTGGCAGTGTGGCTCCCCGAGTCGCGCTTCCTCTATGGCGGCGCCTCGATGATCCGCAGCATTCCCAACGTTGGCACGCCGCTGCGTACCATCCGCGACCCGCTGCGCTGGGCAAACACGCTGGAGCGCCTCTATGCACTGAACCCGACACAGGTTCTCCCCGAGTTTGGCGACCCGATTACCGATCCGCAGGAGATCCATGACGCGTTCCAAGTGCCCATCCGCGCGCTGCGGTACTTGCGCGATGCGGTGGTAGAGCGCATGAACGCCGGCATGAACGAGCGCGAGATCCTGCACGACATGGTGTACCCAGAGGCGCTGTTTGGTCACAAATGGATGCGGCCGATCTATGGCGATCCCGAGTACATCGTCCGGGAAATCTGGCGCATGGAGAACGGCTGGTGGGATCGCAATCCCACCCACCTGCACCCGGCCCGGCCTGCCGAGGCGGCGAACGCCGTGCTGTCCGCCCTGGGCAACCCGGGTCACGTGCTCGATGAGGCCCGCAGGCTGCAGGCAGAAGGCGATACCCAGCTCGCGCTGCATGTCATCGACCTGCTTGCGCTGGCGGATCCGGTCATCCCGGAAGTGATAGCTGCGCGCGCGCTGAAGGCAGCGCTGTGCCGCCAGCGCGCCGAGCAGATGCGCTCGATCGTCTCGCGCCAGATCCTGCTTAGCAGCGCCGAAGACTTGCTCGGCCTGCCGATCGGCAGCACCAGCGCGGAAGATCCGCCGGCCGACTTCTCCTGGAACTGAGTAGAGGATCCCAGTCATGCACGTGGATATCCGTCATCACCATGTCATGCTCAACGGCTTCGATATGCACTATGCAAGCTGCGGCGAGCCAGGCCATCCGCTGCTGCTGTTCGTGCATGGTTTTCCCGAGAACTGGCAGGCCTGGCACCACCAGCTTGAGGCCTTTGGCCCTCACTACTATGCGGTCGCGCTCGATACGCGGGGCATCAACGAATCCGCTGGCCCGGTAGATGTGAAGGGCTACCGGGCCGGTCATATGGTGGCCGACATACTTGCCTTGATCGACCACCTTGGCTACCCCCAGTGCGTGCTGGTCGGCCATGACTGGGGTGGTGCCATCGCGTGCGCCGTTGCGCTGGCTAACCCCGCCCGCTTGCATGGACTGGTGATGATCAATGCCGTCCATCCGGCGATCTACCGCCGCGAATTGGTGGAAAGTCCGGCGCAGCAGGCTGCCAGCGCCTACATGAACTTCTTCATCGGCGACGATGCGCTGGCGCAGATCTGCGCGAATGACTTTGCTTATCTGTTCGGTATGTTTGCGGAAGACGGACAGCAACCGGAATGGCTCGACGCGCCAACTCAAGCTGGCTACCGGCACTCCTGGTCCCGCCCAGGTTCCGTACGGGCAGGTCTCGACTACTATCGCGCCTCGCCGCTCCACCCTGCGGCGCTGGGCGACAGCGGCGCCGCAGGCGTTGTGTTCGACTCCGCGGCTATGACACTCAGCGTTCCCACTCTGGTGATCTGGGGCGAACGGGACCGTTTTTTGCTGATGGGCTGCATTGATGGCCTCAGGCAATTCGCGCCAGACCTGAGGATCGAGCGTATCCCGGACGGAAGCCACTGGGTCATCCACGAGCATGGCCCCCGTGTTAACCGGCTGATTACCGAGTTCCTTAACGACCGCCTGGATACCGCTTGAGCGGGGTCGAATTTCATCTTTAAGTAGCCGGACAGTGGCACACTGTCGGCTTGCCCCCTAATCCCTTTCGCCAGGTATCCACCGATGGCAAACGTCGTTCCGCGAGACCGCAGTGCATCAGCCCGCGCCGGAAAGCCCCAGAACTTGACTCGGGCGGTGCTGCGCGAGCCAGGAGACCGGCAGTTCGCCAGCACCCTGGAGCGCGGCTTGCGCGTCCTGCAGTGCTTTTCCGCAGATTCCCCCGAACTCGGCAATGCCGAGATCGCGGCTCGTACCGGTCTGCCAAAGCCTACGGTTTCCAGGCTGACCCATACCCTGGTCAGGCTCGGCTACCTGCGTCGCCATCCAGACAGCGGCGATTTCGGATTGGGGATGAGCATTCTCTGCCTGGGCTACCCGCTGCTAGCGGGGCTGCAACTGCGCCGGCTGGCGGCGGGCCCTATGAAGGAGCTGGCGGACCTGATCGACGGCTCTGTGGCGATCGGCGTTCGAGACCATCTGCGTATTGTCGCGCTGGAAAACATTACCACGCGTGACGTGCTCAAGCGCAAGCCCGGCACGGGCCTCACGCTGCCACTGGTATCCAGCACCGCCGGCACGGCCTGGCTGGTGGGAGCCACGGCAGACGAACGCAAGCGCGCGATCCGCGAGATCGAATATGCGGAGCCTGGGAGCTGGGCACGGCAGGCCGACGAATTTGACGTATTCCGCAAGGAATTTGCCCGACTTGGTTATGTCAAGCGCCGCAACGTCTTGCGTCCGGACACGGTGGCACTTGGCGTACCGCTGCGCCGACGGCCTGGCGCCGAGCTGCTGGTGCTGTCCTGCGTCCTGGCGACCAGCGCGGCCACGGCAGACGCGCTGGAGCAGCAAGCCGCCGTGGGACTTCTCACCGCGGCAAAGTGCATCGGCGAAAAGTTGCAGCAGCCGTAGCGTTGCCATTTACCAGATTCGCAGTCAGGCCCGGATGAACGTACGCCTAACCTCACGCAAGGAGTTGGCGGCTGGACGATTCCGTCAATCTGTAGCATCGAGCTGTCGAATCCACAACCGCGTACTTCGCCAAGGGTTCGCTGCCCGGTAGCTGTAGGTGGGATCGGGGAATGAGTTCGCGCTGATCACGTAGCGCGAAAAGAGAAGACACCCCGTGGACTCCTCCGGGTGAACGCGACACTCTGCTTCGGCCGAGCGACGATAGCGCCTCTCGTCTCCGCATTTCGCCAAGCGCTATACCCACGTGGAAGCTCAGCTTGAAGTGACAGACCGTCCCGTCGACCTTGTGGATAGCGGTATTGACTTGGCCATCCGGTTTGGGTCGCTTCCCGACCGACGGCTCTCGGCCCGCCGCATCATGTCGAACCGGAGGTTCATTTGTGCATCGCCGGGATACCTGGAGCGGTTCGGCTCCCCTAAGACGCTTGCCGATCTTTCGCACCATCACTGCATCATCCATCGCCAAAACGACAGCGCCTACGGCGTTTGGCGCTTTGACCACGAAGGCCGTCACGAGACCGTCAAGTTCGATGGGGCGCTCTCAAGCAAGGCCTCGTCTCCTCTCTTTCTCCGAAAGGGATTCATGCCCGCCCGAGCAGCGGGCATTCTTTTGCCTGTGCTCCTGATCGACTAGTCAGAATCGGAAAGTCAGGACTCTCTACATCGAGCGCGTGGCCGCTCGTCAGCCTCCGCAGTCGACCTGTCCCTATTCTGCAGACGTGCGTGCATCGTCTTGCAGCGTATCAACATCATTGTCGCAGGCTCCTCGTCTGCGCCGGCGTCGGCAGCCCCTCCGCGGCGCTGCGCAGATATACCTGCCGGGAGACGATGGCGGCGATCACGATGAAGGCGCCGACGCCGAAGGCCCGGGCTAAAATCGGAAGGTATCGTGCCATGGAAATCCTACGCGATACTAGCGGTGATGGTAGCGAGACTACACGAAGCTGCCACGAGTCTGGGCTACGCCATTGCAACATTGACATCGCCTCCGCTTCGCCGTAGCGAGGCCGGGGCCTTCAGTAACACCGCACTGGGCCGGATGAGCATGCCAAAGACGATCACGCCCTTACCGCGCGGCCAATACTGGGCCACACCCCACGCCCCCTTTCCGCTGGACGGTCCGAACGGCCATGACGAAGTCTTCCCTGGCGCCTACGGCGTCAGCGACGGCCAATGGGTCACTTTCTACAAAGACGGCGAAGAAGTCTGGGCGTGCAATGCCATCTATGCCGCCGCGCATTTCGACTTTGCTGCCGTTTCGAGCGCCGGGGCCGACTGAGAGGGTCCGCGTCGTTAGACGTCCACCCTCACCCCTTCAACATAACCTCCCAGCAACCCGCAAAATTTCGCTCTACGGGCGTTATGTTCAATGGGTGCAGAGTACGACCCCTCTTGGGTGGGCACCGCTGGCCGCGGGCGAATGCCCAGATGGCCCTGTTCAATTGCGCTGAGGTGAAGTTCGATAACGACTTGGGTTGCCGCCTAAGCGCGGCGTCCGCCATTTCCTTTCGCCTTCCTTAATCCTAGGAGCATTTCTGTAGTTGTCTTGCCTAGAAAATTGCACGCTACGCTACTATGTGTTCCCACTGTGCTCTTCCAAACATTTTTTGATTCGGGATACGACTAGAATTACCTAAGCTGAGCAGAGAACTTAGAGGAGGAGCCATGGCAAGAGGCGGATTTTGGATAGTTGCCCTAGTCCTCGGAGGAGCGTCGCTGGTAGAGCAAATTCAAAAATACTGGCCGGTGTTCCTCGGCTTCATCATCATATCCGTCCTCGCGGCTATTTATATCTTCGTAGACTCCACTGCAAAAGAGAAGCTTCAGAAAGAGCAGCGGGAGAGAGGGCTGCGCGCAAAGTACGGCGAAGAGATTGCGAGTGAGATTTTGAAATCCCACATTTGGGTGGATCAGACCACGGAACAACTTGTGCATTCCCGCGGAAAGCCCTACGCGATCGACCAAAAGTTCCTCAAGACGAAAGTTCGGGAAGTATGGAAGTACGAACCCGGTCCTCGCGGAGGCTGTCGACTCCGCGTCACGATTGAGAACGGGCGTGTAGTGGCTTGGGACAGGAAAATCTGAGTTCACTCCGTCGGCCCAGCCCGCTCGCGAGTCAACCAGGATGGCAAGGCCAACTCTAAGCTTGTGCGCGTAGCCCCTCATTGCTCCTGCGCCAGGGTCACCTGCTCGGGAGCGCGCTCGAGCTTGATCGAGAATTGGGTAAGCTGTTCCGCCAGTTGCCGCCAGGCAGCCTCCAGCTCGCCTGCCCCCCTTCCAGCCGCGCCTGGGTCCCCGCGTGCACCTGGGGCTCCGCAGTCAAGTGCGCCTGCATGGCGTCATGCACGTCGGGTGCCTCGGCCAGCTGCGCCGCGAGGGCGGCCACCTTCTCACGGGCCGTCGCGGTCTCAGTCCGCGCCGCGCCGCGTCGGGCTCGGACTCGGACTCGGACTCGGACTCGGCGGCGATGGCTGCAGGGGGGGCCTCGGCGCGCAGCGTGGCCAACTCGCCGGTGGCGGCTTCGTTGGCCGCTTGCCAGATGGCTTGGACCGCCCCGGCCGCGATGCCCTTCAACGCAGCCGGCAAGGCGGAATGGTCGATGGTGACGCGCGTGCGCCCGGAGTTCCTGCAAGAACGCCTGCAACACATCGGCGGGCATGCGCCCATGCTGCCCTTGCCCACCAGGCCGCGCGGTCCGCTATGATGAACTCACGAAATCAAAGAGGGAAGGCGCAATGTCTTCAAAACTGACCCGCTACATCATGAGTCAACGCTTTCAAGACGTTGTCGGACGCGGTATCGAGCAAGCCGTGGCCAGGACGCGCGCGGCAGGTTGGACGCCGGCCGGCGATCCGAGCATCCAGCCGAGCGCGCGTCCGACGACCACGACTGTCATGGCCGAAGCTGCCCGGTCAGCGAAGCCAGTGCGCCAAATCGGCGCGACATCGCGTCGCGGGCCTTCCTCGGAAGATCCTCACGCTGGATGAGGCACTGGGCTCGCCCCTAGGGAATAACGTGCGCGTCCATGCGCCGCTGGGGCCTGTTTTTTTACGTATCGTTGCGTTGCAACGATATCGGAATTTGACATATGTGGGGCTATGTCAAAAACCGTGAGAGGGGCGCCTTTTCTACGGCATCAGGTGCCAACTTCGAGCAAATGCAGCAGACCGGAATTAACCGGATTGCCGAGCAACTGATGTGGGCGCGGCTACGCCAGGATGGTAAACCGTCGCCAGCGGCCTGGATGGTGTGGTGGCCGAGACGGCTGCGCGGCTGGCGTCGGCCACGAAGACGACGGTCGCTGGCGCCGGTTTCGGAGACTTCTGCGTTGGCGAATCACAACATACCCCCTTCGCGATGCACGACCGAACTCGCCGACAATGCTACGTTCCTAGTTCAGCCTTGACCTGATACCTGGGCATGCAACGCGAACCGGTATTATGCTGGAGTCCATTCTTCCTACCTCACCCAACATGGTTACTCCAAAACTAGTTGCCAAGATCGAAGCTGAAGAACCAACACTGCGACTTGCTGTTCTGATCGACGCGGACAACGCGCAAGCCGCGGTCATTGAGGGCATTCTTGGCGAGGTGGCGAGGTTTGGCGAGGCAACGGTGAAGCGCATCTATGGCGATTTCACGTCGCCGCACAGCGCCTCGTGGAAGAAGGTGCTACAGACGTATGCGATCAAGCCGGTTCAGCAGTTCGCTTACACCACAGGAAAGAACGCAACCGACAGCACGCTTATCATCGACGCAATGGATTTGCTCTACACCCGGCGCTTCGATGGCTTTTGCCTAGTGACGAGCGACAGCGACTTTACCGGGCTGGCGACTCGGATTCGGGAGGAAGGATTGTTCGTGCTGGGCTTTGGAGAGCAGAAGACGCCTGATGCCTTTCGAAATGCCTGTAACAAATTCGTGCTCACCGAGTTGCTCCGACCGGCTCCGGCCGAGGCCACACCCGCTGCTGCGGCCAAACCTGAAACCGCAGTGGTGCCCATTGTTACGCAGGCGAACACCGTAACCAAAGCGCCGGTGCCAAGCTTCCCGCAGGATTTCATGCTTTCCGCGATTGACCAGTCATCGGACGAGAACGGCTGGGCACACCTTGGGACGTTTGGGAGCTACCTCACGAAGCTGCAACCTGACTTTGACCCACGGGTCTATGGATTCAAAAAGCTATCCGACCTGGTGAGATCGCGCCAGGACATCTTCGTGACAGAAGAGCGCACCCGCCGGGCCAAACTCAGAAGCAGCTCTACCTGAAACCAAGGTGAGACTGGTCGTGCGAGGTAAGACCGGGGGGGCCTACCGGCCAGCAGCGGCCTTTTGCCGCGACGAAGCGAAGGGCCGTCTCAATGCGTTTCGGCCAATCGTCCAGTTAGCGTTTCATGGCACCCCTAATTTCGCATTGGCCTCGAAGCTTCCACGATTCGCATCGTCGACCGGACCAACGTCGGCCCGGTCCATCAAGGGGCTGAGCCGCAAGCAAATTGCGTGGCTGAACCTGCGTCACGTCACGGAACAACGGATCGACAAGGCCATCGTGAAGGTTATCAACGCATACAATCAGTTCGCGCTACCGAAATATTGGGGCGGTGGCAAACGCGCGTCCGCGGCGCTCACAGGATTGCCTGTGGGACACAAGGAGGGTCTCCTAGGCAACGGAGGTGGCAATTCGTTGGGTGTGCTCAATCGCATCACGGATGCATGCCCGTCCTCATCCGTCCGTATCGCATGAATTCAAGATCACAGCAGGACCTTTGTCTTCACGACTGATTTTGCAAAGAGGGCCGCAAACGGGAAACAAGACGGCGCGGCCGACTGGGGATCTCTGTATTCCGAGAAGAAGCTGCGTTGAGGATTGTGCAGGAACCAAACAGTGATTTGAACCAGATTCAGCAGAGAAGCTAATGTATATAGACGAGCGGGTGGCGCATGGGCGAGCCGATCTTTACCTCAGGGACCGCCCTGAACTCGAGCCGGATTCACTCGAACGCATAATTCGCGACGTTTGTGATGGAGCTCCAGCTCGACCGGCACGCGCGGACAAGTTTACTTTGTGCTTGCACGCCGAGAACCACTTGCTGGCGCCCCTTAAGGCGCATGGCTTTTTCGGGCACATTGAATACTCAGCCCCTGACCCTCTCCTCTGGATGTCCATCGTTGGAGGCAACCAACGCATCGGCTTCCGATGGATCCAACTGTTACATGCGATTGAAGCAAACAAATTCTGGATTCTTAAGCCGCTCACCATCACGCCTCATGCCATTGCCCGTTGTCTTCAGCGAGTCGGTACCATGGACGTTCCTGGGATCCTGGAACCCATTTCGTTGGCGCTCGGTTTTGCCATACCGTTGATGTCCGTCTCGCATCAGGAGAAATGGAGGCAGTTTGCGGTGCCCGTTCGCGAAGGCTTGTTCTTGGGCGATTCTGGTCCGGATGGTTGGGTAATTCGAACCTATATTTCTCGCAAGCCATACGAGCACGAGTCCGGCTGGGACAAGTACCTGAATTTATTCCCAGAAATTCCCCGGTGGAGTCCGAGTGATTTGAGGAATATATCTGTTTCTGGCAGGTGGATGACCGAGCAACTGATGGCAATACGAAAAGAACGCTTAATCGTCGACCGCGTTAGCAGACTCGCGAAGCAATATGAGCGCCGCGAGGACAAGCAAGGCGAACAGTGGCGCAAAGCGAAAAGTCAAAGAGACAGGGACCGTCGTAGGCAGTCGGATGCTTAGGAGGCGCACCGCTATGGCCTCGTCGAGATTCCCGAACGGCAAGCAACGGAACGGCTGGTCCTCCGAATTTCCGAGGTGAAAGACCGCTTACGGCAAGAGAGGACATTCGACGTCGTCTTGAGACCTAGCACGGAGGGCTGGTGGCACCGCATGTATTTATCGCTCAGCGCCGGTGATGAAAACGTCGGAGGCATAGAGCTATTGCAGAACGCCGACGGCGTACGCTCCATCAACCAGCCAAGCACACCCGCCGCGACCAGTAGACTGCTGGAATCGGCGCCCGCCACGGTCTCTAGCAGCGGCGGGCCGAAACCAAGGTGTCGTCAATAGACCAAACAACATGGATAAACACTGATGACTTCAGTCCGCATCACAGAAGCCAACCCCGCACTGGCGACGCTGCGGCGATCCTGGGTCACCGCCATCTACACCAATGAGGACGGTATTGGGTCCATGGGGTCGTTGCACGAGGCTGGGGATGCGCTGGTTGCCCTCGCCTTGATGGAGGAAGATGGACCCACCATCTTGGGCAGTGGCGTCATGATTGGTCCCGGACTAGTGGTGGCTGCCACGCACGTACTGGCAGAGTTCAAAGCGCGGAACGCTGATCCGGTGCTGCTGACATTCCTGCCAGACGGGGCGCGTGCCTGGCTTCCACGCGAGAGTTCGACTTTGACGGGCCCCAGTGTCTTCGGAGCGGATCGCCGGATCGTCTCAGACGTCTCGCTTCTGAGCTGCACGCTGAACTCCGAGGCGCACGAGCACCATCCACTGACGCTTGTGTTACGTCCCGCGCAATCTGAGGTTTGGGAAGGGCCGTTTATCCCGCGAACGGCTGGGGCGATTTTCTGAACATCTCCGCAATCAGCGCGAGACGCAACGGACATAAGGAAGGCCAGTACTGCTCTGATATCGTGCGATGTTTTCCAGGCGCCACACGACAACCAGAACAGACTGGCCTATGCATCGCATTGTATTTGCGTTTCTCACGCTCGAACAACATCTTCTCGCTATCCGTTGCACGCCGCAGTCGTACCGGCCCGATGCTTGCGCACATTGCGGCTGTGGCTGCCTGTGGGGCCACGGCTGCTATCACCGCAAGGCTGACCGCAGCGGCGACGCCGAACTCAATCCCGTGCCGATACCGCGTTTTCGGTGTCCATCCTGTCGTCGAACCTGTTCGCGCCTGCCGCTGGCCATCTGCCCCCGCCGTTGGTACGGCTGGGCGCTGCAGCAGCAGGTGCTTTTACTGCTGATCGCCGGTGCGTCGCTGCGCCGTACGGCGGCCATTTTCGCGCTGGGCTATCACACGGTGCGCCGCTGGTGGCGATGGCTCAATACCAGCCAGACCTTCGCATTCCATTTGCGCAGTCGCTTTGCCGACCTCGGTCGCTGTGCTAATTCCGTTGAGTTCTGGCTAACCTGTTTCGGGCAAATGCCATTGTGCCAAGCGATGGCCTGGATCGATCACGACGGCCTGACTGTCCCATGATCGCTTGATCCTCGCGCGGCGCGCAACGCGCTGCTCGCACGCCTGGCGCACGCCCCACAGACTTTGCTCACTGCCGCTGCCGCGGCAATAGCGGTTTCATGTCGTTTCCTCACTTTGATGAAGGATTCAACGAGATGAACGACATCGACGAGATGGCGCTGTTCCGTCTGGGCGTGCTGGGCCCGCTCACCAGCCGCGGCGAACTCGCACGCGGTGAACTGACTCGCCTGATCCGCCAGATTGCCCAGCAGGAGTACGCGATTCCCGGCTCCAGACGCCGCCACATCAGCGAGAAGACGCTGCACGCCTGGTACGACACCTGGCGCCGCGAGGGCATTGCCGGACTGGCCAGCAAGGTCCGCGCCGACCGCGGCTCATCGAAGCTGCCCGAGGCCGTGCAGGCAGCGGTGCTGGCGGCCAAACGCGAGAACCCGCGCCGCTCGATCCGCCAGATCCGGCTGCTGCTGGAGAGCGCCGGCCTGGTGGCGCGCGACACGCTCTCGCGCAGTGCCGTGCACCGCCTGCTCAAGGCAAACGGACTCTCTCGCATCGCCGGCCCGGCCGTCGTGCCCGACGAGAAGCGCAGCTTTGAGGCCGAACACGCCGGCTCTCTCTGGTACGGCGACGTCATGCACGGGCCAACTCTGTCGATCGACGGCAAACGCAGGAAGACCTATCTGGTCTCGCTCATGGATGACGCCTCCCGGCTTGTCGCTCACAGCGCGTTCTGCCTGTCCGAGACAGCGCTCGATATCGAGAGCGTGCTCAAGCAAGCATTGTTGAGGCGCGGCATCCCCGGGCGGCTCGTCGTGGACAACGGCTCGGCCTATCGCAGCGCGACCCTGCAGAGCATCTGCGCACGTCTGTCCATCCGCCTGATCTACTGCAGGCCATATCAGCCGGCCTCCAAGGGCAAGATCGAACGGTGGCACCGCACGCTGCGCGAGCAGTTCCTGGCCGAACTCGACACCAGCCGCATCCGCGAGCTCGGCGATCTGAACGCCCGGCTGTGGGCCTGGATCGAACAGATCTTTCACCGAAGCAAACATGCCTCGCTGGGCGGGCTCACGCCGCTGGCACGTTACCAGCAGGACCTGCCGCGCATCCGCCTGCTCGGGCCGCTGGCCGCGCAGCTCGACCAACTGTTCTGGTACCGCATCACCCGCCTGGTGCGCCGCGACGGCACAGTGTCCTACCAGGGTAAGCGCTTCGAGGTGCCGTACGAACTCGCCGGCCAGCACGTGCGGCTGGTCGTCGATCCGCATACCGGCGTGGTCATGCACGTCGAGAACGAAGCTGGGCTGCAACTGGGTGCGGCCACCGAGCTCGATACCGTGGCCAACAGCACGCGCCGGCGCCAGCGTCCCCAGGCCGAGCCGGCCACCGCCGAACCCGCCGTGGCCGGCCCGAACCTGATCGAGCTCGCCCACCGTCAACATTATCCGCACACGGAGCATTGAATCATGTACCGCCAGCACTTCGGCCTGCGCTGCGCACCACTGGACAAGGACTCCACCAGCCTGTGGGACGACGGCGCGATCGCCCATTTGAATGAACGCTTCCAGTGGCTGCTTACCAGCCCCGGCGTGGGCCTGCTCACCGGCGAGCCCGGCGTGGGCAAGACCGCCGCGCTGCGCCACATCACGCGCTCGCTCAACCCGCACCGCTACCAGGTCATCTATACGGCCGAGTCCGACTTCGGCCGCATCGATCTGTACCGGGCGCTTGCCCGCGAACTCGGCCTTGAGCCCAGCTACCGGCGCGCCGACCTGTGGCGCGACATCAAGCGGCGCATCACCGAACTGGCCCAGAACCGGCAGGTGCTGCCGGTCTGGGTCATCGACGAGAGCCAGAACCTGCCACCCGCATTCTTCCGCGATCTCCCCGCTTTCCTGAACTTCGCCATGGATGCCAGGGATCTGATCACCATCTGGCTGGCCGGTCATCCGTCGCTGGCCGACGTGCTCGAACGCGCGCCGTACGCCGCCCTCTACGGACGCATCCAGGTGCGCGTGCACTTCACCCCGGTCATCGAACGCGAGCGCTTCGCCCAGCTCATCGGCCACGCGCTTGCCGCCGCTGGCTGCAACCACACGCTGCTCTCGGACTCCGGCATCGAACAACTGCGCGAGGCGTCGCGTGGCGTGCCCCGCCAGGCCGGGCGCATCCTGCGCAACGCCATGCGGCTGGCCGTGCCCAAGGGACTGAACCATATCCCCGACGACTTGCTGCTGCGGGCCATCGGGGAAGTGCGGTGAGCCCCGCCATGCAACACGATCTGACTTCAACGCCAACCCGGGAGGCCCATCATGGACATCTTCACGCGCAATGCCGGACTGGCCGACCCCGTGCTCTCCGACGAGGCCGCCTTCTTCATCCAGCTCATCCTGGATGACGTCTGGCTGTGGTTCAACACCGTCTACGGCGAGCAGGCGCGCCGCTATCGCCCACCGCCAGACCTAGATCCCGATGACGATCCCGCCAACGAGCTCGACCTTCCCTTCTGACTTCACGGGGGCCGCAAGGCCCCCGTTTGCATGTCAGCACCGTTCCCCGCTTCAGGCCGCCTGTCCCATCATCACCATCGCCGCTGACATACCTACCGGCGTCGCTTCGCCACCGCATTCCTGCAGCCTACGGACCACTTCATCTCGCGCTCTGCGCGGTCATGTTCATTCCCATCGCAGCGCGAGACAAACGCTGTCGTCTCACCTCGATTAGCCTGGGACGTCGGTCCTCAAATAGCGCGGGACGTAACACTTGCGCCCCTGCAGATCGCCCTGCCCCTTGTCGGTGAGCGCCTGTGGGCGTTCGGCTACCGTCACGATGCGCGGCAAGACGCGGCGGCGCTGATCACCCCACTGGTAACCTCCGGGGTGGTGACCGCGGTGTTCCCGCAAGGCCGCGGCGAACGCATGCCTTCCGCGTGCGTCGAGGTGGCGATGGATACGAAGGGGGGCATGAGCGGTGGGCCGGTGGTAAACGCCAACGGTGACTTGGTAGGCATCGTGTCATCGTCATTCGATGGCGGGCCGTCCTACGTTACCCTCATCTGGGAGGCGCTTCGGATAAAAGTCTCCAGCAGGCTGCCATCGCTTGCGCTGAGGGGCGATATCGACCTGATCGCTGCGCGGGAGCTGGGACTTGTGAAGCTCAAGGGGGAGGTCAAACGGAGCAAGCGCGGCGACATCACTATGACGTTGACGGAGCCCGAGTGCGAGCTGCTGACAGTGTCGTCGGATCCCGAGGCAATTGTATCGCCGCCGCCAGGGAGCAAGCCTCTTATTGGTGTGCGGTTAGAGGACTTCGAAGAACGCTGGCTGTCTGAGGTAGAGACTGCAGCAGCCGACACCGCGCTGGCATACCTGGAAGGGTTAGAACTGCCATTGGTGCGCAGGTTTCTGTCGGCATCTGATGTCCCCGAAGCGTGCTTAGCACCGATCCGCGAATTTACCGTCGAGGACTTCGACGGGGTAGAGGATCCCGACATTCAGTCGGCACGGGAGGACGAAGATGGTACCGTTGCCATTGCTTTCGCCTTCGATCTGCTCTCGGTCGTGTGGACGATGCAGGTACCTGCTTCGGACTATCTAGCGCTGGCCAGGGACTATGATTCCCATTTCATGAACATCACTGTCGATGGCCCAACGGCAAGCATGGAGCTAATCCAGCGCTGCCACTTCGAGACGTCGCTGGCCCTGGACCGAGAGGCCTCGGAGTTCACGAAGGCGTCGATCACGTTTTCTGGTGTCATACGCCCTAAGCCACGCGCCCCTGGTACGCGCCGCATTCCCGATGCGCCAATCGACCTCGATTACTGGCTGCGAGAAACGCCGGCGGACGCCGGCGGTCTGTTGAGCGGTTACCCGTAGCGCTCGCTTTACGGTTGAATAGAAGGATGAGGCGAGCTTGGGTTGTTCCCGTGAGGATGTGACCATGACGACAGAAAAGAAGCCACCGTTCGAACTCTCGGCAGCGGAGTTGGACGAAGAGCTGACCACGCGCGAATCTCATCGAGGCTGC
The DNA here is from genome assembly GCF_000219215.1 of Cupriavidus necator N-1. NCBI lineage: Bacteria > Pseudomonadati > Pseudomonadota > Betaproteobacteria > Burkholderiales > Burkholderiaceae > Cupriavidus > Cupriavidus necator. The sequence continues at coordinate 175,208 of NC_015724.1, read as the reverse complement.
GGGGGTGCATCGGCAAGCGCCGATCAGGCAAGCTGGATACATGCATGCAGACCGTTTCGACATCACGAACAAGAAGCTTGCAAAAGGCTTCGGGTCCATACATGCACGGAAAGTATGATCCCCCTTTCCGAGGCGGCTGACCGATTTTCTGTGCGCCGGTCTGGCCGCCCTTGGGTTGCGACGATCTCAGCGTATTGCCCTTTTCGCCAATGCTCGATATTAGAATGGCAACCCTGCTGAAAATTTTGCCTTTTGAGACATAAAAAGAATATACATGTCCTTTAGGCCAACGGAAAACCCCGTGGTGCTTATCGTGTCCGCGAATATCTTGTAATACGTTAAAAAAAGCCTCTTGTCGGTCTTGTAAACCCCCGTCCATCGTGAATCGGAAATTCTAGACACAATTTCATTAAAAAGAAAGTTATTGATTGTCTTGACCATTCCTGTCGATATAACAATAGAATTTTGAAGCGAAAGGTAGTCAAGAAGCAATGGTTTTTCTAGCAACTCTTTATGGTCCTCAAGTCCTAGTGCTATGGCATTGGAAACACCAAGTTTTCCAAAACGGTGCACTGCACAGTGGCGAAGATGGCAGATCTTTACGTAATCATCGATTGAAGCCGTGACATCAGGCGGGAGATTGCCTTTGATTCCAGCCAATTCACGGATCGAGTCAACGATGCTTCCTTTCGAGATGAATGAGATCTTCTCGAGTACTGCCTCTGGCAGCATGTCCTTCGTGAGATGAATTGCGGCGCCATAAGAAACGTCTCGGCGATGCACGCTCTCTTGGCAAATCGAATCCATCGCGATCAGCCGCCGCAGAATGGCACGTAAATAACTCTCCACTGCAGCAATCACACCCAGTAGAACCAGCTGCGCTTGTAGAGGGTTGAACGCTGCAGGAGGCGGTGCCAGTTGGTTAATAGCGACCAACCGCATGAGGAACTCGTCGATTGGCGATCCCGTACCCTCCACGTAGGTCGCGTCAAATAGGACGCTGGTATCCAGCGACGGATTTACCGATGCAACGCTAGTGGAAAGTTTTGAACGAAAGACGGCGGCCATAATCTATTAGGACAGAAACTCGTTTACCATGACCGACACTTTGCTGATGATCCCTGATGCCCTCACAGGTCCAACGTAATTTGCCTGCTGCAAGTCGCCTGACGCATTCTGCGAAGCGTACACATGACCAATTGTTCTCAGGTTTGTATCTGCTTGAATTCGTTGAATTAATGCCTTACTGATCCCAGGCACCTGCTCCAGCGGCAGCTTCATGCATTCTTCGAATAAGGAAGCAGCAACCAATTCTTGTCCACAGTTGTGACAGAAACGCTGCGAATCGTTAAGTCTTTCCGCACCACAATTCTGACATGGCGGCAAATCGAGGTGCAAATTCTCGACTGTTTCCGCTCCGAGTAACGAATTGAGATCACGCCGCACGGGATGCTTTGCCGCTGGACGTTGCATAACCTGCGGCAGCACTTTCAACGAGGAACCTCTCCCTTCTCTAAAGGCTCCATGCTGATATAAGAATGCGATATGCGGAATGTACCTATCGTATTTACGATTGGGCCCATGCGAGACAGCCTGAAGTGGAAAAAGCATGCCCACCTCAATTAGGAATCGCAGCATCCTCTCCGCTAACGGATTCTGCCCAGAATCCTGTCTAATGCCAAGAACTATATTTCGGGTCGAGGTGTCTTCACTTTGCCCCGCGGATATGTCAATAACCGCCTTGTCGAAAAGCCGACGCCCCATTGACACAAGGGAGGAAAACTGTCGAATCTTCAGGCCGAGAGAATCATATTCTGCCCCGATTAGCGATGCTTGCTGCTCGATAATCTTGTTGATCTTTTGCTGTGAAGTTCCAGGTCGCGAATCGAAATACTCTCTAAGTAAACGGAGAAACGTACGCGGAATCCCAAACGATGCGTACTTGAAAACTTCAAGGATATCCCGGTTGATAGTCTCAACTTCCTTCTTTGTCAATCTCTTCTCGGCTATTTCCCCCATTATTTGCGAGTATTCGGAATCCTCGATGCTTAACCACAATGGCACGGATTCCGCTTCGTGAGAAGCATGGAAGGTTGGCCCATACTGTGTAGTTCCGGGATAAACCGATGCCTTAGGCGAAATGTACTGAGTCTTCAATAGTCTGAAGATTTCGAAGAAGGAAACTAGATACTGATCGGATAGGCTTAATGCAGCATCATCCAAGAGAAATACGGTTCGGCTGCGTGAGAATCGAGACGCGAGCGCGCGCGCAGCCTTGAGCACTAAATCTACCGTTAGGAACTGTCCGAACTCTTGATATATATCGTCCCCGCCACCGCGCTCAAGCAACGATATAAGCCCTGAAAGCTTAGCACTGTCGTATAGCGGGTCGAGCGCCGCAAACCAGGCAGAATTCTCTCCCTTATCCTCAAGCCATTGAAAGCAACTCAGAATCAGCTTGGCGAGTACCCAGGAATGAAACCGTTTAAGCGCATCAGGAGACCGCTTTAGAAGCGGTTCAAGATTCAGGTAACGATTAAAGGACGCATACAACACCAGGGGCGCAGTTGGTTTGTCGAGCGCATGTTGATAGGTATACCTCATCAGGTGCGTTTTGCCGGTCCCACGCGGTCCCACGAGCAGCTTGGCTCCTGTCGCCAGCAGCTTTCTACGTGCGCTCCTAAACATCTCACCGTCAACGAGTGACGTGTCGATGATATCTAGCGCAAGTTGATCGGCGCGCTCTTCAAATTCCGACATACCCGCCTTATTCTTTAAAGATAAATTGGAAACGATAGAAGATCAGCCTTCGTCAACTGACGCGCCCCAACTCCATATGTACGGGATTCAAACCAATCTCGGTTTGCTTTACTGCTGAGTTGAGATAGAACCAATTTTTGATACCGTTGTGGAACCCGTATTCTGTAAACGCAATCTGTTAACAAGACCATCCCAGTGGCAACTCCGAGAATCTTTTGGCCAATATTGCGACCTACGCGGGCAACAAGGATGTCACCCGAGGTAGCCGTAATCATCGAGCTTTCATTGTCGCTACCTGGGAACTGATTTGGTAAATCTACCCAGCGACCCAGGTCCGCGGAACTCATTGAAGTCGTATGAAAGACGGATATGCTGCAACGCTTGGCCAAGGAATTTTCAATTAGACCACGTCGAACTTCCGTGCAAATCGCTGCCAGCGGAAGTTTCTTGCCGGGTCGTACTGGTTGCACACGTGTTAATGCGTGATAGTCGTAGTCAAGTCGTTCCACAGCTTGGTCAATGGGGACCAAGATAGGAGTAGAAATTGTGCGCTCGAAATTTAGTTTGTATAGCGGTACAGATTGATCCGTGGGTTTTGCTGTCTTTACTATGAGGATCGATGCCAAGGCTTCCGTGCCAAGGAAAGAGCCACGTGGAAGCTTGATGACTGCCTCCACTTTGTATCTTGCCAGCAGATCTTTTCGAAAGCGCTGATAACGCTGCGATGAGATCATCGTGTCCGGGAGAATGATTCCCAGCGTGGCGCCGGCATCTAGTGTGCGAAGATTCTGCGCGAGGAACAGTAAGGCCGCATCAGCGTCCTTTATGGCGGGTAGGCAGCCGCTCAGTCCGGCGTCTTCCAGAATATTATCAAATGTTTTTCGCCAAACTGGTTTTATAAAAGGGGGATTACAGACTGCGGCGTCGATTTTATCCAGCTGTGCACGAATCAACAGAGGGAGTCTCGAACTAAGTGCGTCCGCACGTAGATGTGCATGGCGACCTTCGGCGCGTAAGTTCAACGCCGCTCTGATCTGCGCGGATACGGCCTGATCTACATCGACTGTAAGGATGTTGGAGTTGCTCCAGCGTCGCGCAGCAGCTTCGGACAGCGAGCCGACCCCTGAGCCGAGATCCAGCACACCGTACGGTGCCGTCGAACCCATGTAATCGACAAGTAGTTCTCCGATGTCAGCTCGGGTGTAATACCGGCCAAGTTCGTCCGAACGTCGGGCCCCTATAGTCGCTCGCTCAGGCGAAAGCATAGATTTGCATGTACTTTTATTTCACTGGCCGAGAGTTTACACGTAAACACTTCAAAATCCCCCAAATTGGGAGGAGTATTAGTATGTTGTCCCGGCACTAATCACTGGCGATGATTAGGTAGCAGGACTGAAGATGCGAACATCGTTCGTGCGCCTGCCTTCGCAGTGGCAAGCCATTGCTGTCAAACCAGTGCATCAGCTTGCGCGAGCCGGAAAAATTCTACGCTCTGCCCCGCATTGACTGCCGGCCGCAGCCAGGGCGGCATCGCGGCCCTGCCCCGTCCCAGGTGACTTTTTCGGCATTGCAGGTACGTGACTGGCGGATCGGATGGCGGCGGCGGATCAAAGCACCCTGTCGTAAAGTGCCTCAAACGGCACCCAGCAGTCGGCCATCTGGCTGGATCCAGCGAGTCGCGGCCACCCCTCGAAACGCGGTCAGCGGCGGTTCGTTTGCCACTATGGAGAACTGATTAGGAAACGCTCGGACTTTTTGCCAATCCACGCGGGAGCCCTACCGCGCCCCGACCAGGTCTGGCCCGTCTTGGGGTTGCGGTACCTCGGAGGCGGCGCGGCCTTCGTCTTGGTCGGAACAGCGCGGGCAGCGGGCTCAACACTGGGCTTGCCCGCAATGTCCTCAATGCTGAGGTCGTACTCCTGCATCAACTGCCGAATCTCCTCCACGACCTTTGGCACTTCCGTGGCTCGCAACTGCTCAAGTTGCGCATTGACAGATGCCAGTTGAGCGAGCAGTGAGGATTGGGACGGGCTTTGGGTTGCGGTAGGCGTTTTTTGCTCCTGTCGCGGCTTCCGGGTTTGCGGCTTCTGAGTCGGCGCTTCCGGGGCAGCCTCCACTCCAGGCAGTGTTATCTGCTTCGGCCCGCGCTTCCGGGTTGGGGTCTCTTGAGTCGTGACTTCCGGAGCGGCAACTTCGGCTAGGGTTTTCGGCTTCCGACCGCGCTTCGGGGTCCGCCTCCCTTCCGGCGCTGCTTCGGGAGCGGCGGTTTCGGTGAGCGCTTTCGGCTTCCGACCGCGCTTCGGGGCCTGCCTCTCTTCCGGCGCTGCTTCCGGAGCTGGGGCGTAAAGCGGTGCTACCGGGGCGGCCGATTCGGTCAGTTCGTCCCGGGCGGCAGCTTCCATCGGTTCGTCCGTGGCCAGGACTTCAACCGGAGCTTCGGCCACGGCTTCAGTGGTCGCTTCCGAGGGCATGGCTTCAATGGGCGCTTCCGGCGCGTCGGATTCAGTCAACGCTTCCGAGGCGGCAGCTTCCCTCGATTCTTCCGGTGCCACGTCTTCCGTTGAAGCGTCCGGGGCTGCGTAAGACCGCCGGCGCCGATATGACACGGTCGCCGTCGGGCCGCTATCCCGGCTTGTCGACCAGAAGTCCAAGCGTTGGGCCTGAGTGTCAACGCTGCCACTACCGACGCCTGCACCACTGGCTTCACCAATGGCGGGATCCGCGTCGCGCATCGCCTCAGCGATGGGAAGCTCCATCTGACCCAATCCGTTCGTCGCATTGCTCGCGACACGGGGTTCAACCTCTTGCTCTGGGGCCAATTTGTTCTCCTTCATTGAAGCCACTGCAGGTGCAGACGCTTCCTAATCCCATGGACGGTGAGACCTTGTCTCTTGCGTGTCGTTCGCTTCAGCGGATCGCGTCCCCCGCTCAGTCTTTGCTGTCATCGCTGCCGTCACTGCTGTCGTTGCCTTCGTCCTGATTGTTGGGTAGCGCCGCCGCCCCCGGCTCGTCGCCCTGTTCTTCGCCCAGCTCATCCTGGTGAGCGTCCCCCTGACCGTCGCCCTGCTCTTCCGGCGCGGTCGCCGCCGAACGGCCGCCCTTGCGCTTCACCACCGCCACCGCCACCGCCACCGCCACCGCCACCGCCACCGCCACCGCCGTCGCGTTCGGGCGGCGCGACGCGCAGGGTGGCCAGCAACTGGCGTGCGAGCGCCGCTTCGGCTTCGGCCCGCTCGGCCCGGCGCTGCGCCGCCGCGAGTTCCGCCTGCACGGTGTCCAGGTCGCCCGCCGCCTTGCGTTGCGCCTGCTCGGCCACTGCGAGCCGCTCGGCCAGCGCCACGGCCTGCGCTTCCAGCTTGGCACGGCCCTCCGCCTGCGCCACCGCGGCATCACGCGCCTCGCTGCGTGCCACCGCCAGTTCGGCGCGCAGGTCTTCGGCCGTGCGCTCGCTCTTCTGGCGCGCGGTGCGCTCCTGGTCCAGTTCGCGCAAGCTGCGCCGCTCGCTGGCTTCGGCGCGTTCCTGCGCGAGCGTCACCGCCTCGCGCGCCCGCTCGAGCTCCGTCGAGAATTGGGTGCGCAGTTCCGCCAGCTGGCGCCCCGTCGCCTCCAGCTCTCCCCGCCCCGCTTCCCATCGCGCCCGCGTCGCGGCGTGCGCCTGGCGCTCGGCCGCCAGTTCGGCCTGCACGGCGTCGTGCGCCTGGCGCGCTTCCCCCAGCTGCGCCGAGAGCGCCAGTGCGTCTTCGAGAGCTGCTGCCGTCTCGGCGCGCGCGGCATCGCGCTCGGCCTCGGCCGCCTTCGCGACGTCGCGGGCTTCCGCCCGGAGCGTGGCCAGCTCGGCGCTGGCCGCTTCGTTGGCCGCCTGCCAGATCGTCCGGACGGCCTCGGCCGCCACCTGCTTGAGCGCGTCAGGCAGGTCCGGATGGTCGATGGTCACGCGCGTGCGCCCGCGCAGCTCCTGCCAGAACCCCTGCAGCACCTCGGCGGGCGTGCCCATGCTGCCCTTGCGCACCAGGCTGTAGAGCTTGTTGGCGGTGGGCGTGACGCCATAGCGGAAGAACAGCAGGCCGCAAACCTCGCGGTACAGCGCGCGGGTCTCGGGAAAGCGGCCGCGCAGCTCGGCAATGTCGTGGGCCATGGCGGCCTGCAGCGCGGCGTCGCTCAGATCCAGGTCGGGAGCGGGCATCAGCAAAAAATACGGGGTGAATCGGCGATATATTACTACGTAATACGCGTAATATCCAATTTTTTCGGCAAGACTTTAGACATAAGTCCGCTTATGTCAAGGGACAGGCTACTGACGCAAATGGCATGTGCCCCCGTTGGTTAAACTAAATTTGTATCCATTTTGAAACTAATTTTGTTCCTAGCCCCCTGGAGCAAAATCCTCGTGCAGCCGCGCCCACCAGAGGTGCACCGCCCTCCTGCTGTTCAACTATGCGCAGCGACGGCGAGCCAAGCACCACACCGGCCGACGCAATGTGCGTCAGCCATGATGACCGCGCACACGCCCCATCACCTGGATGCAAACATCGCTGGTCGCTCTCGACCGCCGTGATGATGCCGGCTACGTTCGACCGTCAGTTGCAAACGAATACCCGACGCGCCCGGCAGTTCACTGAGGCTTTCGGTCAGCGCAAAGCCTCGCGGCGATCTGGCTGAGCGCCGGGCTGCCATCGTCTTGACTTACCTTGGCGCCCCTTTCGTGCGGCGCCCGATTGCCCAATGGCGGCCCGATCCGTGCCGAGCTCGTGCCCAACGTCGGCTCAGAACGGAGTCGTCTGCGACGCGGACCCGTCTGCCTGCGTCCACCTGATCAGCAACAGCCCGTCGTCGGTTTCGCACAGGCGGACGCAAGATTTGGAATCGTCGCGCTCAAGCGGATCGACACCCCGATCGATGTCATCCAGCCAAGTGGTCAACGCGTCGAACGTCAGCTCGATTTCCCACGCGACCGCCATCTCGAGCACTGCGGTTAGCGTCGACTCCCGGACCCACTCGCAGCAGGTCCAGACGTCCTGATCGGCATATAGGTAACCCGCCGGCGCTACCGCTGCATCCCGTGTATAGCGGATGAGGCCCAAGTCGCGCATCGCGTGAGAAACGCTGCAGAAGCGCTGCCGTTCCTGCTCCGCCTGCCGATTGGAGAGCGCCAGGTCCGAACGGCCCCAGCCGAGTTGAAGTTCGTTGAGCGCGATATCGTATGGGCAGATCAGGCCCCAGCGGGGCCCCTCCTCTGGGTGCACGTTGACCCAGCGGGAGAGCCATCCCGCCTTGGTCAGCCTCCACCGACAGCGACAGGTGCCATGGCGAGTCTGCCGGTCCTGCATGGCATGCAGGCGCGTGACAAACGAAGACGGATTCGCCGAAGCGGCGTTGATGCGTATATAGAAGTGAAGAACTTCGGCAAAGCTGAGGTGGCACAACCTGAGGCGGCCGAGCTGGATTTTCGCTTGTCGCGCAAACGCGTGGCTTTCCAGACTCCACCGATCACCGGCTTCGGTCAGGAGCGGCTCGATGTCCTCGGGCGGGGGCTCAAGCGTGCGCAGCTGACCGAACGCTTGGTCGAAGGAGACGGCCCCCGGCATGCCATCGTTGCCCGACGACCAGATCTCGCCGAGCGACATGCGCGCGGCAGCGACGCTCGCCCGTGCGACCCAGCCGGCGAGCGACGCAACACGCCCCTGCTCTCGGGCGGGAAAGCCGGCATCAATGCCGTGCGGCCACGTCCTGCAGCGTTGCCGCATCACGAACTCCAACGCGCCCACGCGCTGCGACACGTGGCTGGCGGTGTGCTCCTGCGCCCAGGTCGTTTTCAGCTCGCTCAGGTGAAATGGGCACCGCGAAAGCCACCCAAGCTGATGCAGGTAGCTGTGGTAGCCGTGCTGCACACAGGTCTCGCAATAGCGGATGGCACCTCGCTCGCGACTATCGGGAGGTGGGCCATAACGGCCGACATCGATGAAGCGTATGGAAGGCGAGAAAACGTCTTCGACAAGCGGCGCGGTCTCACCGAGCACGGACGCCAGGCGCCTGATTTCGTCGATCGGAAGCGGCGTGTTGCTATCGGGCTCCACACTCAAAAACTCCGCGCATTTTCGGACGTTGATGCCATTCAGTGCGCAGAAGCGGGCGACGAACGATAGCCTCGACTCGTACGAACGGAGGTTTCCCGGCCACCAGTTCACCGATGGGTAGGCCGCCATGTCAACTACCCGTCGAGATGATCCTCATGTGGTCCGGGAAGTTCGCTTTTGCGAATTCCTGCAACCAGTTCTCGTAAGACGTCACGTCAACCCAGTCTCCGCCATGCGCCAGCTGGAAAAGCATCGCCTCGGTTGCCCTGGCGATATGCTGCATCGGGAACTCGAGATGACGGCGCGCAGATTCGGGCGAGAGTTCCACCAGCGCTTTCCACACCAGCGCGGCACAGTCTGCAAGGCGGTGCCCTGTCGCGAATTGAACCGGCGCGAAATACTTCAGGTATGAAACGCCGCTGCCCGGTGGCCATTCCGAGTCGATATCGTAGCCGTTGAGCACGTATGCGATTTCTTCCGGCGAACGCAGCCCATGAAATCGCGCATGCGCGGCCATAAAACGTGCTGCCAGGTGAGCGTTGCCGGTGATCGCCATATACTCGTGACGATAGTTCAGCTGGTGCGAGCCGACGGAAAACACGCTCAGCAGGTAGCCCTCGTAATCAAGGTCATTCTGAAGACCGAGCAACCACTTCCACTCCCGGAACGTCAAATCCTGCGCTTCGTCGATGGTCAGTACTACATAATTACGCTGCGCGTTGTTCGCAATGGCGATGAAGCGTTGCCTGCACAGGTGGATCCCTTCCGCTCTTTTCGGTGGTTTCGCCGGGTTGGCGAATTCGAAGTTCGAGGCGAGTAACAGCTGATGCCAGAATCCTGCTTCGCTTGTCTGGCTGTCCGGACGGCGATTCCACACCACCAGCGGTACCACGGCGTTAAGGCGTTCCTGCAGCACCTGAGCGACGTACCATTGCACGCAGCGAGACTTGCCCAGCCGTGATGCACCATATATATAGCCGCCGGGGCGCTGCTGGTCGATCCATTCGCCGAGCTGTTCAATCATCTCGTGCATGGGCGGCGTATATACTGCGTACTGCTTCGTCACGATGCAGTGTCGCGGATCGATGCGCTCGGGCAGAGGGAATCGCATGACCTACCCCGATTGCGCCATTCGACGTGGCGGGAGCATGGAGCCCGGCGTCGCGGGCTCAGTTTTGATAGCCCCGTTAGGTCGCGCTGGCTTGTTGCTGGTGCCACCGTTGCGCGAACCTCTGCTGTCCTTCTGTTTGGCACGATCCATCGCAGCGTCCAGCATGGCAGCGCCGATCGACGGATCCGCTGCAGCAACCAGAATGCGTCGCGCTTCGAGGTAGGCCGGATGGACGGGTAAGCGTTTGTGCGCTTGACTCTCCACAAAGCGCATGAAGATTTCAATGGCGTCTGCGCCCGCTGGGATAATCAGTTGTCCGTGCGAGCAGGCCTGAGAGATTGCAGCGCGAACGGCAAGACTATGGGGTGAAATGTTCCAGGGCGGCGCTGCCCGCAGTACACCGAGTGAGATGCCGTCAAGCGTGGAGGCGAGCGCTACCCGGCAATCATCCTCCTTGTGACAGACCACCCAGATCTCGGATCCCACCAGGTCGTGCCGGTTGTGCAGCACCTCGTTGGTGTAGCGGCCGTAATAGAACTCCACGTACGGGGCGCGCCCACTCGCTGCTCCGCCGCGCACGATGCAGCGCTTGCGGATGCTGAATAGCGCTTCCACAACGGCGGGATCGACTCGGCGGAAGCTCTGCTGGGCGTGGTGGTACAGGAAGTTCGCGTATGCGAGCGGCGTGCGGTTGCCAATCCCGCTGTGCGGTGTTGCGTTGTAATTGGCGATGAGCACGTCCAGCAGCTCTTCCGCATATTCGTACTGGAATCGGCTTGCCAGCGCAACGTCTTCCGGCTTCCGGCCCTTACGGTCCTGAGGCTTGGCGCCGGTGGTGTTGGAAAGACGCTGAAAGCCCTTCCCCGCCAGATTTCGAAAAAACGCCTCGATGAAGGGCCGGTCGTCCTTGCTTCGACGTTTCGAGAACGAGGTTTTCGGCTCAAGCAGCGTCGCGCGAACCGTATCGCGCAACGCGTCGCGCACGTGCTGACAGGTCTCGGCAAGGGCACCGTCTACGCTGGTCTCATCCCAGCACAGTCCGACGAAATCGTCACCCAGCACCGACAGAAGCCCGGCATCGGGCAGATACGCCCTGTCGCTGAAGCTTACCGGGCGCGCACACCATTTTCCCAATGCCCGCTTCAGCGCGCGCAGGACATCATCCTTCGAGACTTCCCGTCTCATGCTGAAGTAGTAGCCGAGCACCGCGCGCGACATCACTTCAAGTATCACGATGACCCAGAGACGATGAACGATCTTCTCCCGAAAGCCGCCTCCCATCAGGGGAAGCGACACGCAGAAACGTCCGTCCAGCTTGTGCGCATCCATCTCGACGCGCTGCATGAACTTCTGAACCGGCCGTCCGGTTCCGTCCCCTGTCTTCAGCTTTGACACCAGGTCTGGACCGCCGCTCGCCGCCGCCAGCGCTCGTGGGTTGGCCGACAACACCTTGTCGATAAACCGGCCAATCGAGACGTATCCCAGGGTCGCCGTGTTGAACGGCCACTCGTTTCGCTGTTCACATCCAAGTTCGCGGAGCTGGTCGAGAAGCCACCCGCAGTGACGTCTTTTCGACTGCCGGGTTTCGACCAGCCGCTTGCCTGATGCGCTCGCGAGAATACGCGCTTCGAATGCCTGGCGAAGCTCCGGCTGCGCATCAAGGAGCGCCTGCAGGGCACCAACGGCGCCGCCGCCGAACTGACTGACATGGATCTTCCGATGGCGCCGGTAGTGCTTGATCCGGGTCCACGGAACCAGCCCGCGCCAGCCGTAGGGCCGCCCGTCCGGATGCGTTTCGAGGCAACGTTCGCGGATCAGTCGATAAGCCTGTTTTGCGCCAAGTGAGGTGAGACGCTTGATGGTGTCGGCCGTCGCGCCGGAAAGGTACAGCGAGACCGCCTGCTTTCTCGCAAAATACAACGCGCGCCGTTCTCCTTCGAGCGCCCCTTCATCCGGGCTTGCCCAGAGCGAGGTGTCGATGGCTCTCCTGCCGATTGTGCGGCGGGAGCAATGACAGCTGTCGTCAGCGTCGCGGACTTCCATGGAGGTTCCAGAACAAATGGCCACCTTCGCCTATGGCCCGATCGCTATGAACCATAGGGCGCTATCGCGGGACTGCAAGGCAAGGAAGCGCCGGAACGTGGGCAAGGATACAATATTAGTTTAACGGTCGGCCGAAGGAACAATTTGTCTTTAAGCTTTTTAAACTAATTTTGTTACTCGACCCTCTGGTTGCCCTTATTTTCCGTGTCCATGACGGGAACAAAATTAGTTTCACTGACGCCCGTCGTTGGTTTGCACAATTTTGTTTCCGTTTTCTGCACAATTTTGTTCCGAGCCCCCTGGGCCGAAACTCTGGCGTCGATACGCCGCAAGCCAACGGCTTTCACGTTGCCCACGGTGCGTCGCGCTCAGATCCGGGATCGCCCCCGACGCACATTCGCTTCTGCCCTCGTCCACTTGATCAGCAACAGGCCATCGTCGGTTTCGCACAGGCGGACGCAAGATTTGGAATCGTCGCGCTCAAGTGGATCGACACCCCGATCGATGTCATCTAGCCAAGTGGTCAGCGCGTCGAACGTCAGCTCGGCTTCCCACGCGACCGCCATATCGAGCACTGCGCTTAGCGCCGATTCCCGGACCCACTCGCAGCAGGTCCAGACGTCCTGATCGGCATATAGATAACCCGCCGGCGCTACCGCTGCATCCCGTGTATAGCGGATGAGGCCCAAGTCGCGCATGGCGTGAGAAACGCTGCAGAAGCGCCGCCGTTCCTGCTCCGCCTGCCGATTGGAGAGCGCCAGGTCCGAACGGCCCCAGCCGAGTTGAAGTTCGTTGAGCGCGATATCGTATGGGCAGATCAGGCCCCAGCGGGGCCCCTCCTCTGGATGCACGCTGACCCAGCGGGAAAGCCATCCCGCCTTGGTCAGCCTCCACCGACAGCGACAGGTGCCATGGCGAGTCTGCCGGTCCTGCATGGCATGCAGGCGCGTGACAAACGAAGACGGATTCGCCGAAGCGGCGTTGATGCGTATATAGAAGTGAAGAACTTCGGCAAAGCTGAGGTGGCACAACCTGAGGCCGCCGAGCTGGATTTTCGCTTGCCGCGCAAACGCGTGGCTTTCCAGAGTCCACCGATCACCGGCTTCGATAAGGAGCGGCTCGATGTCCTCGGGCGGGGGCTCAAGCGTGCGCAGCTGGCCGAACGCTTGGTCGAGGGAGACGGCCCCCGGCATGCCATCGTTGCCCGACGACCAGATCTCGCCGAGCGACATGCGCGCGGCAGCGACGCTCGCCCGTGCGACCCAGCCGGCGAGCGACGCAACACGCCCCTGCTCTCGGGCGGGAAAGCCGGCATTAATGCCGTGCGGCCACGTCCTGCAGCGTTGCCGCATCACGAACTCCAACGCGCCCACGCGCTGCGACACGAGGCTGGCGGTGTGCTTCTGCGCCCAGGTCGTTTTCAGCTCGCTCAGGTGAAATGGGCACCGCGAAAGCCACCCAAGCTGATGCAGGTAGCTGTGGTAGCCGTGCTGCACACAGGTCTCGCAATAGCGGATGGCACCTCGCTCGCGACTATCGGGAGGCGGGCCATAACGGCCGACATCGATGAACCGTATGGAAGGCGAGAAAACGTCTTCGACAAGCGGCGCGGTCTCACCGAGCACGGACGCCAGACGCCTGATTTTGTCGATCGGAAGCGGCGTGTTGCTATCGGGCTCCACACTCAAAAACTTCGCGCATTTTCGGACGTTGATGCCATTCATTGCGCAGAAGCGGGCGACGAACGACAGCCTCGACTCGTACGGACGGAGGTTTCCCGGCCACCAGTTCACCGATGGGTAGGCCGCCATGTCAACTACCCGTCGAGATGATCCTCATGTGGTCCGGGAAGTTCGCTTTTGCGAGTTCTCGCAACCAGCTCTCGTGGGAGGTCACGTCGTCCCAGTCTTCGCCCCGCGCCAGTTGGAAGAGTATCGCCTCGGTCGCTTTCGCGACATGCTGCATTGGAAACTCGAAATGCCGGCGCGCAGATTCGGGCGAAAGCTCCATCAGCGCTTTCCACAGCTGCGCCGCGCATTCGGCGAGCCGGCGCCCTGCCGCATAATCCGCCGGTGCGAAGTACTCCAAGTACGGAACGCCGCTGCTTGGCGGCCACTCGGAGTCGATATCGTAGCCGTTGAGCACGTACCCGATCTCCTCGGGGGAGCGCAGGCCGTGGAAGCGCGCATGCGCTGCCATAAAGCGCGCGGCGACGTGAGCGTTGCCCGTGATGGCCATATATTCGTGGCGATAGTTCAACTGGTGTGAGCCGACTGAAAATACGCTGAGTAAATAGCCCTCGTAATCGAGCTCATTTTGCAGGCCGGCCAGCCATTTCCACTCCCGCAACGTCAGGTCCTGCGCTTCGTCAATAAGCAGCACCACGTAGTTCCGTTGCGCGTTGTTCGCAATGGCGATGAAGCGTTGCTTGCACAGGTATATGCCTTCGGCTTTCTTCGGTGGCTTTGCCGGGTTGGCAAATTCGAAGCGTGAGGCGAGTAGGAGCTGGTGCCAGAATCCCGCTTCACTACTCTGACTGTCGGGGCGGCGATTCCACACCACCAGGGGCATGACGGCCTTGAAGCGCTCCTGCAATTCGTTTGCAACGTACCACTGCAAACAACGGGACTTGCCCAGGCGTGACGCGCCATAGATATAGCCGCCGGGGCGCTGCTGGTCGATCCATTCGCCGATTTGCTCGATCATTTCGTGCATGGGCGGTGTATACACCGCGTACTGCTTCGTCACGATGCAGTGCCGTGGATCGATGCGCTCGGGCAGTGAGAAGGACATGGCTTACCTCGACTGCGCCATTCGACGCGGAGGCAGCGTGGAACCCGCAGGAGGCTTCGGCGGGTCCGCGGCGCCAGACTGCGCGCGTCTTGCCGTCGGCTCCTGCGCGGACCCCTTGCTATGGTTCGAAGAACTGCTGCCTGCCTTGGCCCGAGCCATTGCTGCATCCAGCATGGAAGGCCCGATTGATGAATCGGCTGCGGCTGCCAGTATGCGCCGTGCCTCGAGGTAGGCCGGATGGACCGGCAAGCGGTTGTGCGCCTGGCTCTCCACGTAGCGCATGAAGACATCGATGGCGTCGACGCCTGCCGGGATCGCAAACTTTCCGTGAGAGCACGCCTGGCAAATTGCAGCACGTAGCGACAGGCTGTGCGGCGACATGTTCCAAGGCGGTGCTGCCCGCAACACGCCGAGTGACATACCGTCCAGCGTGGAGGCAAGCGCCACCCGGCAGTCATCCTCCTTGTGGCAGACCACCCAGATCTCGGATCCGACAAGGTCGTGCCGGTTGTGCAGCACGTCGTTGGTGTAACGGCCGTAATGGAACTCAACGAACGGGGCACGCCCGCTCGCAGCGCCCCCGCGCACGATGCAGCGCTTGCGGATGCTGAATAGCGTGTCCACGACAGCGGGGTCGGCTCGCCGGAAGCTCTGCTGGGAATGGTGGTACAAGAACTTCGCATACGCGAGCGGCGTGCGGTTACCAATCCCGCTGTGCGGTGTCGCGTTGTAGTTGGCAATGAGCACGTCCAGCAGCTCTTCCGCATATTCGTACTGGAATCGACTCGCCAGGGCGACCTCTTCCGGCTGTCTTCCCTTGCGGTCCTGGAAATTGGCGCCGGTGGTGTTGGAAAGACGCTGAAATCCCTGTCCGGCCAGATTGCGGAAAAACGCCTCGATGAACGGACGGTCATCCTTGCTTCGACGTTTCGAGAACGAGGTCTTCGGGTCCAGTAGCGTGGAGCCGACGCTGTCGCGCAGCGCATCCCGCACGTGCTGACAAGTCTCGGCAAGCGCACCATCTACGCTGGTCTCGTCCCAGCATAGCCCGACGAAATCGCTACCCACAGCGGAAAGAAGCCCGGCTTCAGGCAGATACGGCGTATCGCAAAAACTGACCGGGCGCAGGCACCATCTGCCCAATGCCCGCTTCAGCGCGCGCATGACGTCATCTTTCGATACTTCCCGTCTCACGCTGAAGTAGTACCCTAGCACCGCGCGCGAAACGACCTCCAGGATCACAACGACCCAGAGACGATGAACGATCTTCTCCTTGAAACCGCCCCCCATGAGGGGAAGCGACACGCAGAAACGTCCGTCTAGCTTGTGCGCGTCCATCTCGACGCGTTGCATGAACCTCAGCACCGGCCGCCCGGTTCCGTCACCGGACCTCAGCTTCAAAGCCAAATTCGGCCCGCCACTCGCCGCGGCCAGCGCCCTTGGGTTGGCCGACAGCACCTTGTCGATATACCGACAGATCGAATAGTAGCCAAGGCTCGATGTATTGAACGGCCATTCGTTTCGCGCTTCGTACCCGAAGCTACGCAATTGGTCCAGAAACCACGCGCAATGACGCCTTCTCGACTGTTTAGTTTCGACTAGCCGCTTGGCTGAGGCGCTCGCAAGGATACGCGCCTCAAATGCCTGACGAAGCGCCGGCTGGCAGTCCAGCAGCGCTTGCATCGCGCCCGCAGCGCCGCGGCCGAACTGGTCGACATGGACCTTCCTGCTACGACGGTATGGCTTGACTCGGAGCCATGGTACAAGTCCGCGCCAGCCATAAGGACGCCCGTCGGGATGCGTCTCAAGGCAGCGCTCCCGGATGAGACGATAGGCCTGTCTTGTGCCAAGCGACGTCAGCCGCCTGATGCTCTCGGCCGAGGCACCGGAAAGATACAGCGAAACCGCCTGCTTTCTCGCAAGGTACAGGACGCGTCGGTCACCAGTAAGTGCTCCCTCGTCGGGGCTGGCCCAGTGGGAAGTGTCGACGGTTCGCCCGTCTATCATCCGGCGGGAGTAAAAGGAATTGTCGTCAATGCCCTCTTCCATGCGACGCTCCAAAATGGGCTGATCGCCCAAGAGGCGATGGTTGTAAACCATAGGGCACCTTCGGGAGAAATCGCACGACGAGCATGGAACAAACGTTGGCGAAGATACAAAATTGCTTCGAGTGTTCGCCGGAGGAACAAAATGGTGCAGAATTTTGTGAAGTAAATTTGTTCTCGCACGCCCGGGCTGCGTCGCTTTCACGGCCACGTATCGGATACAAAATTGTGCAAACTAACGCCCCGGCCGATTCCCCGCCCATGGAACTCCTCCCCCTCGAACCCCTGCCAACCTCAGCCGCGGCGCCGCCCACCCCGCTCGAGCGCCTGCACTTGCCGCCCGCGCTCTCCGGCGCCGCCGGCAGCAACCGCGCGCCCGCCACGGCCACCCGCATTGCCGCGACCAACGACCTGGCCGCCGTCACCGCCTGGCTCGCGCGCTATGCCGACACCCCGGCGACCGTGAGCGCCTACCGCCGCGAGGTCGAGCGGCTGCTGCTGTGGGCCGTGCTGCAACTCGGCAAGCCGCTGTCTTCGCTGACGCACGAGGACCTGCTGGTCTATGAACGCTTCCTGGCCGACCCGCAGCCGGCCGCGCGCTGGGTGCTGTCCGGCAGCAAGAAGCTCGCCCGCAGCCACCCCGACTGGCGCCCGTTTGCGGGGCCGCTGTCGCCCGCGAGCGTGCGCCACGCGATGGTCATTCTGAATGCCCTCTTCGCCCGGCTGACCGAGGCCGGCTATTTGGCCGGCAATCCGCTCGCGCTGGCGCGCCGCCGGCGCGCGCCGACCCGGCCGCGGATCACGCGCTACCTCAGCCACGATCTGTGGAATGCAGTCAAGGCCACCATCGAGGCGATGCCAGCCGCGACCGAACGCGAGCGCCTGCATGCCGCGCGCTGCCGCTGGCTCTTGACCGTGCTCTATCTGGGCGGGTTGCGGGCGGCGGAGGTCACCGGCACGGCGATGGGCGCGTTTTTTTGCCGGCGTGATGCCCAGGGCGTCGAGCGCTGGTGGCTGGAGGTCACCGGCAAGGGCAACAAAACCCGGCTGGTGCCGGCCACCGACGAGCTCATTGCCGAACTCGCGCGCTACCGCCGCGCCCACGGGCTGCCGCCCACCCCGCACCCCGGGGAAACGCGCCCACTGCTGCTGCCGGTGATCGGCCGTGAGACGGGTCGCGACAAGGCCCTGTCACGCGGAGCGCTGCACCTGATTCTGAAGGAGGTATTCGGCATGGCGGCAGCGCGCCTGCGCGCGCGCGGGCCCGAGTGGGAGGGTCAGGCTGCGGTGCTGGCCAGCGCCTCGGCGCACTGGCTGCGCCATACTGCCGGCTCGCACATGACCGACCAGAAGGTCGACCTGCGTTTTGTGCGGGACAACTTTGGCCATGCCTCGATCGCGACCACCAGCGGCTACCTGCACAGCGAGGAGGACGCGCGGCACGCGGCCACGCAGGAGCGGCATCGGATTGGGTGGGCCCAAAAGAGCTAACGCCGCCAGCCTTCTCCGCGATTGCGGCAAGCCAGCTTAAGGCATGCGAACTGTAGTTTCACGATCTTGAAATTACATCCCAGCCTGCGCTCGCATCAACCGGGCGGGAGCAGATCATCTGAGCAAACGACACGCGACCGATCAACTGCTCGATCGGGTAGCCGCGGTAGCGGATTTCGCCCGGACGCATATCGATGATTTCGGTGCGCCACCAGTCTTGTGACAGGCGCTGGTCCGGATCCGTTGTGTTTTCCCCGGGATTCATGACTTCCTCAGCACCGCTCATACTGCACGCTCCTCGCTGAGTTGGTCGATATCGGAATCGCTATAGCCCAGACTGCCGAGCACTTGGCGGGTATGCTGACCAAGTTCGGGTGGCGGCGTGTCCACAGCCGGTGCTTCGCGGTTGACCTTGAAGCCGGTACGCACCACGCGGATGTCGCGACCGACGCCTGGAGCATTGGGAAATACGCCGATCATGCCGCGGTCGCGCACCTGTGGGTGCGCTAGCGTGTCGGGTACGCTTAGGACCGGTCCCGCCGGAACGTCGGCCGCGTTCAGCAGGGGCCACCATTCCATGGCGGGTTTCTTCACCAGCTCAACTTCCAGCGCATCGGTCAGGGCAACGCGATTTGCCAGGCGGCCCTGACGCTGAGCGAAACGTTCGTCAGTGGCCAGTTCGGGCCGGCCAACCACGCGGCACACGGCCTCGAATTGCTCCTGCTTATTCGCAGCGATGTTGAGCAGCCCATCGCCGGTGCGGAACGTGCCGGACGGGCTAGCCGTCATGTTCTCGTTACCCATTGGCGCCGGCGTCTTGCCTGCGATCAGGTTGTTTGAGACCACCCAGCCCATGGTGGCCAGCGTGGCGTCCAACATCGATACGTCGATGAAATAGCCCTCGGTGCGCTGGTGGTCAGCGAGCGAAGCCGCCACCGCGAAGGCTGCGGTAAGGCCGCCGATAGTATCCGAGACCGGATAGCCAACGCGGTAGGGCGCGGTCTGTGAGTCACCCGTGATGCTCATCACCCCGGACATGCCCTGGATGATCTGGTCATAGGCGGGAAGCTCTGCGAGCGGACCATCTTGGCCGAAGCCGGAGATGGCGCAATAGATTAGTCGCGGATTCTCCTGCTTCAGCATCTCGTAGCCCAGCCCAAGCCGATTCATCACGCCGGGTCGGAAGTTCTCCACTACCACATCGGCGCTGCACACCAGCTTACGGAATACCTCCTTGCCGCGCGCATGCTTCAGGTTGATCGTTATCGACTGCTTGCCGGGGTTCTGCGCCAGAAATGACACGCCCATCAAGCGCTGATTCAGTTCCGGGTCGGCACCCAATTGGCGGGCCAGGTCACCGGTGCCAGGCGTCTCCACCTTAATGACTTCGGCTCCCATATGGGCGAGTTGGTGGCAGCAGAAGGGCCCGGCCAGCACGTTGGTGAGGTCGAGCACGCGGACATTGCGCAAGGGCTTTTGCATAACTGGTCTCCAATGTAGCGGAGTTAGGGGTAGCCGCCTTTTGTGCGAAATCTGGCGGGTTGCGAAGAGCGGGGCGGCGTTCCATCTTGACGACAAGCGGTCGTTGAGCCATTGGCCGCACATAGCCGCTGTCGGGCAGTAGCAATGGCCGTTCGGGTCTCGGTTACAGTCTGGCCACGAGACGCATTTGGCAGCATCGGCACTGTTGCGCAATTCCAAGCGGCGTTCAGTAACGGTGGCAGCATTCCTCAACACGGAGACCCAGGGTTCGGCCGACCGCCGTACTTGGTCAGTCGACTAACCATGCTCGCATTCACCGCGACGGATAGAGGTGAGCCGAGATGTTGGAACTCTTCGCATCCCTGCCCAGAAGAGAGCGCGTATGTCACTCGTTTGGTTGCCGTTTGCGGCCATCATGCATCTTGAGATATGCCGCTCTGGGACCACGCCCAACTCAAGGGCAGCGCCAAAACATATCAACAACTCACGCCCGGTGAATGAAGTCATCCACGCATCGAGTATGGATTCAAGGCGTTCAGCATATTCATGTCTATGGCCGGCACACTGTGCAAGCGTGCGCTTTTCCGCTTCGCGAGCAAGTGCGCGCACTTCCCACATCAGATCGCTCAATCGAGACTGCGGCGTGTAAGACCGGTTAACGACCCGCATCGTTTTGCCACTGCTCAATGTCATGACGGCTGAGGAGTAGTAGTTTCAATGAGAAGTTTGTCGAGAACGCGTCCGAGCATTCCACCCGACTTCAACCATTCCGCTTCCACGGTAGTATCGATCCGGCAAACAAGCTTGAGGCGTTTCACATCTGTGCCATCTGGGGCGCGAATCGTGAGTTCGAGTTCTCCGCCCAGGCGTAGCGCCTCGGGCAGGCCGACCATATCGAGTGTCTCGCCTCCTGTAAGCAAGCTACCAAGGTCTTCTTGCGTCTCTAGCGGCAGTACGCCGAACGCTACCAGGTTGGCGCGGTGGATGCGCTCGAAGCTCCTTGCAATCACCGCACGAACGCCAAGCAGGCGCGTCACCTTCGCGGCCCAGTCGCGAGCGGATCCCCCTCCGTAGCGCTCGCCCGCTATCACGATAATCGGAACCTCGCGATCAGCGTAGACCCCCGTAGCCTCATGAATCGGGACGACATCCCCATGGGGGAGAATTCGTGTGAAGCCACCTTCGACCTCGGAAAGGAGGCGGTTGCGGATGCGTGGGTTGGCGAAGCCTCCGCGCAACATGACTTCATGGTTTAGCCGCCTGGCGCTGAATGTTCCGTGTTTGGTCGCTGGAACGTCATGTTCCTGAAGCCATCTACCGGCAGATGAATCGGCTGGGATCCGGGAAACCGGGGAAATATGATCCGTGGTCACCGCATCGCCAAGAATGAGCAGCGGCCGGGCTCCCACGATATCTGATGTAAGCAATGGCCGTCTAACGGTTGTTTCGAGGAACGGCGGGCGGCGGATGTACCCCGCGCGAGCTTCCCATGGGTATTCGTCCCCAACCGCGCTGGGGAGCGCGTCCCATTCCGCCGTTCCCAACTGCCAAGCTCGCCGATTCGCAGCGAAGTGCGATTCGAGCCGGACCCCCTCCAATGCTGCTCGCACTTCCTGAGGGTCAGGCCAGATATCGGCCAGTTGGATGGGGGAGCCATCGGGCGCAGAGCCCAGCGGGGCAGATGATAGATCGACGGCGAGATTGCCCGCCAACGCATAGGCCACCACGAGCGCGGGCGATGCCAGATAGGCGGACCGGACGGCCGGATGGATTCTTCCCTCGAAGTTGCGGTTTCCGGAAAGAACGGCGGCAACCGACAGCTTCTCGTTCTTCACGTAGGCTTCCACGCCGGGATGCAGAGGCCCAGAGTTTCCCATGCAGGTGGCACAGCCGTGACCGACAACGTGAAAACCCAGCGTGTCGAGATGTTGCTGCAGTCCAGCAGCGCTGAGGAGTTCGGACGCGACGCGGGAGCCCGGGGCAAAGGAGGTCTTGACCCATCTGGGCACATGCATGCCCCGCGCGACGGCATTCCTTGCCAAGAGTCCCGCCGTGACGAGGGCCTCGGGATTTGAAGTATTCGTGCACGAGGTAATGGCCGCAAGCACCACGGCGCCATGCGTTAGGCCTTCTCCCATCCCCGTGTGCTCGATCGTGGCCGGCACCTCGCTCAGGGTGCGGCGCTGTTGAGGCAAAGAAGGGCCAGCGACCGTTGGTTCAACTGAGCCGAGATCGAAGTCGATGACCGCGGTGAAGCATGGCTCGGGATCTGAGGCCACTCGGTACGTGCCCTGCGCTCGGAGGAAGTTTTCTACCCGCGCTAAGTGTTCCTGAGGCCTGCCGGTCCAGCGAAGGTAGGCTAGCGTTTGCGCGTCCGGCGGGAAGTAGGCCATGGTCGCGCCATACTCGGGCGCCATGTTGGCGACGGTAGCTCGATCGGGCACGGACAGTGTGCCTAGCGCAGGCCCACAGAATTCCACCACCCGTTGCACAAGGTCGTGTTCCCGCAGTGTGGAGGTTAGCGTGAGGGCCAGATCACTTGCTTGGACACCTGGCCGAAGGCTGCCATACAGGCGCACCCCAATGACATCCGGAATGCGTATGACGGTCGGCTCACCGAGCAAGGCTGCTGTCGCATC
Organism: Cupriavidus necator N-1; assembly: GCF_000219215.1. NCBI lineage: Bacteria > Pseudomonadati > Pseudomonadota > Betaproteobacteria > Burkholderiales > Burkholderiaceae > Cupriavidus > Cupriavidus necator. The sequence goes on along the minus strand of NC_015724.1, from coordinate 152,770 downwards.
GATACCGCCAATGCCCCAGCCGAAGATCGAAAGGCCGTTGACCATGGTGGTGTGGCTGTCCGTGCCGAGTACCGAATCGAATCCCAAGAGTTCGGGGTCATCTGTCGTGTTCGTGCTGACGAGGTCGGCAAGCACTTCGAGGTTGAGCTGATGACAGATGCCGATGCCAGGAGGCGCGATGCGAAGGTTGGTGAACCGCTGGGCCGCCCACTTGAGAAATTCATATCGTTTGCCGTGCCGCTCGAACTCAAGCTGAAGGTTAGCGGAAAGGGCGGCACGCGTGCCGGATGCGTCCACCTCCACGGCGTGGTCGACGATCAGATCTGCCGGAAGCTTCAGCGTGATACCGGTGCCGCGCTTCGCTCGCAGCTCCTCATCGAGCGCAGCCAGGTCGGCGAGAACTGGAAGACCGGCCGCGTCCTGCATCAGGACACGGCCGGGCATGAAGCCAACGCTTTTGGTGCTCGACCCGGTGAGGGTCCACTCCCCGAGCGCCTCGATATCCTCCTTGCGTACAACATCGCCGTCTTCGTGGCGAAGCAGATGTTCGGCCAGCACCCGCAAGCTGTAGGGCAGCCGAGTAAGCGCGCCGGCGCCGTTCTTCTCTGCTTCCACGATGGACATGCAGAAGTAGCCTGGCATGCCCGGAAGCGCTGTCCGACATCTGAAGCTGTTGCGAGATAAGCGCATGAATTGTCTCGTTCTGTTTGGTACGCCTGGCCGTGCGCAGGCCAGGCACTCGCTGATGCGGATTTCGCGGGCAAGCGCGGGCCCGACACCAGTGAAAACGCTGGCGTCCCCGTATGCCTACGTCTGGGAAGAAAAATTACGCGTGAACGCCGACGTCCAACCCGAGGAAGCGCTCCAGTGTGGTGGGATCGTCGTCCAACGCCGCCGTTGGCCCTTCGAACACCACGTGGCCTTCCTCCAAAACGTAGTGTCGCGACGCCAGCGCTCGGCAAACGGCGAAGGTTTGCTCCACCAGCACGATCGATACGCCGGAGCGACCGACACTTGCAATCAGCTCGACCAGCTCGTCCACGATCACCGGCGCCAGCCCCTCGGTCGGTTCGTCCAACAGCAAGACTTTCGGGCCCTGCATCAGCGCTCGCGCGATCGACAGCATCTGTTGCTCGCCGCCGGACAGTGCGCCGCCAAGGTTCTTCCGCCGCTCCTTGAGCCGAGGGAAGCTCGCGTATGCGCTCTCCAAAGTCCACGCGGAGTGCTTGCGCCTGGCGATCTTTAGATTCTCCTCAACCGACAGCAGCGTGAAGATGCCTCTGTCCGCCGGCACGAGCGAGACGCCAAGGCGCGAGATTTCATCCGACTCAAGATCGCTAATGTCGACACCGTCGAGATGGACCGAGCCCGCGGTCTTCTCCAGCACGCCGACGATGGTATTCAGCGTGGAAGTTTTTCCCATGCCGTTCCGGCCCATAAGACTGACAACTTCTCCGCGACCGACTTGCAGCGAGACATCCTCCAACGCAATGCTCTTGCCATATGAAGCTTGAACGCCGTGGAGTGCTAGTAGTGGCTGAGTCATACGGAACTCCCGAGATATACACGCTTTACATTGGCGTCCTGTCGAATTTCATCAGGGGAGCCTTCTGCGATGACGTTTCCCTGGAACATGACCGTGATGCGGTCGCTGATGCCCATGACCACGTGCATGTTGTGCTCGACTAGCAGAATGGTGTAACTAGCCTTCAACTGCAGCAGGAGCTCGGAGACACGGGGGACATCCGCAAGCCCGAGGCCCGCCATCGGCTCATCGAGAAGTAGGAGCATAGGCCTGGCCACGAGGCACATTCCAATCTCCACCAGCCGCTGTGTGCCGTGTGAGAGGGCTCCCACCGGCATGCTGGCGTAGCGAGCGAGATCCAGCTCGACGAGCACCTTGTCGGCAATCTCGTGTTTGCTGGCTTCCTTGTTCCATGTGCTCCAGAAATGGAGAGACCGGCCAGCCTCGTATCCCATTGCGGCAAGGCGCAGATTGTCCAAAACCGTGCTTTCGGGGAACAGGCTCGTCACTTGGAAGCTGCGCGCCATGCCAAGCTTCACCCGTCCATGCGCTGGAGAGCGCGTAATGTTCTTGCCCTCGAACTCGATTGTTCCGCGCGTGGCAGGTAATCGTCCGCTCACGATGTTGAAGAGGGACGTCTTTCCCGCGCCGTTTGGTCCGATCAATGAGTGGAGCGTATTTGCTTTCAGGTCGAGGGCGACCTTGCCCACGGCGGTGAAGCTGCCGTAGTCGAGGCCCAGCCCTCGAGTGGTCAGGATGGTGGCTGTCATCACGCAGTCTCCTTACTACTCAGGTGCGTTCCGCTGGCCTTCCGTTTCTCACGTGACATTCGCCATTGGGAAGAGACTCCGCCGATGCCGCTCGGTGCGAAGAGGACGGTCAGAATGAGCACGAAGCCGACAATCATTTGCCACCGCGGCCACAATTGGGAAAGCTGCTCCGCCATCAAAGTCATCAGCAAAGCCCCAAAGACGGCACCCAGAAGTGATCGTTTGCCGCCGAGAATGGCCATGATCAGAATCGTTTCCGACATCATCAGGTCGATGTTCGATAGGGGCGCTGAGCGCAACTGGATTGCATACAGCGCGCCCGCCAGCGCGGTCACGGAACCGGATATCACGAAGGCGAGGAGCTTGAGCCGCCGGACGTCGTAGCCTGCCATCTGGGCGCGCGTTTCGTTCTCGCGCACTGCGTCAAGTACCCGGCCAAACGGCGATCGCACGACCCGGCGCAGGAAAGCGAACGCGAGGAAGAACATCACCGACACGACGAGATACTGGCTCTGCGATTCCGAGAGGATGCCATCCAGACCTGCACTCAAGCGAGGAATATCGAGAAGACCATTTTCGCCGCCCGTCACATCCGGAAACGATAGCGCCGCGAAGAATGCCATCTGCGCCATCGCCAGTGTGATCATGACGAAGTAGATGCCTTTGCGCCGGATGCTCAGCATGCCGATGATCAGGGCGGCCACCGCACCGGCGACAGCACAGAGCACAAGCACGCCGAGGCCCAAGTCTGGATGACTCCTTAGCAGTAGACCAGCCGCATAAGAGCCGACGCCAAAGAACGTTCCCTGCGCGAAGCTGAGCAGCCCGGCATAGCCGAGCATTAGGTTGCAGGCCGCAGCAGCGATCCCGAAGATCATCACGACGACCGCCGTGGTGGCGGACCCCGACATCAATGGCAATGCGAGGGGCAAGGCCAGCAGCGTCAGGTAGAACGCCCCGGCTGACTTTGAAATGGTATTAAGCACGGCCGAAGAGTCCTTTGGGCATCAGGAGAAGAACGACAACCATGAGAAGGAAGATGGCAAGGCGTGCTCCCTCCGGCCAGATGGCGCTCATCATGCTTTGTGTTACGCCAATGATCAGCCCGCCGACCAGCGGTCCACTGAAGCTGCCCATGCCGCCGATGACGACCACCACGAAGGCAATGACGATGGCTTCGAGGCCCATGGACGGATCAGCGCCGCGGAGGGGTACGGCCAGCCCACCGGCTAGGCCCGCCAAACCGGTTCCCAGTCCGAAAGCAATCGCATACACCCGCGACACTTTCGTGCCCAGCAGCTTGAGCATCTGCGGACGTTCGTTCCCTGCGCGGACCCTGGCGCCGAACATCGTTCGCTCGAACAGCCACCAGAGCGCCGCCCCGATTACCGCGCAAACGATGACGATGAAGACCCGAAAGCTGGGGATGGGGTACGGTCCGATCATCAGGACGCTGCTCAGTGCCTCTGGCGGCGCCACGCGCTGGGACTCAGGCCCAAAGAAATAGACCACGGTTTCGGTGAGCACGAACGTGAGGCCGACGGTCACGAGGATCTGCGCCTCGTGGGACATTTTGTACGTTCGCCTGAGCAACCAGTGCTCTGCGACCAAGCCGACACTTGCGACGCAAACGAACGAGGCGATGAGGCCCAGTGCAAAGCTCCCGGTTGCCTGGCTAGTAAAGAAGGCGGCGTAGGCGCCAACGAGAAACAAGGCGCCGTGTGCAAAGTTGACGAAGCCAAGGAGACCAAAAATGATGCTCAGCCCGACCGAAAGCAGGAAATAGATCATTCCCAGGCCGAGCCCGTTCAGGGCTTGGAAGACATAGATGTTCATGTCGACGACTCCGGCTGTGGCCTCAGGCCATTTTGCAATCCGACGCGGATTTGGGGCTGGCAGTCTTCGACGACGACAGAATGTCCACGAAGTCGTCCGCATCCTTCATGGCGGACTTCTTCTTCCCTCGGGCAAGGAAGTAGTTCTTGATGACCTGGTGGTCGAAAGGACGCACCTGCTCCTCGCCGGTCAGGCCGGCATAGGTGTAGCCCTCCAGCGCCTTGATGATGGCTGCGGGGTCTTCGCTGCCCCCTTTCCTGATGGCGTCGAACATCAGCGTGGCGATCTGGTAGTCGGCGGCCGAATAGAACCGAGGGTTCTCCTTGAACTCGCGCCGATACACGTCGAGGAACGTCTTATTACCCGGCGTATCGAGTCCGTGCCAGTACTGCAGGCCGAAATATATGTCCTCGGTGACATCGGCGCCGAGCGCCTGGAAAGTGTCCAGGCCGGAGAACCAGACAACTGCCACGGCCATGCGCTTCTTGATTCCGAAGCTGGCGGCCTGCCGGAGCAGGTCGAGCGTGTTTGCGCCGAAGTTCAGAATTACGAGAACATCGGCTCCGGAGGCCATCGCGTTGCCGAGATAGCCCGAGAATTCCTTTTCGGCAAGCGAGTGGTAGCTGTTTCCGACGAGCTCCACCTTCGCGTCCTGCATCACTGCCTTCGAGTTGCGCAGCAGCGCCTCTCCGAACACATACTGGCCGGTGATCGTATACGCCTTCTTCCATTTCGGATTCTGTTGGAACAAGGGCCGCAGGACCGTGTTGACCGCGCCAAAGGTCGGTGTGGACCACCGAAACGCGGAACGGTTGCAGTCCTTGCCCGTGACCTCATCCGCTCCGACGTAGGTGATGTAGACGCCATTCGCTTTGTTCACCTCCTTCATGATGACCAGCGCCTCCGACGAAAGGGCGGCCCCGCCGAAATGGCGTGCGCCGTCCTGGCTGATGGCCTGCTGGACCTTGCGTACGGCAATGGCTGGGTTGCCTTCGGTATCGATGCGCTTGTATTCAATAGCGCGGCCAAGGCGGGTCCCATAGCCGGTGATGGCTGCGCGTACGCCGAGGTCGCTGTACTTGCCGCTTGCTGCGAAGTTGCCAGAGAAGGCATTAATGCTGTAGTACACCAGCGGCTTCGGCTGGGCGATGGCAAGGCTAGGGAGTGCAATCGATCCCGCGGTGGCGCCTGCTAGCGACAGAAACGCGCGTCGGTCCATGGTGAGTCTCCTGGAGGTCTTATATGTCAGTAATGCTTGATTTGCCTCAGCGGTGAGAGCTGAGTGCAATGTGCTGGGCAGCTCGGCGGCCGAAGACCAGGCCCCGAAGCACGGACGTCGAGCCCGTATAGACTTGATGATAGATGCCCATGGTTTCCCCAGCCGCATACAGGCCTGCCATGACACGGCCGTCCTGATCCAGAACCTGCGCACTCTCATTGACCTTCAGGCCGCCAAACGTGAAGCAGTTAGTGGAGATAATCGGATAGGCGTAAAAAGGCGACTGGTCGATCGGACGGCACCAGTGGCTCTTGTTGATCTCGAGGCCTTTGGTGCCGCGGTGGTCCACGGTGAATGGCTCGAACGCGTCCGAGCGCTGCGGGCATGCTGCGTTGAAGGTAGCGACGGTTTGCGCGAGCGCATCGTCGGGAAGGCCAAGTTTCGCGGCGAGGGCTTCAAGCGTCTGCGCTGAGACGGGAGGCTGATCGCTGCGGATGCTAGTCTTCCAGCGCGGAATGTCGTCGACCTTGGAGTCGAAGATGACATATGAGATGCCATCCGGTTGATCCGCGATGGTGCGCGCGATGTTGTCGTAGTGGGCGTCGACGGTTCCAGGCGCCTCGTTGACAAAGCGCTTGGCGAGCTTGTTGACCAGCATGCCGTATGGGTAAATGAACACGACGGCCTCTGCCTGCTGCGAGCGGGGATCGACGGGCTCCGCGTGATAGGAACCGAATTCCCCGGCAGGAGCTGCGCCGGCGTTGAGCGCCATCTGGATACCCTCGCCACGGTTGTAGTACCCGCCGATGGCAACTGGCCGAATGTGCTTTGCGCGCGGACCCACGTACTTCGTCATCATCTCCGGATTACCCTGGAACCCGCCGCTTGCCAGGACCACGTGTTTTGCAAGCAACTGCGACCGGACGCCATCGGGGGTCGTGATGACGAGGCCGCAGGCCGCGCCATTGTCGTTGCGAACGAGGTCGGTCGCGGTAGTGCGGTATCGAATTTCACCGCCAAGTGCCAACGCCTTGGCGCGCAATGCCTCGATGATGGCGAGGCCGCCGCCCTTGGCTGCGATGCGGGTGGTGTTCTGCGTCAGCAGGTAGATCGGTTGAGGTTCGAACTTCAGGCCCAGTCCCTTGAGCCAGGAGATCGTGGGTGGAACCGAGTTGGCGAAAGCTGAGATGACTTCGGGATCCGGCAGGCTGTGCGACTTCACGAAGGACGGCCAGTTTGCATAGGAGTCGGTGAGGGCATCGAGGACATTGGGGTCGATGTTCCATCCGGCATTGTTCGCAAAGTGCTCCTCGAAATCGTCGGAGATTTCCGTGTCGTTCTTCATGCGCATGTACGCTTCGGTCCAGCGCGAGTTTCCGCCAAATTGGCTCTCATCCGAGCGCTCCAGGTTGATGACCTTGAGGCCCGCTTCCAGCGCGGTAACGGCGGCGGAAAGCCCGGCAACACCACATCCCACGATGAGAACGTCCGCGTCAGATTTATCGTTCACAGTAGCTCCTCCTGATTGCCTTGGTTGGTGCGCCGTTAGCCCAGAACGAAGGCGTTTGCCTTGGCCGGCTTGGTAGTGATCCAGACACTCTTGGTCTGGAGATATTCCTTGATGGCGTCCACGCCGCCCTCGCGGCCGATCCCGCTGCGCTTGTAGCCGCCGAACGGTGTGGTAAAGCTGGTCGCGCGGTAATTGTTCACCCACACAGTGCCTGCCTTCAGGCGGTCGGACATGTAGAAGGCGCGATGCAGGTCGGAAGTCCATACCCCGGCTGCGAGACCGAACATGGTGTCGTTGGCGATGCGCAGGGCGTCGTCTTCCGTGTCGAACGGGATGACGGCAAGCACCGGCCCAAAGACTTCTTCTTGGGCGATACGCATGTCGTTCGTCACGCCCGTGAAGATCGTCGGGGCGATGAACTGGCCTTGTCCGTAGGCATCGCCAGTCAGTGCGTGGCCGCCGAGAACGCAGTGCGCTCCGCCGCTCTTCGCAATCTCGATGTAGGAAAGGATCTTCCGGAACTGGGCCTCGGTTGCGATCGGACCAACTTGTGTTTCGTGTTTGGAGGGGTCGCCGATAACCGCATCGCTGGCAACCTTGATCAGCATCTCGACGAACTGGTCGTGCACATTGCGCTGGACCAGCAGTCGGGAACCAGCCATGCAGGTCTGCCCGGCGGCACCGAAGATGCCCGCGACGGCGCCTTTTACTGCTTGGTCAAGATCGGCATCGTCGAAGACAATATTTGCCGATTTTCCACCCAGCTCGAGCGTAACCTTCTTGAAGTCGCTTGCAGCAATCTCGTTGATGCGCTGGCCGGCAATGTCGCCACCTGTGAACGCGATCTTGGCAATGTCCTGATGGCGCACCAGCGGTTCACCCACATCTGCACCGAACCCCGTGATGACATTGACCACACCAGGGGGGAAGCCGGCTTCCTTGGTCAAGGCAGCAAGCTCCAGCAGCGATGCCGAGGTGTATTCGGACGGCTTGATGACCATCGTATTGCCGGCGGCCAATGCCGGCGCCATTTTCCAGACTGTCAGTGCGAGAGGGGAATTCCAGGGCGTAATCGCCGCGACCACCCCCAGCGGCTCGTGCTTGATGTAGTTGAAGACGCCCGGCTTGTTGATGGGTACCACGGCGCCCTGTACCTTGTCGGCCAGACCTGCGTAGTAGTGGAACCACTGGGCAACGTTCTGAACCTGTCCGGAGACTTCGGCGATCAGCTTGCCGTTGTCCCGCTGCTCCGTGTCGGCCAGGCGCGTGACATTCGTGCTGACCAATTCGGCGAGACGACGCAGAAGTGCGCCGCGCTGCGTCGCGGTGAGATCCCGCCAAGCGGGATCATCAAACGCAGCCTTGGCCGCCTGCACGGCCTTCTCAACGTCCTGGGCGTTGCCCTTCGGCACTTCCGCCCAGGCCTTGCCCGAATACGGCTCGATAGACTCGAACCACTGTCCCGAGGTGGAGTCGACCCACTCGTTATTGATGAACATCTGATAGCGCTTCACCACGTCTCCTTGTTTGGCTGTTGCAGCAACTTTAGGAGCGTTCTAAACTACAGTCAAGCGTTCTGGTGGATAGAACGCTCGTCGATTGCTGCGTGGGTGTGGTTTATGATTCACATTGGAGAAAATCAAATGGCTAGAAGAAACCTTGAACCAAAGCAGGAGCCTGCCGGCGAGGACGAGGTAGGAGTTGCAGCGGTAAATCGAGCGCTGTCCCTTCTCGACACGTTCTCGAAGGAGCAGCTGTCCTTCACTTTGGCGCAGATGGCCGAGCGGACCGGCCTGTACAAAAGCACGATCCTTCGGCTGGCCGAGTCGCTAGAGGCGTACGGCTATCTGCGAAGGGGCGAAGGCAGCGTGTTTACCCTTGGTCCCACGCCGTTCCGGCTCGCGACGCTGTACCAGCGCAATCTGCATCCTGCGGAGCTGGTGATGCCTGTGTTGCGAAACCTCGTTGAGCTGACGGAAGAGAGCGCGACGTTCTATGTCATATCGGGGGACAAGCGCTTGTGCGCGTATCGCGCGAACTCGCCTCTCGCGATCACTGACAACGTGCAGGCCGGAGAAATGCGCCCCCTTGAGCGCGGCGCAGGAGGTAAGGTGTTACTCGCCTTCGTGGGCCGGCAGGGTCCTGAGTTCGATACGATCCGCGAGGAGATGTTCTCGTTAAGCCGAGGGGAGCTCTATGAGGGCATCGTGTCACTAGCCTCGCCGGTGTTCGGTTCTGCGGATAAGCTCGAAGGCGCCATTTCCATCTCCGGTCCGGCAACGCGCTTGGGCAAGGAAGCGATCGCCCGGATAAAACCACACTTGTTCCGGGCGTCCCAGCATCTGACCGAACTCTTTGGCGGGGATGGGTCAAGGTACGAAGTGTTGCTCTGATCGCCGCCCCTCAGATGTCCCTTTCGCTGAAGGGCGCTTGGGAGTATTTCCGAATGACAACCATGTTTATCGTTGAGTTGACCTATACGCAGCCGCTAAATGCTATCGAAGCCCGACTTTCCGAGCATCGACGGTTTCTCGATGCGCAGTACGCGCGGGGCCTGTTCCTAGTGTCTGGCCCCAAGAATCCACGCGATGGCGGCGTGATCTTGGTGAGTGGGCTCATCGCCAGAAACGAGCTCGACAAGCTGTTGCGCGAAGACCCATTTCCAATACGGTTTGGCGGAGTACCGCGTGACGGAGTTTGCTTCGCTCAAGCATCATCCAGCACTGGCGAAACTGCTGTTGTCGATCGCTAATTCCGCCAGCGGCAGACGCTATATCCGCTAGCATTCACCCCGATCCAACTGATTGATCCGTAATGGATTTCTCATCCGCTGTGACGTCTACCACTGTTGTTTAATGGGATGCTCGATGCCTAACAGTTTCGTAACGCGAGTCTGTAAGGCCATTTCAGAGCGCCTCCAGGATGGTTACATTGGCGACTCCACCGCCCTCACACATGGTCTGCAGCCCATAGCGCTTGCCACGGGCACGCAACGCGTGAATAAGTGTCGCCATCAGTTTGCTACCTGAGGCCCCGAGGGGATGCCCAAGCGCGATCGCGCCACCATTCACGTTGAGTCGCGCAGGATCCGCCTCAAGGGCCTGGAGCCACGCCAAGGGTACTGGCGCGAACGCTTCATTCACTTCATATAGATCGATATCGTCAATCTTCAAGCCAGCCTTGCTGAGCGCACGACGTGTAGCAGGGATCGGCTCTTCGAGCATGATCACCGGGTCGCCGGCGGTGACCGTCATGTTCACGATTCGCCCAATGGGTGTCAGTCCGTATTGCTTCAGCGCTTGTTCACTGACTACCAGAACAGCGGAGGCACCATCACAGATCTGGCTGGCATTCGCCGCGGAAATCACCCCATCTTCCGACAGGAGCTTTACTGCACCAATGCTTTCTAGCGTGGCGTCCCTTCGGATTCCCTCATCCTCCATATGACATCCTGTTTCGGTCGCCAAAGGGACAATCTCCGCCTTGAACGCGCCGGAATCAGTTGCTTGCGCTGCTCTCCGGTGGCTTACCAGCGCAAATGCATCCAGCACGGCGCGATTGAAGCCATACTTTCGCGCTATCGCTTCAGCGCCCGCAAATTGGCTGAAGTTTCTAACGCCAAAGCGCGCCTTGATTCGTTCACTGAACGGCCCGACTCCAATACCTGCCTTTTCATGCAGTGAAATGTTGGAGAACATCGGTACACGGCTCATGCTCTCGGCACCAGCCGCGATGACAACGTCTTGAGTGCCGGACATGACCGCCTGAGCGGCGAACTGAACAGCCTGTTGCGAGCTTCCGCATTGGCGGTCAATCGTTACGGCTGGCACGCTCACTGGCAGCCGTGAAGCTAATACGGCGTTCCTTGCGAAGGCGAACGCTTGCTCGCCTGCCTGAGTGACACAACCGAGAATGACGTCATCGACGGCGGCCGGATCAATTCCGGAGCGTTCAACCATAGCGTTCAACACCTCGGCTGCCATATCGGCTGGATGCCAGCCAGCCAGCTTCCCATTCCGCCGGCCTCCCGCGGTTCTTACCGCTTCTACAATATAGGCTTCAGCCATTCTCGACTCCTCGATAGAAAATAGGTTTGCGCTTCCCGACGAAGGCCGATATACCTTCTCGGGCTTCGAGCCCGGCACTCAAGGCAGCAATGCTTCGTGCCTCTTTTTCCAAGTGCGCTTCCAGGCCGTCCTCATAGGTCTCGAGAAGAAGACGCCGCGTGCCGCCCAACGCACCTGTGGCAGATCTGGCAAGGGTCTCGGCCAGCTCTATTCCTTCTGCGAGCAACTTATCGTCATCGACGGCACGTGTAATTAGCCCAATGTCCTCTGCCTGCTGCGACGGGACACGCTTATTCAGTACGACCATCTCCTGCGCCTTTCTCAGACCGATCAGCCTGGGCAGGTTCCAGGTAAGTCCGCCATCTGGGCTGAGCCCAACCGCGGAATATGCCGCTGTGAAGTGAGCGGATCTCGCACTGAGAACAATGTCACCACTAATCGCAAGACTTAACCCTGCACCCGCGGCTGGACCATTAACAAGAACAACAAGCGGCTTGCCCATTCTTTGAAGGCGCGAGATGGCCAGATGAAGGATTCCCGCAAGCTCACTTAGTAAGCCCGGAACCTGATCACCAGCCGCGCGGAACGTTTCGAGGTCACCACCAGCGCAAAATAGCCGCCCAGTTCCGGTCAAAATCACACATCGAATCGCGGGATCTTGATCGCACTGAATTGAAGCCTTCAAGAGTGCTTGCGCTGATCCCATGTCGATCGAGTTACCAACCTCCGGACGATTTAGGCGTATTGTTGCGACCGGCCCTTCAACGCTGAGAATTACTTGCTCTGTCATTGGCACTCCTTCATGGAACGATATGCGAGTTCTGCAAGAACCGTGAAGCTGGCAGCTCGATCCCTGGCATGAACCGACACCGCGGTGCCGCGCAGCACCCGACCCTTAATGCCGTGAAAGATCGCCACCATCCGGAAAAAATTGAAAGCAATGTAGAACGGCCAACTCTCGATGTCCGTACGTCCGGTACGGGTGCAGTAATCTCGTACGTATTTCTCTTCGCTCGGAATGTTCAATGCCTTCAGGTCAGCACCTGCGAGTCCCGCGACGATACTGGGCGGCATGCGATACATCATCGCTTGATAGGCGAAATCTGCCAAAGGGTCACCGAGTGTCGATAGTTCCCAATCCAGTACCGCGACTACCTCGGAATTGGTCGGATGAAAGATCATGTTGTCGCATCGGAAGTCACCACGGACGATGGCACAGGAGTCTTCTGCAGGTATGTCCAAAGGAAGCCATTCGATTAGCGCATCCATGCATGAATCTCGACCAGCATCCGTGTCTTCGATACTGCTTCGTCCAACGGGCGCTCTGCCGGCTGAAGTAGTTGCCAGACTTGCCATAGTCAGCAAGTCCGATTGCAACTGGATCGACCCGGTGCAATGCCGCATCGTTCGGTTCATCGCGTCGAAATATTCGGGCCTGGCGTCAAGCTGGACTTGACGAAACGATGCGTAGCAGCTCTTCCGTAGGACAGTTGTGATGATCGCGACGGGGATCACGCTCGTATGGCACCACGACTTCGCGGACGAATCGCTCAACTAGGGCCGCGATTTCGTCGGCATGGTAGTTCGTGGTAGCGCTCATCGTGGGGCCATCCGAATGGCGCCATCGAGGCGAATAACTTCGCCATTGAGCATGGCATTTGTCACGATTGCCTCAACCAGTTGTGCAAACTCGTCAGGCTGGCCCAAACGGCTCGGGAATGGCACCTGCTGACCCAGCGACTCCTGCGCTTCCTGGGGCAAACTTGCCAATAGAGGCGTCAAGAAGATACCAGGCGCGACCGTCATTACACGGATGCCGAACCGCGCAAGTTCGCGAGCAATCGGCAACGTCATTCCCACGATACCGGCCTTCGACGCGGCATATGCCGGCTGCCCAATCTGGCCATCGAAGGCTGCCACGCTCGCAACGTTGACGATCACTCCACGTTCCTCGCCCAGTGCGCGCGCCTTGTGCAGTCTTGCTGCAAATTTCGAAAGAACGTTGAAACTGCCGAGCAAATTGATTGAGATGATCTTGGAGAAGTCCGTGAGCGGCAGCGGCTCGCCGTCTCGGCAGATAACCTTTGCAGGTGCCCCTACTCCTGCCGAGTTCACCAGGATACGCGCGGGACCGTGCAACTCCTCTGCTTGTGCAAGTGCGCTGGCAACCGCAACCTCATCGGTGACATCTACCTTAAAGAACTGCCCACCAATTGCCCGTGCGTGAGCCCGGCCCAGTTCGTCGTTCAGGTCAAAGATTGCGACTTTTGCGCCTGCTTCCGCCAAGCGCTTGGCTGCTGCCCCGCCAAGACCTGAAGCACCGCCCGTCACCACTGCTGCTACATATTTGATCTGCATTCCTCAACTCCTCTTGATGACACGGGGGTATGGTTCTTCGCGCGCGTCGTTGATTCCATTGTTTCCCGCACGCGCGTTCGAGCCCAGAAGCGGAGTAACGTCAGAGGAAACGACAGCAGAAAGGGAACACGCCATCCCTACGAACTCTCCTGCTCGCTAGTTGTGAGTGCCGTCATCGCTCCGGCAACTGCTGCTGTGAGTGCGAATCCACCGCTCGACCCAAGACGGGCAAACGCTAGGCTCGCTTCGTCCTCTGCCAGTGTCTCCTCACACAGCCTGAGACGCTCGGCGTAAGCTCTTCTTCCCTGGCGTGAAGCTCGTCGTCTTTTGGCCCTGATCTGGCTGCTGCTGCTCGATACATTCGGCCTGCTGCAGGATGTTCTGCAGCATTCGAACCGCCAGCGCACTAATCGCCTCCGGTGATCGACCTGCAAGATCCTCGGGCTGAAGCTCCGCAACTCGCGCATGAGCGCACTTTCGGGCAAGGCTGGCCAGTTGGGCACCGGGCTTGCGCTGTCAACCGCGGTGCCTGGCCTTCACGTGCGTGTGATGATCCGTATGTTCTCCAGTCCCTGCCATGGCAGGCCCAGCACGAGCGTGCCGAACAGCTCGCGAGTGAGCTACGGCAATGACGCGCCAGCATCGAGGCCTGGCCCGACGAAGCGCCTTTGGTTCAGGCGCCGCGCAGCGCACCTCACGCCTAAGCCATCGTGCACCAGCAGTTTCATGAGTGTGCGTCGCGCGATGGCGAACAGGTAGCAGCATGGGTACCGGCGAGCCGGCCGAAGGTGACTGAGCGGAGTACTGAAGTTGCGGCGGGGTACTCGTGATAGTAGAGGCCAGTTACTTCTCCGGCAGCGTACAAACCTGCTATCGGCGTGCCGGCTGGGGTGAGTACCCGTCCGACCGTATCGGTTCGGATACCGCCAAAGGTGAATGTGATGCCGCCGGTGAGTGGTACAGCGAGGAACGGCCCCTGCTCGATTGGATTGGCCCAGTTCGACTTGGGCGGTGTGATACCAGTGGTGGATTTACCGTCTAGCCTTGTGTGATCGAAAGTCTGCGAACCGCATGCAGAGTTGAACTCCGCGATTGTGGATTCGAGTGCGGACGGATCGAGGCCTAGGTTCTCGGCGAGTCCCTCGATGGAGTCAGCAGCAATCGGATCTACATCGGTGAAGTTGATCGCAAGGATGCCAGGAAGGTTTGCGATCTGCTGATCCGTGATCCAGAATGCCCGCTGATTCTGGTTCTTCCAGATCTCATATCCGAGGAGTTCAAAAGTTCGGTCAAGGGTGTGGGAACCTTCATCAAAGAAGCGCTTGGCGTCAGAATTGACCACGATCCCATAGGGAGTCGCCCAAACAACTGCATCAGGTTGTGAACTGCGAGGGTCAATTGCCTCAGCGTGGAACATGTCGAACTGTCCCGACGTATCCGCGCCGACCTCAATCGCCATCGTGATGCCTTCACCTCGGTTGTTCTTGATCCCCGGTACAATGGGGACGAGATCGCATGCGTTGCTGCCGAGGTACCGCGTCAGCATTTCCTTATTGCCTTCAAAACCTCCACTGGCGATCATCACGTTGTTTCCGTGTAGTGTTCGAAGCCGGCCGTCCTCTTTCCGGACTACAACTCCGTTCACAGCACCGTCATCGGAGATGCTCAGTCGCACGGCTTCTGTGCGGTAGTGGACCTCGACCCCCTTGTGTTTGGTGAGCTCGTTGAATAGTCCCGAGACGATCCCCGCTCCGCCGTTAACGGGGTGCATCACTGTCTGAAGCTTTACCTCGCCGTGAGCGAAGTTGATGGGAGCGGGCCAAGGAAGGCGTTCGAGTGGCACGCCTCGGCTGGTCAGGAACTCCAAAGTCGCGGGGACTTCCTTCTCCAGGGTCGCACAGTACTCTTGGTCAGGAAGTCCGCCACCGAGAACGTCAACTAGTTGTCGCCAATTAGTATCGAAACGACCGTCTTCAGCGATCCTCAGGAGCGCCGCGGTCCATTGCGTTGCACCGCCGCGTTCTTCCTCGGGCGCTCGTTCGAGCAGTGCGATTCGTGCGATCTTGTCCGAACGGTCGGCAGCCTCGGCGTAGGCGATAGCTGTGGCTAGTCCAGCAGCTCCACAGCCGATGACAATGATGTCGTAGTTGTTTTCGGTGTTCATGTCCGAGAGTCTCCTGTTGGTTATGATTTGCTAACTTGGGTTGAGTGGCGATAGAAGCGGCTTTTCTAGTGGTCGCCTTGTCAGTACCGGATCGTTCACGGATCCTTGCCAGCGGGAGGGCGCGGTCTTCCTGTGTCAGGTTTCCAGCCCGTTACCTAACCAGATGGACTTGACTTGCGTGTACTCGTGCAGAAGATCAGGCCCGAGTTCGCGTCCTAGGCCACTCATCTTCACTCCACCGAATGGAACGTTGATTCCGAAGGCTCGCCAAGTATTTACCCAGACGACTCCCGATCGGAGTCGCTTGGAGACTCGCGCAACACGGTCCACGTCCTGCGTCCAGAGACCCGACACTAACCCGAATTCGGTTTCGTTGGCCACCTCAATGGCTTCGTTCTCGCTGCGGAAAGAAATGACAGCGCCGACAGGACCGAAGATCTCTTCGCAACGCACACGTGAAGTTCGATCTGGCGTGGCGTAGATTGTCGGTTCGACGAACAAGCCGCGAGTAACTTCCGGGATTTCGGTGCCAACGCGTGCGCCATATAGTAGTTTCGTGGTCTGCTCTCGCGCAGCTATGTCGAAGTACCCCGTCACCTTAGCGAATTGTGCGCGGGAAGCTAGGGGGCCGACTTGGACCTTGGGATCCAGAGGATCCCCGATCTTGACGTTCGCCAGGGCTAACTTCAGTCGCTCGAGGACCTCGTCGTAGAGCGATTCGTGGACCAGCAGCCGTGACCCTGCGTTGCAGGCTTGTCCGGTGCCCGCGATCAAGCCTGCGAGCAGGCTGGGAACAGCCCGAGCGAGGTCGGCTTCGGGGAAGACGATCTGCGGCCCTTTCCCTCCCAACTCGAGAGTGGTGGGGAGAACCCGGGCAGCCGCGACTTTGGCGATCGAGATGCCGGTGGCGGTGGACCCCGTGAACGCCACCTTGTCGATGTCCGGATGCGAGACCAAAGCCGCTCCGGTCTCGGCGGCGCCGGTCACAACATTGATCACGCCAGCAGGAACACCTGCTTGTCGTGCTAGCTGTGCCAATCGCAGAGTTGATACGGGGGTTACTTCGGAAGGCTTGATCACGACCGTGTTGCCAGCTGCGATGGCCGGGAAAAGCTTCCATGCAAGCAGCACCAGGGGGTTATTCCAAGGTGCGATAGCGGCGATGACGCCGATGGGCTCGGGCCTTGTCCACGCGTCATGGCCCGGAAGGGTCGGCTGGACCGTCGTACCGTGATCTGCGATCGCCAACTGTGCGACATAGTCCGCGAGCGGGGCCAACGTCGACGTTGCGCCGCGCATCTCAGTGATGGTCTTTCCATTTTCGTGGACCTGGATGCGGGCAAGTTCTTCCACGTTCTCGCGGATCAGATTGCCGAAAATTCGGAGAATCTCGGCGCGGCCTGCCACAGGGGTCGCGGCCCAGGCAGGGAATGCAGCTCGAGCGGCGCGGACCGCGCGGTCAACATCATCGGAGGTTCCAACCGGTACGATGCCCCATTCGGTCTCTTCGAAGGGGTCAAAACACGTGAACGAATCCGACCCGCTGGAAGGGACAGCTTCGCCGGCAATGAATAGGTCGTACCGCGTATGAGGGTTGACCTCAGGGAACCGGTGGTTCTCAGTCTGATCCGAACGACTCATCGCTTCACTCGCAACGACGGTTCGAAGAGCTGGTTGATCCAGGTGCCAGAGTCAGCGGCTCCTGCCGTGACCTGAAAGTGTCTCCGCTTCATAAGTGCTCCAGTTAGTCAGACTTGCCTACTCACCACGCTTCCGCCGTGTTCGGTAGGAAGTAGTCTAGGCAGACAAGGGGTGGTCGTAAATCGAGATTTCTTCTTGATTCTTTTCAGTTTGTCTAAGGTAAGCAATGGGATGGACGCGCCCACCCGACAACTGCATCTCAGTGCCAGAGTGGAAGTGTCAGCCAACACTCGATTCGGAGGGAACGTCCACCACGCAGGTTACGACGATCGGCCTCGACCTGACCAAGAATGTGTTTCAGATCCACGGTGCCAACGAGCACGGCAGGCCGTACTTCGCAAACAGTTGCGACGTGCCCAAGTCGCAGCGTTCTTCGCAAACTTGCCTGCGTGCCTGGTCGGGATGGAGGCATGCTCCAGCGCACACCACTGGGTGCGCAAGCTGCAGGTTCTGGGCCACACGGTCAGGCTTATGGCTCCTCAGTTCGTCAAGCCTTATGTGAAAAGCAACAAGAACGACGTCGCTGACGCGGAGGCCATCTGCGAGGCAGTGACACGTCCGTCGATGCGTTTTGTGCCAGTCAAGAATATCGAACAACAGGCGCGGCTCTCACTGCATCGTGTGCGTCAAGGCGCGCACGGCTGGCTGTTGTAGTGACGATCAGGCGCGAGCCCTGCGGAACCAGCAGGTGGCGGCCCGTGTCGGTGTCGTATACCGCTTCTGAAACGTTGGCGGTGACCTCCCCCGCAGATCGGAGTTGATCCCTATCACCAGCGCAACGGGGATTGTGGTTCCTGCCATCACCTGGTAAAGAGACGCCGGCAACTCCAATCCACCGGGATTGCGCGTGGATCTGCCAGGATGTCGGCGATGTTCTGTACGTCGCGGACTTGACCTGCCCGGTTTCTCCGAGACATTGATTTCAAGGAAGATGGCTCCCGCCCGAAGAGGAGCTCATGAAGAAGAGTCGATTCACGGAAGAGCACATGTTCACGATCCTGCGCGAAGCGGATCGGACGACGGTGGCCGAGGCCGCCAGGAAGCACAAGGTCAGTGAGGCCACGATCTACGCTTGGCGCAAGCACTTCGGCCAGATGGAAGCAACGGACGTCAAACGGCTCAAAGCGTTGGAGCTTGAGAACAGCAGGCTGAAGAAACTGCTGGCCGAGAGGGCTCTTGACATCGAGATCCTCAAGGAGACCAACGGGAAAAAATAGTGAGCCCGCTGGTCCGACGCGAGCCACTTGCTTTCGTGCGCGCACGGGGCTGGCGACAAGCGGTCCCACATGACGTCCGGCAACGTGTCGGGCTTGCGCTGGGGCCTGCCCGGCGTCGAGGACCTGGGCAGCGGCATGAAGGCGGTCTATACGCTGGAGAGCGGCTTCGACCTCGATAGCGGCGCTTCCGGCCAGGGCGGACGCCAGTTCGGCCGCCAGGCTTTGTGGGCCTGGAAAACCAGTGGGACCGCGTCACGCTTGGCTGGCAGCAGAACGCGCTGTTTGACCTGCTGATCAACTATGAGCCGATGGTGCTGGCCGCACGCTACTCAGCGATGCCGATTGATGCAAACTTTGCGGGCCGCTACGACAACACCGCCAAGCACACCGGCAAGTTTGGTCCTGTCACCGCCACCGCCCTGTTCAGATTGCCCGCGGCATCACCATCACCGGCGCGGGCGGCACCACCTCGCATGGCACCAAGGTACCCGAAGACGTCAAGAGCGATCGAGCGTTCGGCGCGGGCCTGGAGTACGCCAACGGCAATTCGGCGCCACCGTGAACTATGACCAGCACAAGGCACACGTGGCATCGCCGGGCAGAACTCCGGCCAGACCGACCGGCGCATCGCGGCGGCCGCCAACGTCAGTTTCGGCAGCTCGACGCTGCTGGCCGGCTATCGCTGGTTCAAAGGCGATATCGGCGTCACACCTGGCACGCCACAGCGCCGCAACAATCTCTTCCGGCTTGGCTACGGCTTCCAGGCCACGCCGGCACTGACGCTGACCGGCGCGGGCTACCACCTCAACAACAAGCGCAACGGCGAGGACCCGTGGATGCTGCTGGCGTCAGCCAACTATACCCTGTCCAAGCGCACCGACGCATTCCTGAACGTGGGCAATTTGCGCAACAAGAACAATTCCAACCTTGGGCTGAACGGGTTCGGCAGCACCGTGACGCCACGCGATAACCAGACGGGTGTTCATGGCCAGCATTCGCCACAAGTTCTGACGGATCCGCGCCTGCCGTACTGCTCGGGCGAGACGGCCGGGCCCACGCAGCAACAAGAAGTGAAGAAGTGAAGAGGTAGACGGAAACTGGCGCCTGGCGGCGCGTAACAGGGCTAAGCGCATTTTTTTCTCGACTGCAACGACGAGAGCGCCTGATGACGAAGCGTGCTGCAATACGCCGCGCGCTTCTTTCCGTTCAGGTGGACCAGCCTCAAAACGTGTGGCGGATCCCCAATGCCGCCCCCAGCATCGTGCTCTGGCCACCGGCAAGCGCGTAGCTGTTGCCGAGGAAGAGACTGGTGACGTAGGCAGTCGGACCCGAGTCCAGCATCAGGCCAGCATTCTTTGCGAACGCCGTGGTCAGGTAAAGCGAGGTCCGCTTGGAGAGCGCGTAGTTGGCGCGCAGGGCAACCTGCCAGGGATTGGCCAGGCGGGTACTGCCCAGGAAGTTCTTGAGGTCCTGGTAGTTGTAGGCGACTGACAGGTCCAGCGCTGAAGTCACCTGGTAGTTGGCGCCAAGCGAATACAGGTCATCGCGCTGCAGCAGGATACCATTCGCATCCTTGTTCTGGCCCCAGCGGTAGCCGCCCATGACCGTGACCGGCCCGATCGCATAGCTGGCTGCCACGGCTGCCTTCTTATAGGCGCCACTGCTGATCGTACCGCCGGCGGTGCCGATGGAAGGATTGAACTGGTCGTACGCAGCAGCCAGCCCGAGCTTTCCGGCGAAGTAGTTCAACCCCACGCCGTAGCCCGCATCGCGCCGGAACTGGCCGGGCACTTCGCCATTGCCTCCCACCGCGACGCCATTGGCAGCCGGCTGCGGAAGCGCGACGCCGGTGCCGAATGACCAGTGGGCCATGGCTGTCACCGGGCCGAACGTGCCGCTGTACGCGACAGTGTTGTCCTCACGGAAGTTCGGGCCGATCTGCGCCACGATCGGATCATATTGGGAGGCGAACGCCATGGGCGTGAAGTTCGCCAGCGCATACATGATCGACGTGTATTGCCGGCCGAAGGTGAGCCGGCCATAGCTCGCGCTCTGCACGCCCACGAACGCCTGGCGATCAAACAGCCGCCCGCTCATCGCCAGCGTGCCGTTGTCCAGGTTGAAGCCGCTTTCCAGCACGAAGACGGATTTCAGGCCATTGCCGAGATCCTCCTCGCCGCGCAGGCCCCAGCGCGAACCGGCCACGCCACCGGAGTTGATACGCCAGGCGTCGTTGGCCGGTCCCGGATTGAACTGGTTGGCTGCCGACGGAACCTTGCCGACATGGTTGACGTATTCAACGTTGATATCCGCCACGCCGTACAGCGTCAGACCCGCCTGCGCCATGGCTGTCCCGCTGAAGGCCGCCAGCACAGCCAGCGCTACCATGGATCGTTTCATCACACGCTTCATCTTCCTTGTCTCCCCTTCATTTAATGGTGCGCCCCTAGTATCGTGAGTTAGAAATTCATTGAATAAAATTCCACCTGTAGTACCGTGCAAGTCGATACCACGGACCCGAGGTGGCGACGATCGGAACTCATATTGAGCGAGGCGGAGCGCGAGCAGCTCACGGCGCTGACGATGCGTCGCAAGACGGCGCAGGCGCTGGCATTGCGAGCGCGGATCGTGCTAGCGTGCGCCGATGGCATCGACAACAAGACAGTCGCGGCGAAACAGCGGGTCACGCAGCAAACCGTGTCGAAATGGCGTGCGGGCTACGTGGCACATCGACTCGATGGACTGCTCGATGCGCCGCGCCCGGGCGCGCCCAGAACGATTGACGATGCGCGAGTCGATGCCGTAATCGCCAAGACGCTGGAATCGGTTCCCAGCGGAGCGACGCATTGGAGTACGCGCACGATGGCTCGGGAGATGGATCTTTCTCAGACAGCCGTCTCGCGAATCTGGCGAGCCTTTGGCCTGCAGCCACATCGGCAGGAAACCTTCAAACTCTCGAGCGATCCGTTGTTCGTCGACAAAGTTCGCGACATCGTTGGTCTGTACCTGAATCCTCCGCTCAAGGCGATGGTGTTGTGCGTGGACGAGAAGAGCCAGATCCAGGCGTTGGATCGCACGCAGCCCATATTGCCGCTGGCGCCTGGCATTCCCGAGCACCGTACTCACGACTACATGCGCCACGGCACCACTACGCTGTTTGCTGCGCTGGACATCGCCACCGGTGAAGTCATTGGTGAATTGCATCGTCGCCATCGCAGCAGTGAATTCCTGCAGTTCCTGCGCACAATCGACGCCAACGTGCCCGCAAATCTGGAGGTGCATCTGGTGATGGATAACTACGGTACGCACAAGACACCTTCGATCAAGAACCGGTTCGCTCGACACCCACGCTTCCATGTTCATTTCGCGCCGACATCCGCATCGTGGGTCAATCAGGTCGAACGCTGGTTCGCCACGCTGACTGAGAAGTACATACGACGTGGCACGCATCGCTCGACGCGCCAACTTGAAGAGGCGATCCGGCATTACCTCGATGTCTATAACGCGAATCCCAGGCCCATCGTCTGGTGCAAGCCGGCCGACGAAATCCTCGCGAGCCTTGAGCGGTTTTTCATGCGAATCAGGAGAGCAGCACTATGAATGCCATGAACATCGACACCGCTGCCATCGACGATGCTGTCCTCGCGCTGCTCTACCTGACCCTGCATGACCAAAACCGGGCTTGGAAAAGCCTCGACTGGGAGGTGCTCGACCGCCTGCATGAACGAGGTCTCATTGCCGACCCTGTTAAACAAGGCGAAATCAGTCATCCTCACCGAGGAAGGATTGCGCGAATCCGAACGCCTTTTCATGCGCCATTTCGTGGCGGCAGGCGGACAAGGCAATAATGAAACGAATCTCTAACTCACGACACTGGGGGATAGTTGTTCACACCCGCTCGAAAATCGCCGCGATGCCCTGGCCGCCACCGATGCACATGGTCACCAGCGCATAGCGGCCCTGCACGCGCTGCAGCTCGGCCAGCGCCTTCACCGTGATGATCGCGCCCGTGGCACCCACCGGGTGGCCCAGCGAAATGCCCGAGCCGTTGGGATTGACCTTGGCCGGATCGAAGCCCAGCTCCTTCATGACCGCGCAGGCCTGGGCGGCGAAGGCTTCGTTGGACTCGATCACGTCCAGGTCGCTCACTTTCAGGCCGGTGCGCTCCAGCACCTTGCGCGTGGCCGGCACCGGGCCGATGCCCATGTAGGCCGGCTCCACGCCCGCGTGCGCATAGCCCACCAGCCGCGCCAGGGGCTTGAGGCCCAGCGCCTTCACGCGCTCGCCCTCGGCCAGCACCACTGCGCCGGCGCCGTCGTTGATGCCGGAGGCATTGCCGGCGGTGACCAGGCCGTCCTTCTTGAAGGCCGGCTTCATCTTCGACAGCACGTCCAGCGTGGTGTCGGCGCGAACGTGCTCGTCGGTATCGAACAGCACCACGCCCTTGCGCGTCTTCACTTCCACCGGAACGATCTGCTCCTTGAAGCGGCCGGCCGCAAGGGCGGCCGCGGCACGCTGCTGGCTTTGCACGGCCAGCGCGTCCTGCTGCTCGCGCGAGATGCCGTAGCGCGCCGCCACGTTCTCGGCCGTGATGCCCATGTGCATCTTCTCCCACGGGTCGTGCAGGATGCCGATCATGTAGTCGACGAGTTGCGCGTCGCCCATGCGCGCGCCGTGGCGTGCCGCCGTATCGAAATACGGGGCGCGGCTCATCGATTCGGAGCCGGCGCCGATGGCGATGTCGCAATCGCCCAGGGCAATGGCCTGCGCCGCCGACACGATGGCCTGCAGGCCCGAGCCGCACAGGCGGTTGACGTTGAAGGCCGGCGTCTCGATGAGACAGCCGGCGTCCACCGCGGCCACGCGGCTCAGGTAGGCGTCGCGCGTGTCGGTGGGAATCACGTTGCCCATCACCACGTGGCCCACGTTGGCGGGCGCCACGCCGCTGCGCTCGATGGCGGCCTTGACGGCGGTGGTGGCCAGTTGGGTGTTGGGAACGTCCTTCAGCGAGCCGCCGAAGGTGCCGATAGCGGTGCGGGCAGCGCCGACCACGAAGATGTCGCGTTGTTTCATGGTGAAGTCCTTAACGAGGTGGAAACGGGTTCATGCTCATCTTCGACCTATCCCCTGAGCGCACTGGTGCGCACATAGGCGAAGCCATCCATCAAGCGCCTGGCGGTGCGCACGAAATGAACCTCCTGCACCGACCATTCGCCATCAGCGCCGCGTGCCACATGGCCGTACACTCCGAATACGCCACTCGGATGCCCAATCCTGATCCTCGCCGGCCCCTGGTGGCCGCCGCGGACTTCGGATGCCACCGTCCCCTCGATCTGCGCCGCAATGGACAGGCAGACCGAGCCGCCGCCGGGAAACGCCTTGTGCACGAGGCCATTCGCGCCCACCATGCGCGCGACCAGATCGATCTCGCCGGACTCGACCACGCGGTCGCCGCTAAAAGCCCTGTAGCTCTGCGGTGGGCCTACGACGATCTGATAGGGGGTGTAGCTGCCCTGAAGACCGCAACGCTCTGCAGCCCATTGACGCACGGCTTCCGCGACCTCGAAGGTTCTGGGGTTGAACTCTCCTGGCAGTTCGGTTCCTGTTTCCCCTAGATCCGCCGCGCGGATTAACACACAAACTGTTCCGACGTCAACGATTGAAACCTCGATGTCCCGCCCCAGGAGTGGCACATGGACGGCGTCTCGTGGATGTCCCGTAGGCAGGAGCTTGCCGGTCGCGCCTCCGCTGGTGCCCGAATAATCAAGAGCCACTTCCGAACCACTGCCGGGAACGCCGTCGATCTCGCAATCGCCTTCGACGCGGGGCTCGCCATCGGCGCATTGCACCAGTAGCCGCAAGATCTTGCCTGTATTCGTGTTGTGCACGCGCACTTCAGTGACGGGCTCCTGGACCGCGACCAGCTTCTCCTGCAATGCGTACACCCCGGTCGCCGCCGAGATATTTCCGCAGACCATCTCGTAGCTGACCGTCGGCGCATCGATGCCGATCTGGGCGAACGTGTAGTCGATATCCGCGTCCGGCCGCGACGGCGGTCCGATGATGGCGCACTTGCTGGTCAGGACATCGGCGCCGCCGAGCCCATCGATCTGTCGCGGATCAGGGCTTCCAAAGAGAGCAAGCAGTAAGCGCGCCCTGCGACCGGGATCGGCCGGGATGTCTCGCTGCGCGAGAAATAATGCCTTGCTGGTGCCACCACGCATGATGGTGACGGGAATCCGAACCTGCTCGCTCATCCGCCGAGAATTTGCATTGCTCAATTCCGAACTCCTTTCGAGCCTATTTGGAGAAGTCGAGCTGGATTTTCCCAAGGAAGCCCCGCATGAAGCGGGCCTCCTCCTTCAGCTTGGCAGCACTTTTCGCACGTGACATGGGCATCGGCACCAGCCCGAGATCCTTTATACGCGCCTCCAGCTGCGGACTGAGCAATGCGGTTCGTGTCGCCTGATTCACGGCGTCCATTGCGCCCTCGGGTGTGCCCACCACCGCGAAGATACCGGTCCATGTGGGCACCGACGAGCCGCCCAGCTCGCCGTTGAGCGATGGAAGGCCACCGAACGCCGTGCCCGACTGTAGCGATCCAAGCGGTTTGAGCTTGCCGGCGGTCACCAAGCCGTGCGCGGTACTCCAGCTCGAGAACACCGCGTCGAGATGCTGCCCCGCAAGATCCGCCACCATTGGGGCACCACCCTTGTACGCCACATGGATCATCCGCACGCCGGTGTGCTTCTCGAGCAGCAGCGCGGCAAGGTGATGAGGTGTGCCAACGCCCGGATTGCCGAACCGGAGTTGGGAAGCCTTGGCCTTTCGCATAAAGTCGGCGAAGGACTGGATGCCGCTGTCTGCGTTCACCATGAGCACGAGCGGGATATCGACCAGAGGCGCGACGGGCACGAACCGCTCGAGGACGTCGATGCCCTTGATGCGCAGTTCCGGAACAAACGAGTTCGTCGTCAGCTGCGACGATGGGATCACCAGGAAGTTGGTCCCGTCTGCGGGCTGGCGCGTGACGTATTCGGTGCCGATGTTGCCGTTGGCTCCGGGGCGGTTGTCGAAGACAACCACCCCGGAGCCAAGTGCGGTCTGCAGGCCTTCCAGGCCGATGCGGGCACTCGAGTCAGCCACGCCACCCGCGTTGTAGGGGATGACAAAACGCAACTGTTTGCCAGCAAAGCTGTGGGGCGCCGATGCGAAGGATCGACTTGCAAGTGCAGTCGCACCCAACGCTGAAAGAAAGCTTCTCCGCTTCATGGACATGTCTCCTAACATTTTTCGATTGGTTCCAGCTTCGCCGATCGAGGTGCCGAGAAGCCAGCGTCGGTGGCGAGCGCTCAGCGCCCTTGAAAACGAGGTTTGCGTTTCTCAGCGAACGCGCGACGCCCTTCGATCCGGTCTTCCGAGTTGCGCAGAAGGCCGAAGGTCTGCTGCTCGAGCTCGAGTCCCGCGGCGAGGGGCAGCTCACCACCGACCTGCGCCAGTTTCTTCGCCGCCACCACGGCCAACGGTGCGTTCGCCGCAATTCGGCTGGCGATCGAACGAGCCAGCACCTGAAGATCCTGCGATGCCACCACCCGGCTCACCAGCCCGATGCGCAAGGCCTCCTGTGCATCGACGCGCTCTCCGCTCAACAGCATCAGCATGGCGTCCGACTGGCCAACCGCACGCACGATACGCTGCGTTCCGCCGCCCGCCGGAATGCTGCCGATACACACTTCGGGGAAGCCGAACATCGCGGTGCTCGCGGCAATCCGGATATCGCAGAGCATCGCCAGTTCGAGGCCGCCACCCAGCGCGAAGCCGTTGATCGCCGCGATCATCGGTTTCGGAGTCTGCAAGGTCGAGACCGGCGGAACACCTGCCCTGGGGCCGAAATGCAGCTCGGCGAAGCTCTCCGCGGGCGGCATGGTCTTCTTCAAGTCCGCGCCCGTGCAGAAGGCACGCTCGCCGGCCCCGGTGAGGATGCCCACTCTCACATCCTTGCGGGCCGATATCTCGTTCCAGGCCTCGTGCAACTGCGTGGCGGATTCCGGGTCGATGGCATTCATCGCCTCCGGGCGGTTGAGGGTCACGGTGGCGATGTAATCGCGCACCTCGAGGTTCACAGGCATGGGTTGTCTCCTTCGCAAGCGATGCCGGCAGCGCGCAACACCTCGCTGGTGTGCTCGCCCACCAGCGGAGCAGGCCGCCGTGCGCGCGGCGACTCCCCGACCGCGCGCAGCGGCGAACGCGGGAGGATCAGTTCGCCGGCCACGGAGTGGCGAACGGTTTCGGCGAGTTGCGCATCCTTGAATGCGGGTGATGCGACCGCTTCCGAATAGTCATTGATCGGCGCGCAGATGATGTCCGCCGCCTCGAAGCGTTCAAGCCACTCGCTGCGCGGACGCAGCGTCATGCGCGCCTCGAGCAACTGCACGAGCTCCCGCCGGTGCGCGATTCGGTCGGACAGTTCACAAAAGCGCGGGTCGGACAGCAGCTCGCGGCAGTTGAGCACCTCGCACAGCGCCACCCATCGGGAGGGGTGGTACGCCGCGAGCATGACCCAGCCGTCCGCGCAACGCAGCGCCTCGTTGGGCGCCGCATAGGGTGCGGCGCTTCCGATGCGCGTCGGCGCCACGTCGTCGGCGAAGTAGCTGGCAAAGCTCATTTGTTGCAGGGCGACGGCGCACGCGAACATGCCGACGTCGATCCATTGCCCGCCACCGTCGCGCGTGCGCCGGGCGAGCGCGCCCAGGACGGCGATCGCGCCGATGTAGCCCGTCACCATGTCGACGACCGGCACCTGCACCTTGCACGGCGGCGCGTCCGGCAGCCCGGTCACGCTCATCAGGCCCGAGACGGCCTGCAGTACGCCGTCGACGCCGGGCTTGTGCTTCCAGGCACCTTCCTGCCCATAGGCTGAGATGGAGCAGTAGATCACACCCGGGTTGAGCTGCCGGACGTCCTCGTAGCCTAGTCCGAGCCGTTGCATGACGCCGGGACGAAAGCTCTCCACCACCACGTCCGCACCGGCGGCCAGTTGCAGTGCTGCCGCGCGCTGCTGGGGGTCCTTCAGGTCGAGCGCCACGCTGCGCTTGTTTCCGTTGAGGGCCAGAAAGCCGAGGCTCTGGCCCTCAACGAAAGGCGCCAGCGCGCGGCACAGCTCGCCCTGGGGCGCCTCGACCTTGACGACGTCGGCGCCGAGGTCGGCGAGCGTCTGGGTGCACACGGGTCCCGCCGCCACCTGGGTGAAGTCGACCACGCGGATGCCGCGTAGGGAGTCTGAAAGCATCTCTGTCCCCTGCCCCGTCAACTGCCGCGAATGTTGTTGTCGCGGATCACCTTGGTCCACTGGGCGGTGTCCTCCACGAGCGCCTTCTGCGCCTCGGCGGGCGACAGCCGCATCGGCTCGAAGCCGCTCTTGAGCAGCGACTCCGCCACCGCCGGCGTGCGCAGCGTCTTGTCGATCGCCTCAGGCGCCGCCGGTGCCAGCAGCGATGCCGCCGCAGCAAGAGTGAAGTCTCTTCTTCTCATGACTGTCTCCTGAATGTGGCGGTTTCAGACCGAAGCGCTGCTCAGGCTGCGTCCGCCGCACACGTACAGCACCTGCCCGGTGACGTAACCGGACGCCGGCGACGAGAAGAAGCGCACCGCATTGGCGACATCATTGGCTTGCCCGATGCGCTGCATGGGGACAGTGCGCTTGAGGTCTTCCTGCACCTGCGGGGCCAGCGTTCCGAAAAGGGGCGTCTCCACAATGCCCGGCGCAATCGCGTTTGCCGTAATGCCGCTGCGTGCGAACTCCAGTGCGATGCTTCGCGTCAGGCTGACTACGCCGCCCTTGGATGCTGAATAGCTGGCCTGCCCACGGTTGCCGAGCCACGCGCGCGAGGAGATGTTGACGATCCGCCCGAACTTCTGATCCATCATTGTCGGCAGCACCGCCTTGCAGCAGATAAACTGCGAGGTCAAGTTGGTTTCGATGACACGCTGCCAGAAATCAAGCTCCATCTTCACGACGAGGTTGTCGCCGCCGATGCCGGCATTGTTGACAAGCACGTCAATTCGGCCGTTACGTTGTAGCAGCTCCGCGGCAGCCTGCTGCACATCAGGCTCGGAGGTGATGCTCACGCAGCGCGTAGTCACATCGGCGCCAGCGTCGCGCAGTTCTGCCGCGGCGGCCGCCAGAGCTGCACTGTCAATGTCCCACAGCGCCAGCCGGCAGCCCTCGGCAGCCAAACCGTGCGCGATCCCAAGGCCAATGCCTTTGGCGCCGCCGGTGACGATCGCCGTCATTCCCTTCAGAGAGACGGGCGACGAGGAAATGGTTGCGTTATCTGTCATGGCGAACCCTTCAGGCGGCAGCCAGGATGTGAATAGAACAAGCGGCGTGATCGACGCCCCAAATGCCACCGCCGGTGACCTGGCTTAAGCCGAGGTCCGCCTTCTGGACCTGGCGTTTCCCGGCGCGTCCCTGCAGCTGTTCGCAGAGCTCCACGATTTGCGCCACGCCAGTTGCACCCGGCGGATGCCCCTTCGCGATCAGGCCACCGCTTGGGTTGACCGGAATGCGGCCGCCCAGCGCAGTGGCGCCGCTGGCCAGCAACTGTGCCGCCTCGCCGTGGCCACACAGACCCAGTGCCTCGTAGTACAGCAGTTCGGAGATGGTGAATGCGTCGTGCAGCTCTATCACGCTCAGGTCCTCGGGGCCGACGCCTGCCTGCTCGTACGCAAGTCGTGCAGCGCGGCGCGTGATCTCAGCTTCAGTCATGTCGACCTGGTGAATCTCGAACAGTCCGGACTGCACCACCGAGGCGAGCACACGTACTGGCTTTGCCGCCCCGCGTGAAGACCGAGTGCTGAGTACCAGTGCCGCCGCCCCGTCTACGACGGCCGGACAGCACTGCAGCAGCGTGAGCGGTTCGGCGACCATGCGTGAGGCGAGTACCTCTTCGCGCGTGACTTCCCGGCAAAATTTCGCGATTGGGTTGAGCATGCCGTGCCGCCGGTTCTTCACCGCGACGTCTGCCAAGGTCTCAAGGGGGATGCCGTGGTCGTGAATGTAGCGCTTCGCACGCATCGCATACAGCGCCGGCATGATCATGCCCCGCCGGTTGTTCCAATCGCGCTGGTTCATCGGCAGCGCGCCGCCGCCCAGGCCGCTCAGATGGTCCATGCCGAACACCACCACTGTCTCATACTGACCAGCGCGCAACGCCTGCAGCGCAAGATTCAGTGCTGTAGCACCGCTCGAACAGGCATTGTCAATGTTGTAGACCGCCTCGCCGCCGGTGCCAAGCTCGCGCAGTGCGCGCTGCCCAGGCAGGTGGCCACCCAATGCATTGCCGCAATAGAAGGCCTGCACGTCGCGCATCGGTACCTCGGCATCCTTCAATGCATCCAGGATCGCAGCCTGGGCCAGTGCCTCCTCCGTGAGATGCGGGAATCGGCCAAAATCGGAGATGCCGACGCCGGTAATCAGGGGTTCCTTCATGCTGCATCTCCTTTCAGGGGTTCAAACGCGTAATCGGATGTCCCGTCTGACAGTGCAAACGGCACGGCGCGCACCACGGCGCCGATGGCTGGCGCAGTATCGCCCTCCCACACCAGCCGGCCAAAGGCGCGAAGGCCGTAGTCGAAATCAACCATGGCAAGCGAGTAGGCCGGCGCCTTGCCAGGGTGCACAGTGGTATAGGTGTAGAGGCGTCCGGTGATACCCAGCGATAAGGGTTCGACAACACCCTCGCCATGCAGGAACTCTGGCGGTGGAAAGCGAACCTCGCCGCTGGCAAGAATGCGGGCCCCCTGGAGCACCAGGCCTTCGGCGAAGTCGCCAACATGGCCGCCTTCGTATTTAGTAATATTCATGCGTCTCGCTCCGCTTTGTGCTTGGATCTGTCTAGATTTTGGGCGGGAATGCGCATTCCAACAATGCCGTTTTGTTGCTCCTTATATTTAGTTCTGCTAAATTTGAAGCATGCAACGCGCCCGCCTACCCCTACTTGGATTACGCGCCTTCGAGGCCACTGCACGACACCTGAGCGTGTCGAAGGCCGCCTCGGAACTGTGCGTCACGCCCGGTGCCGTGAGCCAGCAGGTCAAGCTTCTGGAGGACACGGTCGGCGTTCCGCTACTTCGCCGAAAGGGTCGCTCGGTGGAACTCACGGATGCGGGCCAAGTCCTGCGGCCGGCCCTCACGCAAGCTTTCCAAACGATCGAATTGACACTCAATGCGATCGCGCGTCGCCCCCGGCATGACACGCTGAAGCTGTGCCTGCTCCCGACGCTGGCCGAGAAGTGGCTGATGCCCCGGCTCTCGCGCTTTCACGGCGCGCATCCGGAGGTAGACATTCAGATCATGACCAGCTTTCGAACCATCCAATTCGAGGCCGAGGACGTGGATATGGCGTCCTTCACGGGGAAGGATCTGCCCACTGGGTTGGAAGGCGTACGCCTGTTCGACGATGAGTTTCTGCCCGTTTGCAACCCCGCCCTCCTGCAGCACTACAAGCGGCTTGCGGCGCCACGCGATCTGGCTCGAACAACCCTGTTGTACTCAGTGCGGCGCATGGACGACTGGCAGCGCTGGCTCGCTCTGGCCGGTGCGGCGGACCTTCGTCCGCAGCGCAGTCTCTCATTCGAGAACTCCTCGCTCGCGATCCAGGCTGCCGTAGATGGACTCGGTGTCGCTGTGGTGCAGCGTGCGTACGTGACGGACCTGCTAAAGGCCGGCATCTTAGTCGCGCCCTTTGACCTGGTGGCCCGCAGCGAAAACGGCTACTACCTCGTGTGGTCGGCTGCGCGCGCGGCAAGCCCGACCTTCCGTTCGTTCCTGCAGTGGGTGCTGAAGGAGGCCGGGCGCAACGCAGCCTGAGGTTCAGCGTGGCGCGATCGTGCGCGCTATGCAGGCGAGCAAGGTGTCGGTATTCCCGTCCAGCCGTCGTCACACAAATTGCGGAAGACCCAAAATTGCTTTGTTCTACGATTCCGGAGTGACAAAATTGCTTTGTTCTACGCCTGCGGGCGCGTGGGCCCGAGTGGGCGGCGCAGGCCGATGTCCTGGCGAGCGCCTCGGCCCACTGGCTGCGCCACACCGCCGGCTCGCACATGACTGACCAGCAGGTCGACCTGCGCTATGTCAGGGACAATTTTGGGCATGCCTCGATCGCGACCACCAGCGGCTACCTGCACAGCGAAGAGGATGCGCGACACGAGGCCATACAGGAGCGGCACCGCATCGGGTGGGGGGCCAAGACCTGAACCCGTCGTGTATCAAGCCCCTTTGGTGAGACTCCCGCGCCAACACGGCTTTTCCTGTTCGGAAGTGACGAACGCGGATTGCTAGGTGATGTGCACAACCGGGGCGGAACGCAGGCGACCGCGCTCATATCGATTGCCGCGACTAGGGCGAGGCCTGCGAAGTTTGCTCGAGCGGATCCGCTGCCGTCGTGTCGATGCGCTGCATCTTGTGGCCCTCAGTGATGTCCTGACGCATCACCACACTCGCGACCGGGCAGTACCAGTCGGTGACTTCCATGTGCGAAGGCTCGGACAAGACTTGCTCGCCTGCGATGATCATCGGTCCAACCGAAGTAATGCGTACATAGTGGATCGGCACGCATTCCGAAGGGCCTCGCGCGGTCTGAATCACCTGGCGTTTGCCGACTCGGCGCGAGGCTACTGCGACAGTCGCATGTGGGGCAACTAGTTTGCCGACTTCAATGCCTGAGTCGCGGGCATAGATAGTGAAGGAAACACTGGCTTCGACTGTGGCACCGCTAACGGCGTCGCCCTCTCGCAGCGGCAACCCGCGGTATTGATAGTCCAGCAGGCCAAGGGCATCAATGGTGGTCGTGCCATACAGGCGCGTGTAACGCGCCCACGCGTTGACCGTGCCGCTACCTGTAATACCTGGCGGCGACCCATTCGCAGCTGGCCGCAAAAGTACGCGCTGCTGCTGATCTGTGATGACGGGCGGGCCCATCAGCGCCGCCAGCGCCGTTTTGGATTGGATTTCCAAGTCGGTCTGGCATCCCGAAGGTGTGGGCAAGGGAGCCATTTGCGTGGATCGGCGTGACATGGGCATATCGCCATCGACTTCCATCTGCAGCCGCATTCCTCGCGGGAACCAGACTGAGCTACGGACGTTTGCATCGCTCGCCTCCGCCGGCTGCTCGCCCGGCGCTGCCATGGCCACAGTCGCCACGCCCGAAAGGAGCCAGGCGATAAGCCAGACAGAGCGGCACTGCCGATAGAAGGGATCGCGGACTAGCGAGCGACGTCCGCGCCCGGTGGCGCAAACAAGGCAAGTAGGTTCTTTGGAAACCAACACGTGACGCAAGGCTTGCTCGGACTGCATTGCCGCTCCAAAACGTCGATATCGGGGTGAAAAGCAGCAAGCTTGGCTTCACTGCTTTTCTCCTGCCAATACCCATCGTCAGTCTAGTCCGTCGTGACCCTCTCGTTGATGACCTTGGCCGTGTGAAAGCCAGCGTCCGCACTCAGTCCCGGGCGCCGTCGGTATAGACATCAAAACGGGAAGTGCGAAGACCGTCGGAGTATGGATTGAACTTCTCGCGCGCGCCATTGGCACGTGGGGTTGAACCGGCCTCGGGCTCCGTCGGCGTAAGGGTTGAACGTGCTTTTGGCTTCATCATGGTACGGACTGAATCCAGCAGCGTAAGTCGGGTTGGAAGCAAGGACGGAACCAACCGCAGCAGCCAGGCCACATAGCAAAGTGGTTGAGTTTCATGATCGTTTCGAGCATTTCTGCCGCGGCAACCGCGGGGCTGATCCAGAAATTCCGATCCGGCGCCCCCCTGATCGCGGTCCTACTCTTCCAGCCAGGCATGCACTTCCCTCACCGCATCCTCGCCGGTCTTGGTCGCATGGGCCGCTGCCTGTTCGAGCCAAGGCGTATGGGCCTTGGGAACGACCAGCATCGTCAAACCCAGTCCGTCCATCACACGCAGGGCCGTGCTCGAGATTGACGCCCTTGCCGTTCTCCAGCGTGGACAGCATACCGATGGAGACACCGCAATGCCTCGCCGCCCGGTCAATGGGCATCCCTTCCTCTGCGCGGGTTGCTCGAATGCGGTCCCCCAGCTGCCGAATGGTGCGAATGTCGCGCGCGAAGGAGGAATCGGATCAGGTAGTGGTCGCGGCATGGAGGCCCGTCCCGTGAAGAGGAGGAAGTCAGCGTGAAGGCTGCTGGCGTTGTTTCATGATGGTGAAATTACGCAAACGGCTGCTTCTATGCGTTTTTCCATCAAGGTACAGGAAGCGCAATGCACCGACCGCAGGACAGAGGCTGCTGGGCGCAAGTTTGCGCTTGTCGCGAAGATGGACGAGCCAGGCGCGAATCCCTTCGGGGCCTAGCAATTCCGGTGAGCGACGGAAGTGCTGGGCGAAACGGGAAACTTGCAGAAGATACGACTTCTGCGTGTTGTCTGCGAGGTTGCGGATCTGCATGTCGTGCATGCATGCGCTCGCGGAGCGGTGTCATGGCGGAACTCCTGGGAACAGTGGATGGAATGCCCGGGCGGGCGCCTCCATCCTGCTCATCCGCTCTCCGCCGCCACGGCCGCCACGGCCGCCAGACAACCGTCCTGCATCGAACGTCAGGCACTGCCCCCCGCTTCTCTACCACGACCGCGTCAGCGATTTAGTACTAGTCCGGTTAGGCATGACGCCATATTCGCATCGGGTTCGTTAGTAGTCAAAACGGAATACAAAATTGTTTGCTATTTTGGATCCACAATCTATAGTTGATCCACAATCTATAGTTGATCCACAGTCAGACGAAAGCGGGGAGCCAGCATCGATGGGCGTCGCAGAAAGAACAATCCGTAAAAAGGCCGCACCTGAACTGAAGGAGGCGCCGCGCCCGACCAAGTCCGGCGCCGGCGATATCGCCGATGAACTGCGCGCGCGCATCGCGCGGCACGAGCTGTTGCCCGGTACCAAGCTCGTGGAGCAAGACCTCGCGCAGGAATTCGGCACCACCCGACCACGTATCCGCGAGGCGCTGGCTGCGCTGGAGCAACGCGGGCTGGTGGAGCGCATTCCCAATCGGGGCGCCATCGTCACCCGCATCAGCTTCGAGCAGATCCTGCAGATCTACTGCGCGCGCGAGGCGCTGGAGGGCATGAGCGTGCGGCTGGCGGCGCAACTGGCCCCGCCGGGCGAATGGGACGACCTCATCGAACTGTTCGGCGCGCCGATGGAAGCCGCACTGGACAACGGCGACTTCGACTTCTACATGGAAGGCTACGATCGCTTCCGCCAGCGCATCTTCAAGAACGCCGCCAATCCGGTCATCCAGGGCATGCTGGATTCCATCCTGGAACGCACCCAGGACGTCATCCGCCGCGCCATTGTGCTGCCGGGGCGGGCCAAGCTGGGCCTCGCCCACCACCGTGCCACGCTGGCCGCCTTGCGCGAGCGCAACGCCGAGAAGGCGGAGTCGATCCGGCGCGAGAGCCTGCGCGAAGCCGCGGAATACCTGGCCAAATACCGCAAGTACATCATCTGAACGCTCGGCTCACGCAACACCAGTAACACCCGCATATAAGAACAAAACATGCAAGGAGACCTGCCCGATGCTGTCATCGATCCATCGCGCCCTGAGCGCGGCCGCCTTGGCGCTGGCTGGACTGGCCTTCACCGCCGCCCCACTGCATGCGCAAGACAAGTACCCCAATCGGCCGATCAAGATGTACGTCGGCTTCTCCGCCGGCAGCGCGACCGATATCGTGGCGCGGGTGGTCGCGCAGTACCTCTCCGAGCGGCTCGGGCAGTCGATCGTCGTCGAGAACAAGACCGGGGTGGGCGGCAGCCTCGCTGCTGAGGCCGTTGCCCGCTCGGCCCCCGACGGCTACACGTTGCTGACCGTCTCCAGCGCGATCGCCGTCAATCCGGCGGTGTATCCGAAGCTGTCGTTCAACATTGAGAAGGACCTGACTCCCATCGCACTGGTCGGCCGCCTGCCCACCGTGCTGCTAGTCAGAAACGGCTTCCCCGCCAAGTCCTTGACCGAATTCCTGACCTACGCCCGCAGTCATCCGAAGAAGATCAACTATGGCTCTTCCGGCGTGGGCGGCTCCACCCACCTGAGCACCGAATACCTTGCCACGCTGACCGGCACCTCGTTCACCCACGTGCCGTACCGGGGCAACTCGCAGGCCGTCGCGGCACTGCTGGGCGGCGAGATCGACATGGTGACCGACACCATCCTGCTGGCAGCGCCCAACATCCAGGCCCGCCGCGTGCGCGCGCTGGCCATCTCCAGCCAGGCGCGCTCACCGCTGGCGCCCGACGTGCCCACCTTCGCTGAGGCGGGGCTGAAGGGCTACGACGGGAGCCTGTTCTTCGGGTTGATGGGGCCGAAGAACTTGCCGCCCGAGATCGTCAGCCGCATCAATCGCGAACTGAACGACTTGCTGAAGAACTCGGCCGAGCTACGCGAGCGCCTGCAATCGGCCGGCGGGCTGGAACTGGTCGGCGGCAGCCCGGACCAGTTCCGCGACACCCTGCACAAGGAAGTGACCCTGTGGGCCGACGTAGTGAAGAACGCCCACGTGACCGTTGCCCAATGACCCGCGCGGAGATTCCCTGCATGCCCCCCAGCGAACGTATCCAGCCGCTGTCCGGCTACACCGTGATCGAACTTGGCTCGACTGTGGCTGGCCCATTTTGCGGCAGGCTGCTGGCGGACTTTGGCGCCACCGTCATCAAGGTCGAAGTGGCCGAGGGCGACGCCCTGCGCTCGATGGGCAGTCATAAGGACGGCATCTCGCTGTACGCCCTCTCGATCTTCCGCAACAAGGAACTGATCTCGGTCGACCTGCGCACCGAAGAAGGCCAGGCGCTGCTGCGCGGCCTGATCGACAAGGCCGACTTCGTGGTGGAGAACTTCCGCCCCGGCACATTGGAACGCTGGGGGCTCTCTTACGAGACTCTGAGCGCGACTAACCCCGGCCTGATTGTGGTGCGCATCAGTGGCTACGGGCAGGACGGACCGTACAGCCAGCGGCCCGGCTACGGCGTGATTGGCGAGGCCATCAGCGGGCTGCGCTCGATCACCGGCGACCCCGACCGCCCACCGGCCCGCGTGGCCACCTCATTGTCCGACTACCTCACCGGGCTGTACGGCGCGTTTGGTGCACTGCTGGCGCTGGAAGCCCGCCATCGCACCGGGCGCGGCCAGGTGGTGGACACGGCGCTGGCCGAATGCGCGTTCAGCTTCATGGAGCCGCACGTCATGGCCTACGACCAGCTCGGCGTAGTCGCGCAGCGCGCCGGCTCCCGCCTGCCGGGGTCGAGCCCGAACAACCTCTACCAGTCCGCCGACGGCTGCCACGTCCATGTGGCGGCGCTGGCCGACCCGATCTTCCGCCGCCTGTGCGTGGCGATGGGCCAGCCGGACCTGGCCGACGACCTGCGCTACGCCACCAACCTGATGCGCAGCCGGCACAGCGACGAGGTCGATTCGGCGGTGCAGGCCTGGATCGGCGCGCACGACTACGACGAGATTCACCGCCGGCTGGGTGAGCACGACATCCCGCACGCCAAGATCTACAACATCGACGACGT
Organism: Cupriavidus necator N-1; assembly: GCF_000219215.1. NCBI lineage: Bacteria > Pseudomonadati > Pseudomonadota > Betaproteobacteria > Burkholderiales > Burkholderiaceae > Cupriavidus > Cupriavidus necator. Next base: position 115,812 of record NC_015724.1, on the reverse strand, counting down.
CTTCGCCGACCCGCACTTCGCCGCGCGCGACAGCATTCAGCGCCGCCCGCACGACCGGCTCGGCATGGTGGCCTTGCCCAACGTGACGCCGCGCCTGTCCGACACCCCGGGCGAAGTCCGCGGGCTAGGCCGCGACACCGGCGCCGACACTGCCGCGGTGCTCGCCCGCATGCTCGGGCTCGCGCCCGACGCGCTGGCCGCGCTGCAGCGAAGCGGCGTCATCTACGACGCGGGAATGGCCCGCTGAGCGCGCCGGCCCCGGTTTTCCTACATCGTTGCTGCATTTCTTCATAAGGATGAGTTCAATGAGCGTCAAAGTGAAATCCGAGGTGGTCGGGTCGGTCTGGAAGTGCGAATGCGAGACGGGACAGACCGTGGGCGAAGGCGACGTGCTCTTTATCATCGAGTCGATGAAGATGGAGATCCCGGTCGAAGCCACGCACGCGGGCACGGTGTCGGAGGTGCTGGTCAAGGAAGGTGAGTCGATCGCCGAAGGCCAGTTGCTGGCAGTCGTCGATCCGGCTTGAGGACATGGCCATGGACATGACTCAAAGCATTCCCTCGGAGGACTTGTTGGAACTCGAACGACGCCGCGAGCTGGCGCTAGGGCTGGGCGGCCCCGAGGCCATCGAGCGACACCACGCGGCCGGCAAGCTGACCATCCGCGAGCGCATCGACGCCTTGTCCGACAAGAGCTCCTTCCATGAAGTGGGCCGCCTCACCGGCCAGGGCCACTACGACGAGAACGGCGTGCTGGTGAAGGTCACGCCCGCGCCATACGTGATGGGACTGGCCACCGTGGACGGCCGCCCGGTGGCGATCGGCGGCGAGGACTACACCGTGCGCGGCGGCGCGAGTTGGAGCGGCGACCGCAAGAAAGGCGGCCAAGGCGGCTTTGTCGAGGACCTCGCGCTCAATTATAAGATTCCGCTTATCAACCTGATCGACGGCGTGGGCGGCAGCGTCACCTCGGCGCAGCGGCGCGGCCATACCGTGTTCCCCGGCGTGCATGGCTTCGAGACCTCCGCCGCGCTGCTCGGCCAGGTGCCGGTTGTTTGTGCGGTGCTCGGCACGGCAGCCGGTGGGCCGGCCGGGCGGACCATCCTTTCGCACTGGTCGGTGATGGTCAATGGCACCAGCCAGATCTTCGCGGCCGGGCCGCCCGTGGTGAAACGTTCGCTCGGGCAGGATATCTCCAAGGACGACCTCGGCGGCGCGCCGATTGCCGTAGACGTGGCAGGTTCGGTGGACAACGCCGTGGAGACTGAAGCCGACTGTTTCGCCTTGATCCGGCGCTACCTGTCGTACATGCCGCAGAACGTGTGGGAGCTGCCGCCCGAAACGCCCTGCGACGATCCAGTCGATCGCCGCGAGGAGGCGCTGGCGACCATCGTCCCGTCCGACCGGCGCAAGGCCTACGACATGCGCAAGATCGTGCGCATGGTGTTCGACCGCGGCTCGGTGTTCGAGATCCAGCCGACCTACGGCAAGGCGGTGATCACCAGCCTGACGCGCCTGAACGGCAAGGTGGTTGGTGTGGTGGCGAGCAACCCGATGGCCTACGGGGGCGCCATTGATGCTAAGGCGGCGCGCAAGCAGACGCACTTCATCGAACTGTGCGATACCTTCCACATCCCGCTGGTGTTCCTGGTGGATGTGCCGGGCTTCATGGTCGGGCGCGACGCAGAGGCACAGGGCACTTTGCGCGAAGGCATGCGCAGCGTGTTCGTCAGCCTGCAGGCCACCGTGCCCATTGCAACGGTGGTGATCCGCAAGTGCTACGGCATGGCGGGCATGGCGGCCACCGACAAAAACGGCCTGGGGCTCAAGCTCGCATGGCCGACCGCCGAGTGGGGCTCACTGCCGATCGAGGGTGGCGTGGCGGCGGCATTCCGGCGTGAGATCGCCACTGCGCCCGACCCTGTAGCGAAGGAGCGCGAGATCGAGCAGCGCCTGCGCCAGCTTGCATCGCCCTTCCGCACCGCCGAGGCCTTCGGCGTGGAAGACATCATCGACCCGCGCGAGACCCGGCAGACGCTGAGTCGCTTCATCGACGCCGCGCAGATCTCGCTGAAGACCACGCTCGGCCCGAAGCTAAGAGCCGGCGTGCGCCCGTAGCGGCTTCGCTGCATCCCCCCTCTTCCTTCCGGGAGCGGGCGCCGGCCGACGCCATCCGTGACGTACCCACACGCAGCAAGGAGACAAGCATGGGAGCGCCGGCCCTCGGCATGCCCCTGCCCCGGCTCGACAAGGGGCGGATTACCGCCAGCCATGTCGTGCGCTGGTGCGCGGCGCAGGAAAACTGGGACAGGATCCACTATGACCGCGCCTATGCGCGCGAGGTGGCAGGACTGCCCGACGCGGTCATCAACGGCGCGCTTAAGCAGCAGTTCCTCGCCCAACTTGCCACCGCGGCCTTCGGCGAACGATGCTGGCTGTGGCGGCTGGCCTGCCGCTTCCGCAGCCCGGACCTGGTCGGCCAGCACCTGCGCGCCGAAGGCTGCGTGCGCGCCGTGGAGCGCCAGGCGCAGGCAACGGCGGTGCACCTCGACCAGCACCTTTTCAATGTCGACACCGCCCGCGTGACCACCGACGGCACGGCCGTGGTGCTGCTGCCGGTGAACGGAGCCGACGCCCCCGATGCGCTACCTGGGGCGTACCACGATGCCGGGGACGCGGAGGACGCTCCGCCGTCCGCGGCCGCCCCCCTCGACACCTCTGTGCCCGCGCCGATCCGCCGCCGCATCGGCAGCGAGATTGAGCGCATCGTCTCCTTCAGTCCGGTCGAAGCCGGCCGTCTGCGCCTGTTCGCCGAGGCCGTCATGGACCTGCCTCACTGGCATCACGACCCGCAGGCCGCCCGCACGAGCGTGCATCGCGGCCTCGTCGCGCCACCGCTGTTCCCCATACATGCGATGTCATGGCCGGCCGGCGCACACCCACTCGGCACGGCGCCCGACGCACTGGGCCGCGAAGCGGTCTGCGAGGTCGGACGCGACTTCTCCCGACGCTTCGGCCTGCCGCCGCAGGGCCTGCTCAACGGCGGCACGCGCGTGCGCATCCATGCGTTGGCGCGTCCCGACGACACCGTGCAGGCGAGTTGCCGCCTGCGCGATGTGCGTTACCGCGTGGGCACGAGCGGCGCACCCATGCTGATCTTCGAGACGGAAAACCGCTATGACACCACTGACGGCCGGCTACTGCTGCACGAGCGGCAGACCACGCTACAGCGCCTGGCATAGCGCACCCTTCCTTTGCCATGGGCCAGCGCACGGCAAGGGGAAAAACTCCGCGCTGGCCCAGCACACCAGAACACATCAGGAGACAACCGATGAAGAGAAGATCATGGTGTATTACGGCCCTGCTGCTAGCCTGCCTGCCGGCCGGCCAGGCCGTCGCGCACGACTGGCCGGCAAAGCCCATTCGCCTTGTGGTGCCGTACGCTCCGGGCGGCACCAACGACCGGCTCGCGCGAGAGTACGCTGAATTCCTGCGCAAGAAGCTATCGCAGGCCGTATTGGTGGAGAACCGCCCCGGCGCCTCCACCAATATCGGCAGCGAGCTCGTTGCGAAGGCCGAACCCGATGGCTACACCTTCCTGATCGGCATCGACGGCCTCGCCACCAACCCTTACACCGGACCGGTCCCGCCGTTCAATGCGCAGAAGGATCTCCTCCCGATCAGCCTGCTTACGCGCGTGCCCTGCCTGATCGCCGCCAACAACCAGTTCGCGGCTGCGAACGTGGCCGACATGATCTCGCTGGCCCGCACCCACCCCGACCGCTACTCCATCTCCAGCGCGGCGCTGGTGCTGCAGGTGGGCTTGCTCAACTCGGGGTCGAAGATCCGCCTGACCCATGTGCCGTACAAGGGCGGCGCACAGGCGGCCGGCGATGCGATGGGCGGCCAGGTAGACATGGTGATCGCCAACGTGCCGGTGCTGGCGCCGTTCGTGCGCGGCGGCAAGCTGCGGCCATTGGCGGTGACGTCCGCCACGCGCAGTGCGGCCTTCCCCGAAGTGCCGACACTGAAGGAGAGCGGCATGTCCGACGCGGTGTTCTCCAACTGGTACGGCGTGTTCGCGCCGGCCGGCACGCCTGAGCCGGTCATCTCGCGCATGGCAGCTCTGTCGCGCCAGTTTGTGACGGACCCGGCCGTAAGCAAGCAACTCTCCAGCGAGGGCTACCAGCTCGAGGCGTCCACCCCCGCCGAACTCGCGACGCTAATCCATACCGACGCCGCGGCCGCCAGCCGCTTCGTCGCGGCAAACCCCGCACTCTTCAGGAAATGAATCCGGAGGCATGAGAATGGCATTCGAAACACTGATCTCTGAACTGGCCGAGCGCGAGTCGCGTGCGCGGCAGATGGGCGGGCCGGAGAAGCTCGCAAAGCGCAAGGCGGACGGCGTGCTTAACGCACGGGAGCGCATTGACTACCTGGCCGACCCCGGCTCCTTCCTGGAGTCAGGCCTGCTAGCCACCTCCTATCGTCCCGATGACCGCGACCGCTCCCCCGCAGACGGCAAGATCGCCGGCTACGCCCGCATCGATGGGCGCGACGTGGCGCTGGTGTCGAACGACTTCACGGTGCTGGGCGCGTCGAGCAGCACCGTCAACGGCAACAAGATCGGCCACATGAAGACGGTGGCCACCCGGCGCGGCTTGCCCATGGTCTTCCTCGGCGAGTCCACCGGCGCGCGCATGCCAGACACGATGGGTGCGCGCGGCATCGGCTCCGGTGACCGGCCCACGCAATACATGCGCACCCGCGAGACGCCGTGGACGTCGGCTGTGCTCGGGCACTGCTACGGCTCGTCGAGCTGGTACGCCGCGCTCGCCGACTTCGCCGTGATGCGCAAGGGCGCCGTGATGGCAGTGTCGAGCGTTAAGCTGACCTCCATAGCGATCGGCGAAGAGGTCGATCCAGAGGCGCTGGGCGGGTGGGAGACCCTCACCGGCGTCTCGGGCCTGGTAGACATGGCGGTCGATTCTGACGAGGAAGCCCTCGACGCCGTGAAGCGGTTCCTCTCCTACCTGCCCAGCCACCACAACGAGGCGCCGCCGGTGTACCCCGTCCCCCCCGGCTCGGGTGCGCAGGCACACCGCATCCTCGACATCGTGCCCGAATCGCGCACCCGGGTCTACGACGTGCGCAAGGTCATCCCGCTGATCGTCGACCTGGACAGCATGTTCGAGGTCAAGGCGCGCTACGGTAAGTCGGTGGTGACGGCGCTGGCACGCATCGACGGCCGCAGCGTGGGCATCATCGCCAACAACCCTATCGCCAAGGGTGGCGCCATCGACGTGGACGCCTGCAACAAGGCCACCAGCTTCATGGTGATGTGCGACTCGTTCAACATCCCGCTGGTGTTCCTGACCGACCAGCCAGGCTTTCTGATCGGCATCGAAGGCGAGCGGCGTGGCGCGGTGGGCCGGGTGATGAACTGGATGAACGCGCTGTCGCTTGTCACCGTACCCAAGATCGCCATCATCATGCGCAAGACCTACGGGCAGGCGGTGCTGAACATGGGTGGAGCGGGCAACGCCGACGAACTGATCGCGTGGGTGTCGGCGGAAGTCAACTTCATGGATCCGCGCTCGGGCGTCACCATCGTGCACGGCGTGCGGCAGCAGGACGACCCCGAACGCTATGCCACGCTACTGCAAGGCATGGAACGCGACACCTCCGCCTGGGACATGGGCGCCGCCTACGCGGCGCACATGGTCATCAACCCTGTCGACACCCGTGCCACGCTGACGCGCCTGCTGGAGGTGCACCGGATGCGCCTGACCGGCGGTGTTGGGCAGCACCTGATGCGCGCCTGGCCCACCAGCTATTAAGACTTAGGAGATCGTCGTCATGCAAACCGTACTGATTGCGAACCGCGGCGCGGTGGCCGCTCGGGTGCAGCGCACCTTGCGCAGGATGGGCCTGCGCTCGGTAGTGGTCTATTCCGAGGCCGACCGCGATCTGCCCTACGTGGCGGAGGCCGACGCGGCGTACTGCATTGGCCCTTCGCCAGCCGCGCAGAGCTACCTGAACGAAGGCGCGCTGTTCGACGCCATGCGCCGCTCGGGCGCCGACGCGGTGCATCCGGGCTATGGCTTCCTGTCGGAGAACGCCGGCTTCGCCAGCCGCGTGGAAGCGGCCGGCCTGACCTTCATCGGCCCCAGCCCCCGGTGGATCGACGCGATGGGACACAAGACCCGCGCGCGCGATCTGATGGCGAAACACGGTATGCCGATGTGTCGCTCCTCCGGCATCGTCGACGACGATCCGGCCGCCATCCGCGCGGCGGGAGCGGCGGTAGGCTATCCGGTGCTGGTCAAGCCGGCCGGCGGCGGTGGCGGCATCGGGATGATCGCCGCGCACGACGACGCGGAACTGGTGGATGCCGTCGGCCGCGCGCGGGCGCTGGCGCAGCGCAGCTTTGGCAATGGCGACGTGTACCTCGAGCAGTTGTTCCAGCGGCCCCGGCATATCGAGTTCCAGATCGTTGGTGACCGGCACGGCAACGTGCAGCACCTGTTGGAGCGGGACTGCTCGGTGCAGCGGCGCCACCAGAAGGTGATTGAGGAAGCGTGCGCGCCCGGCTTGCCGCCCGGCGAAGCCGACGAGATCGCCGCCCGAGTGGCGCGCCTGCTCGGCAAACTGGGCTACGACGTGATCGGCACCGTCGAGATGCTGCGCAGCGCCGATGGCAGCTATAGCTTTCTGGAAATGAATACGCGCCTGCAGGTCGAGCACGCGGTGACCGAGGCCATCACCGGGCTGGACCTGGTTGAGGCGCAGATTCGCCTGGCCGCGGGCGAAACCCTGCGCGACGTGCTTCCCTCCCCAGTGCGTGCTTCCGGCCACGCCATCGAGCTCCGAATCTATGCCGAAGACCCGGTGCGCTTCTTCCCCTCGCCCGGCACGCTGCAGACCTTCCGTCTGCCGTCGGGTACGGGCATCCGCGTGGAGACCGGCTATGCCGAAGGCAATACGGTGAGCCCCTACTACGATCCGATGATCGCCAAGCTGATCATCAACGCCGCCGACCGGCAGGCCGCCATCGAGATTGCAGAGCGGGCGCTGGCGGTCACTGAGATCATCGGTGTCAAGACTAACATCCCGCTGCTACAGCGCATGCTGGCCTTCCCCGCGTGGCGCGTCGGGGAACTGCATACTGGACTAGTGCAGGACCTGCTCGCCTGCGGCGAGGCGCGCATGTAGTCAGACGCGCAGCGCCGTACGAAGTCTTTTCAACAACGGCGCTGCGCGGCACTACTCTATTAGGCCCGGAATTACTCCCTCCGCCAAAACACCGCAATCGAAACGAATCTGAATTGCAGATATAGGCGCAATCTAATTGGCCTCAGATTGCGCGTTTCCCGGCCGCCCGGCTCGCCGCGACCGACGACCTGGCCACCGTCACCGCCCGGCCCGTGCGCTATGCCGAAAACGCGGCAACGCTACCGACGTACCGCCACGCGGTCGAGCGCCTGATCATATGGGCAGTGCTGCAATTGGGTAAGCCTCGGTCCTCGCTCACCCATGAGGACCTGCTCGCGTACGAGCGCTTCCTGGCCGATCCGCAACCGGCCGCACGTTGGGTTCTGGCCGGCAGCAAAAAGCTCGCGCGCAACCATCCGGACTGGCGCCCCTTTGCCGGGCCGCTGTCGCCCGGCAGCGTGCGCCAGGCGATGGTCATCCTCAACGCCCTCTTCGCCTGGCTCACCGAAGCCGGCTACCTGGCTGGCAACCCGCTCGCGCTGGCCCGCCGCCGGCGCGCGCCCACGAGGCCGCGCATCACGCGCTACCTGAGCCATGACTTGTGGGCGGCCGTGAAAAGCACCGTCGCGGCGATGCCACCCGTGACCGAGCGCGAGCGCCTGCATGCGGCGCGCTGCCGTCGGCTACGTACGGTGCTCATCTGGGTGGGCTGCGGCCGTCGCGGGTCACCGGCACAGCCATGGGGGCATTCTTCTGCCGGCGCGATGCCCAGGGCACTGAGCGCTGGTGGCTGGAGGTGACCGGTAAGGGCAACAAGACCCGGCTGGTGCCGGCCACGGCCGAGCTGGCGCGCTACCGCCGCGCCAACGGGCTGCCGCCCAGCCCAATGCCCGGCGAGACGCGTCCGCTGGTGTTGCCGGTCATCGGCCGTGACAAGGGCAGCGACAAGGCCCTGTCACGCGGGGCGCTGCACTTGATTCTGAAGGAGGTTTTCGGCATGGCGGCCGACCGCCTGCGGGCGCGCGGGCCCGAATGGGAGAAGCCCAGGCCGATGTCCTGGCCAGTGCCTCGGCGCACTGGCTGCGCCACACCGCCGGCTCGCACATGACCGACCAGCAGGTCGACCTGCGTTTTGTGCGCGACAACTTTGGCCATGCCTCGATTGCGACCACCAGCGCTTACCTGCACAGCGAAGAGGATGCGCGGCACGAGGCGACACAGGAGCGGCATCGGATCGGCTGGAGCAGCAAGACCTAGGCGCGCGAGCATGCCAAGCCATGGCCTTTGCACACCTATATGAGCCGCACCTGCGGCTCAGCGCAGGATACGCGGCTGCTAAAATCGCTCCACGCGATTTACCACTAAATACGATGGGCTTCGAACAACTGGCGGCACTCAAAGCACAACTGGCAGCACAGGCAAAGGCTGAAAAGGCCGCAAAGGCTGCCGAGGTTCCGAAGCGGGCCACGCCGCCCCGCGCACGGGACGCTGCGCCGGCCAATTCGGCAAAGCCGGTCGATCCGGTGGTCCACACCATCGCCAGACTGCAACGGCGTTTTCCGCAAGCCTTTCCGAAGAACCCGGCGCCCAAGGTGCCGCTCAAGATCGGCCTCTTCGAGGATCTCCTCCCGCATGCCCAAAAGCTTGCCCTCACGGAGGCCGAATTGCGCGAGGCGATCAAGACCTGGTGCCGCGGCGCCCGCTACTGGGCCTGCCTCATCGAAGGCGCATCACGGATGGATCTGGCCGGCCAGGAGGCGGGGCAGGTTCGCCCGGAGGATGCAAAACGGGCGCAGCAACTGCAAGCGAGGCGTTCGCCGGGGGCACCATCCAAATCGGCGAAGGCGTCGCACCCCGTTGATGCGGCTCGATAGTTTCAAGTTATGGCATGGACAGCCGGCTCAGCGAAGGCGCACAGCAAGCCATCTCCGCGCCACGGCACCTGGGGGCGCGCTTATCCCACGCTGCCAGCTCGCCGGTCTTGGACGCATGGGCCGCAGCCTCTTCGAGCCAAGGTGCATGCGCCTTGGGCACGACCAGCATCGCCAAACCCAGTTCGTCCAGCACACGCAGGGCGTGCTCGAGATTGACGCCCTTGCGGTTCTCTAGCTTGGACAGCATGCCGATGGAGACACCGCAATGCCTCGCCGCCTGGTCTATGGGTATCCCTTCCCCTGCGCGGGTCGCTCCGCCCAGTTGGTGAATGGTCCGAATTGTCGCGCGCATAGGTGGCGTCGGATCAGAAGGCAAGCCAGCGTGGGGGCTGCTGGCCAGATTATTTCATGAAAGTGAAATTATAATCCGAAACGGGGTTGGCTGCCCCGCGGGGGACTACCCATGTCAGCCAGCGATTGATTGTTTCAGGCGAAGCTTGGCGATTAATTGCGTTTTAATCTCTGCTATTGGCGCTAGGTCACAGATGGGCCGGGAAGCTTAGCTCTGCCTCCCGCACCGGTCCGCCCAAGGCACTGGCACGTCGATGGTCGCCTTGTCTGACTCGACCACGATGACCAGTTGGTCGGCCGACACCTTGTCCCTGGCCGCACCGTCTCCTCCACCCTGCCACCATCCCCGATGCCACCATATTTTCCATGCTGAGCGCGCACTCATGGCAAGCACAGATCAGATAGAAGAAGGGGCCTTCTTGGAGACATCGATGTCGTAGCGCGCCAGCGCCTCGGCCACGAGCGAGGTGGGCACCGTGCCCTGTGCCGCAAGCGCCCGCAGCGCCGCCACGCAGACATAGACGCGATCGACCTCGAAGAAGCGGCGCAGCGTTGGCCGGTTGTCGCTACGGCCATAGCCGTCGGTGCCCAGCACCGAATAGGGCGCCTGCACCTAGGGCGCGATCAGCTGCGGATAGGCGCGTACGTAGTCGGTAGGGGCCACCACTGGCGCATTGCCGGCCAGCAGCGTCTCGACGTGAGCTGGCGACACCTCCGCCTGTGGATGATGCAGCCGCTGGCGGACCACCTCGCGCGCGTCACGCTCCAGCTCGGAGAAGCTCGTCACGCTGAATACTTCGCTGTCGACCTGCCAGTGTTCGGCCAGCATCTGCGCCGCAGCCTCCACCTCGCGCAGGATCGCGCCGCTGCCGAGCAGCCGCACTTTGCCCCGCCCGCCGCCTTCCACTTGTGCGAGCCGGTACATGCCGCGCACGATATCTCGCTCCACGCCGGCTGGCATCGACGGCTGGGCATAGTTCTCGTTCATCACGGTCAGGTAATAGAACACGTCCTCCTGCCGCTCCATCATTGCACGCATGCCTTCATCGACGATCACCGCCAACTCGTAGGCGTATGCGGGATCATAGGCACGGCAATTGGGGATGGTGGCGGCAATGACGTGGCCGGTGCCGTCCTGATGCTGCAGGCCCTCGCCGGAAAGCGTGGTGCGTCCCGCCGTGGCGCCGACCAGAAAGCCCCGCGCGCGCTGATCGCCGGCGGCCCAGATCAGGTCGCCAATACGTTGGAAGCCGAACATCGAGTAGTAAATGTAGAGCGGCAGCATGGCCGTGCCGTGCGTGCTGTAGGCGGTGCCCGCCGCAATCCACGACGACATCGCACCGGCCTCGGTAATGCCCTCCTCCAGGATTTGGCCCCTGACGTCCTCGCGGTAATACAGCATCGAGCCGGCGTCTTCGGGCTCGTACAGTTGTCCTTGCGACGAATAGATGCCGACCTGCCGGAACAGGCTGGCCATGCCGAAGGTGCGGGCCTCATCCGCCACGATGGGCACCACGCGTGGGCCAGCGTCTTGTCCTTAAGCAGGCCCGTCAGCATGCGCACCATGGCCATGCGTCGGCAAGATCAGCCGCCAGATAGCCGGTGACATGCATCAGCGCCGCGTTGTTCAGGCCATAGGTCAGCGCAGGCATCCAGGCCATGCTGCCAGACGCGCCCGCGATATTGATGATGCGGCCCGTGCCATCGTGCGGCATCAGCGGCAGGAACTCGCGGATCATGCGCAGTGCACCGACCGACTTGATCTGCACCTGGTTGATCCAGTCGCTGTCGTCCCAGGTGATCTCCCGGTCCTGCCGCTTGATGGCCGCGCCGGCATTGTTGACCAGGATGTGCGCCGCGCCGAAATGCTCGCGCACAGTCTCCGCGGCCGCCCGCACCGATGCCGTATCGGTGACATCGGCCTCAACCGGCAGCGCGTGCACGCTGAACGTCTCCTCGATGTCTTCAGCTGCCTGCACAAGCGCTTCCCGCCCACGGGCAACGAGAACGATGTTCACCCCTTCTGCCGCCAACGCGCGCGCCACGCCCTTGCCAACACCTTTGCTCGCGCCGGTGATCACCGCTACGCGCCCTTTAAGACCAAGTTCCATGACTCATGCTCCAAACGCCGAAAGATCCGGCCATCCAAAACAAAACTATCTTTAGCGTAAATATATACAAAACATGATTATGTATGTTGCATGGAAAACCCGCAGGCTGTCACGAGGGCAGTTCTTCGATGCGGATATCCGGCTGATGCGGGTATGGACGGATTCGACTGCTCTGCGTCGCACGCAGGCATGCGCTGACAGCCATCTGCTGCGCGATGGTCAGCATGTGACCGGCTTCGCGGATCGATACGCGCGCGGCGCGCGGATGGGTTGGGTCGGCTCGGCCTCACGCTCCGCCATCGCGAAAGGGAATGGCTGCAGCACTTGACCAATACCGAACTTTGCGGCATCGGCCATCTTTCAGTGCCGGGCAGCAGCATGAGCGGCTACGGCACGATGGGGCCAACGCACGCGTCAGCCATGCACGGCCAGGTTGCGCCAGCGGCCAGTGGCGCCCTGCCCGTGATTGGAGACGCTGCTCTTGCCGGCTTCGAGGGGCTTGAGCGTCATCAGGCCCACGCCAGGCGTGACACTATGGACCTCTACCGGGATATCAGCCACGGCATACATGCGCTTGCCGTCCAGCCACCATTCGCAAGCGCGCGCGCGCCGGTCGAAGCGGATCTCGTACCGGTGAAACTCGCCTGGACGGGACTGCGCCATCAGCGGGGACTGCACCACATGAATCCAGTCCTCTCCCGTGGGCACGATGCCCGGCAGGGCGAGACGCTCATAGACCACGCCGATGCATTTGCCCGACATGATGAAATCGAACACCATGCCGGTTTTGAAGTCCCCCAGGCTCAATACGGCGAAGCCGTCGAGCAGGTCGTCGGAATTGCCATTGTGGTTCTCGCAGGCCATCTCCCATGAAATCGTCGTGACGTCCGTCTCTGAGAGCGGCACCGGCTTTTGCATCACCATGAGCAACTTCGGGTTGTCGAACATCTGCACCTGGTCGTGCCGGATCCGGAACGTCTGGATGCTCGCCTGCAGCACACCGTCAGAGGCCTTCATCCGCAAGCCGGGATCGCGGAACGTCCAGGTGGCGCCATCGCCGGTCGGCAACTCGAGCGTGCGCCAGGTTTCCGGCGCCGGCTTCCCTGAATGGAATGGATCGAGAATGGTCGTTGGCATGTCATGGTCTCCGTAGCGCTGTATTCAAGAAAAGGTGCGGCCTTCAAAGGCCGCGATCTGCGATTGGCCGACCGGCCAGCCCGAGGCCGTTTCCGCCACAAAATCCTCATAGCAGCGCGGGGAATGCCCGAGCAAACTGGCAAGACGGCCGAGCTCTTCATCGGTGGCGACCAGACCATCGGTCTGCCAGGCAGTGAACATCATCTTCAGGTCCAGTGCGAACCACTGGGGAGCCCCATGGGTGAGCTGTTGCTGCTCCCACCGCTCCATGTCGTGGCCACCATACGCAATCGCCTTGCCCAGGACGGCCGACCATAGCGCCGCGGCGCGCTTGCCCGTAAATGGCTCCGGTCCGGCAATGGTGTAGGCCTGTCCGTCATGGCCATCGGTGGTCAGCACGATGGCCGCGGCCTCGGCAATGTCCCGCACATCGCACAGCGACGCGCCCAGGTCACCGAGCGGCTGCGGATAAATGGCATGCCCGAGCAAGGCGTCCCGGTACCAGTAGTCGTTCTGCATGAACACATTGGGACGGAGAAAGGTGTAGGGCACACCGCAGTCCCGTATCACCGACTCGATCAGCAGTTTCGAGCCAATATGCGGCACATGGCGCGGTGGCCTGGCGGTCTGGTGCACCGACAGGTAGACGATGCGCTTCACGCCTGCCGCGCGTGCCAGCGCCACGGCCGTCAGCCCTTCGTGCGCCTCGCTCGGGACGCCCGCCAGCAGCAGGAAGAGCGCATCGATATCCTCGAACGCCGGGCGGAGATCGGAGGGGCTAAGAAGGTCGCCCACCACGGCCTCCACGCGTGGCGAAATGGCCTTGGCGCGTTCCGCGCTGCGCGTCAGGATCTTGACCTGCACGCCCCGCGCGAGCAGCTCGCGCACCACCTGGCTGCCGGTGGTTCCGGTACCGCCTGTCACCATGACTTTCATTACCGCTCCTCTTCTCTTTGTGTTGGTGTTGGATTTCAGTGCCGGGCGCCGGATGCGCCGTCGGCGATTGCATCAACGGGCACCGGCGATCTTCCGGCCCTGCCTTCCGGCAGCAGCACCCATGCCAGCGCCGGCAACAGGATCAGGGCGCCGAGCATGTTCCACAGGAACATGAAGGCGAGCAGGACGCCCATATCGGCCTGGAACTTGATTGGCGACAGCGTCCAGGTGGCCACCGCAATTGCCAGCGTCACGCCGGTCAGCATCACCACCTTGCCGGTGAAGCGCAGCGCGCGCCGATAAGCCTGCGGCAGGCTGGCGCCGGCGCGCAGCTCGGCCAGCACGATCGTCATGATGTAGAGCGCGTAGTCCACGCCTATGCCAACCCCCAGCGCAATGACCGGCAGCGTTGCCACCTTGACGCCAAGACCCAACGCCACCATGAGTGCCTCGGCCAGCACCGAGGTAAGCACCAGCGGCACCACTGCACACACTGCCGCGCGCCATGAGCGGAATGTCAGCATGCAAAGGACGATCACCGCGCCGTAGACCCAGAACAGCATCTCGCGGCTGGCTTGCCGCACAACAATATTGGTAGCCGCCTCGATCCCCGCGCTGCCGGCCGCCAGCATGAAGCGTGCGTGCTGGCTATCGTGCGTCGTAGCGAAGGCCTCCACCGCGCTCACCACCCGGGCCAGCGTCTCGGCGCGGTGGTCCTGCAGATAGACATAGAGCGACAGCAGGTTGCACGCCTGGTTGAAGCTCTCGCGTGGCGATCGGTTGGCGGCCGTATTGAGCGTGGCCTGGTTCTGCACCAGCTCGTACCACTTCGGGCTGCCCTCCGCCATGCCCGCGACGACACGGCGCGCCAGCAGTGCCAGCGAGTTGGTGCCCTCCACGCCCGGCAGCTGCCTGAGCTGCCACTCAAGCGCATCCACCTGCCTGAGCGTGGCGTAGTCCGCGCAGTGCCCGTCCGGCGTGCGCACCATCACCACCAGCAGGTCGCTGCTGGCTGCGTAGTTGGCGGTCATGAAGCGATCATCGCGGTTGTAGCGCGAGTCGGCGCGCAGTTCCGGCGCGCCTTCGTCGAGATCGCCGACCTGAAGGTGCTGGCTGACCAGGTAGCCACCTAGGCCGAGCACGGCTGCCGGCAGCAACGCAGCCAGGGCCCATCGCGCGGTGGTGAAACGCTCCAGGAAACGCCATGGGCCGCCAGCTTGTGCCGGGGTGTCTTGCGAGCGCAGCGCCCTGGTCGCCGCCTTCGCGTCCACGCCGGTGTAGGAAAGCAGCACCGGCAGCAACACCAGGTTGGTGAAGATCAGAATGGCAACGCCCAGGCTTGCCACCACCGCCAGTTCCTGGATCACCGGGATGCGGATCACGAGCAGCACCGCGAAGCCGACTGCATCGCACAGCAAGGCGGACAACCCCGCCATGAACAAGCGCCGGAAGGTATAGCGCGCCGCAACGAGCCGGTGCATGCCACGCCCGATGTCCTGCATGATGCCGTTCATCTTCTGCGCGCCATGGCTCATGCCGATGGCAAACACCAGGAAGGGCACCAGCACCGAGTAGGGATCGAGCGCATACCCCAGCAGCGGCAGCAGCCCGAGCTGCCAGAACACCGCCAGCAGCGATGTCAGCACCACCAGTAGCATGCTGCGCAGGCAGCGCGTGTACCAGAGCACCGCCGCGGCGGCAATCACCACGGCCAGGGCGAAGAACACCATGACCTCGCCGATGCCGGTGATCAGGTCGCCCATCACCTTGGCAAAGCCGGTGACGTGAATGCGGATGTCCCTGGTCTCGTACTTCTGCCGCACGGCTTCGAGCGCATCCGAGAAGCGCTTGTAGTCGAGCGCCTGCCCGTCCCCGGGGTCTCGCTCCAGCAGCGGCAGGAAGATGATCGACGATCGATAGTTGCCGGCGACCAGCTGGCCGATTTCGCCCGACCGCTCCACATTGCGCCGCACCTGCTCCACGGTCCGCGTCGAGCCGTCATAGTCGTCGGGAATCACCGTGCCACCTTCCAGGCCCTCCTCGGTTACGCCAAGCCAGCGCGTGTTCGCGGTCCAGAGCGACTTCTGGTAGGCGCGATCGACACCGGGAATGAGGAAGAGCTCGTCGTTGATTGTCTTGAGCCGGTCCAGGTATCCGGCATCGAATATCGTCCCTTCACGCGTCTCCACCGCGACGCGCACCGAATTACCCTGACCACTCAGATCCGCCTTGCTCTGCAGGTAGTTCTGGATATACGGATGCGCGGCGGGAATCATCTTCTCGAAGTCGGCGTTCAACCGCACCCGCATCGCCTGCCAGCCGAGCAGCATGGTGACGATGACGCACAGCGCCACAATCCAGGCGCGGTGATTGAAGATGAGACGTTCGACCACCGAGCCCGAGCCGGCGTCGAAATCCTGGATATGCGGCACCACCTGCCAGTCGGCCTGGCCTGCCTTGCTTTGCTTCTGATGCATGAGAGGAAACTCCGGTTTGCATCACTGCCTGCCGGCTGTTGCTGGCGCCGCCGAACTGCCGCGTGCGCCCACCAGCACGATCCTGTCGCCCTGCTGCGCCGCGCCGGCGAAGGGTTGCGTGTGATCCGGCACCACGCGCACGAAGGCCTCCGGGCGCACCGGCTCGCTCACGAACAGTTCACCGGCCTGGGTCGCCAGCGCTGTCCTGCCGTCGGCCAGGGCCACGCCGCCGGTGATTGCGGCGGTGGTGCCGAGGGCCAGCCTCGACCAGTTCGCGCCCTGGTCGGTCGAGCGGAAGGCATTGCCGCGCAGGCCGTACACGATGACGCCGCCATCGGTCTGCACCAGTACGCCGAAGAACGTGCCCCGATATGGCGAGGCCAGCGGCCGGAAGGTTTCGCCGGCATCGGCCGAGCGCAGCAACAACCCTTGCTCCCCCGCGATGTACAGGTCGCGCCCCGCTCCCGCAATGCCATAGAGATGCAACGATTTGGGGTTGGGAATCCGGTCCTGCCACGGGACCCAGCGCCTGCCGCCATCGGTGGTGCGAAACGCAAGGTTGAAGGCGCCCACCACCAGTGCAGTGCTGGCGTCGGCCGTGTACAAGTCGAGGAATGGCTTGTCCGGCCCGTCCTCCACCAGTTGCTGCGCTTCGGCTCGCCGGGCGGGATCTTTTCCCGCGGCTGCCAGCATCAGACGGGCGGCGGCTTCACCATCAAGCTGCCGCGACCAGGTGAGGCCGCCATCGGCTGTGTGCAGCACCGTGCCGGCGTGGCCGGTTGCCCAGCCTTCCCGCGGCGTGGCGAAGTGGACCGAAGTGAGCGTGACGTCGGTTGGCGCACTGGCGTGGCGCCAGTTCCGGCTGCCATCGTCGGATAGCACCACCGTGCCGCGCTCGCCTACCGCCACCAGGCGCGTGCCGGCGCTCGCCACGCCAACCAGCGCCGCATCGTGGCGGAAAGCGCGCACCGGCTCCGCCGCCGCGGCGCCCTGCACCAGCGCGGCCGCCGTGGCGGCGCCGGCCAGCAGCAGGGCCAGACGGCCCGCGCCGCGCCGCCGCGGCGTTTTCATGCATGCAAACATGGCATTCGTCTCAACGTGGACCATCGCCGGCGTGCTAGCGCACGCCCTCGCCGGCCAGGGCCTCTGGCGAGAAGTAGCTGGAAGGAATGCGGTCGAGCAGCTTGTAGTGATAGCGGAAGCCGGGGCTGCCATAGTCCGGGAATGCTGCGGCCAGGTATGCACCGGAAAGCAGGTTGTAGATGCACCAGGAACTGGTGGCGTTGACGAAAGGGCCCTCGGGCACCACATACGGCATGGCGACCTGTACGCGCCACAACTGGCCCTGTGCATCCCAGCCCTCGCCCAGCACGGCGGCCCAGGTGTCCTCGTCGAGATACAGGCGGCGCTTGGGCACGACATGGCGCTTGCCCGGCGCCAGCTCGGCCTCCACCACCCAGACGCGATGCAGTTCCCAACGCATCGAATCGGGGTTGGCATGATGCGGCAGCAGCAGCTGTTCAAGCGAAAGGCCCTTCTGGTAAACCTTGTTGTTGTTGTAGGGGATGTAGATCTCTTTCTTGCCGACCAGCTTCCAGTTGTAGCGGTCCAGCTCGCCCAGGAAGACAAAGGCCTCGTCGAAGTAGCTCTGGCCGGAATTGATGTCGTCCGGCGTGTCGTAGCCAAGCGTGGGCGCCTTGCGCACGCGGCGCTGCCCGGTGAGGTATTCCCAGGCCTGGCGCGGCCGGTTGACCGCATCGACCAGCAGGAACTGCGAGCCGGCCTTGAGCGGCGGCTCGGTGGTGAAGATGCGCAGTTGCTGCGACTCGCCGGTGAACTTGTCCATGGCACCGCCCTTCTCGTAGTACGGGTACTGCGACTTGTTGTAGCCCTTGGTAGCCATGATCAGCTTGCCGTCCGGCGTGCCGACGTAGTTCACGAAGTAGCTGGAAACGGTCTCGCCCGTCCATTGCAGCTTGTGATTCCACATGGCCTCGTTGCCGTTCTTCGGAATCGGAAACGGAATGCCGCCATAGGCACCTTCCACCCACAGGCCGTTGTCGGTAGTGCGGGCGCGGGTGGCGTTCTGGAAGGTGTTGTCGTAGACCCATTGCGGCGCGGCGGCCGTGCGCCGGGTCGGGTAGACGTCAAGCCTGAATGTGTCGGGATACTTCTTCAGCAGTCCCTTGACGCCCTCGCTGAGCTTGTCGGCGTACTGCGCGGCGTTCTTCGCGTCGATCTTCAGTAGCGGCTTGTCGGCAGCGAACAGGTCGGGCGGCGGATCGCCGCTCTTGTAGTTCGGCGGCATCTGGGTATGCCCGCCCGTCCATGCGGGAATGCTGCCGTCCTTGTTGCCGGCGCGCTCGGCGCCGAAGGGCGTGAGCGTGGATTTGAGCGCGGCAGCTTCCTGCGCGCTGACCATGGCCTGCGCGGGCTGCGCCGCCAGCATGGCTGCGGCGAGCCAGGGCGTCACGATGGTCACGATGGAAAAGGGCTTCATCAATTGTCTCCTCTGTTTCAGAACGCGCGCTGGATCGTCAGCGACACGAAATCCCGGTCCTTGAAAGTCTGGCCGTAGGAATACGCCTGGCTGGCGGCGTTCGGCGGGGTCAGCACGGTCGCGGCCGGGCCGAAGTAATGGGTGTAGTTGAGGCCGATGTTCCAGACCTGCTCGTAGACGCCATTGACACCCACGCTCAGATCGCCGCCGCGATGCACGCCGAAGCCCGGGTTCAGCACCGACGACTTGCCGAACAGGCCGTAGCCAATGCCAATCGGCACGTTGATGTCGAGGCCGTTGATCACCTGGTAGTAGGCGGGCTGGAACACCATGCGGATGGCCCCGGCATCGCGCGTCGCGTTGGGATCCAGCGCGCCGCCATTGCGGCTTACGCCCAGGCGCCGGTTCCACGCAATCTCGCCGACGATGCTGCCGCCCTCCCACAGCGCCGTGGGCGACAGCAGGTTGATCCACGAAATCTGCCCATGCAAGGTATCGCCCACCGGGTACAACGGATTGCCGGCGTTGTTGGCGCTCATGCCGGGCGGCACGAACACCGAGCCACCGCGTGCAACCAGTGGCATGTTGTGCCGGTAAGACAGCTCGCCAGCCACGTTGGCAGTGCCCAGCGTGGTGGAGAAGCTGGTGCCGATCACTTTGATGTCTTCCGGGAACACCAGCTGGTACTGGCCCAGCTTGCCGGCAGCCAGGTCCTGCCCGGCAAAGCTGGTGTACACGACCGGATCCTTGGCGTGGAAATTCGCCGCGTACAGCCCGAATTCCGCATCGAGCCCGCGCGGGCGGTAGCGCAGCTGCACGCCGCCCTGGCCGGACGATTTCGCCTTGATGTCGCCGGTGCGGCTGAAGTACGCGCCGGGGCCGGCAAGAATGCGCTCGCCACCGGCGTCGAGGATATCCACCGCGGAAAAATAGCTGCCCACGCCCGGCAGGCGGTTGCGCTCCCAGTCGAACTGGTAGTAGCCGCCCACGGCCAGGTTCGGGGTGACCTGGACTTGCCCCGAGACCTGTGGCACCGGCCGGATCAGTTCCTTGAACTGTGTGTTCGGCACCGACAGCAGCTTGACCAGGTCGATCGGCGACTGCGCCGCCGCAATGCCGTTGTTGCCGAAGAAGAGACTCTCGCCATAGAGCACCGAATGCTGCCCCAGCCGCACGCTGACCGGCATCCCGCTCACTTCGACCTTGCCGAAGGCAAAGGCATCCAGCAGTTCCACATTGCGGCCGTTGATGGTACGCGTGCCGCCGGGGAAACGGTCGTGCGGCACCGATGCGGCGTTTGCCGTGGCGACAGAGTCGTTGTCGTTGCCGCGGTTGTAGACATCGTCGTACCATGCCGCGCCGCTCACGCGCACGCCGAAGTTGCGGTAGCTGACGTCGAACTCCGAGAGCAGGTCGACCCGGTTCGAGATCAGCCCCCAGCGCCGGAAGTTGCGGTCGCCATCGTCGGCATTGGCGTCGGCCGTCAGGGTGGGAGAGCGATCCTTGAGGCGCTGGGCCACGCTGTACTTGATGGTGTTGTCCCAGCGGATTGTCAGGTCTTCGTTATCGGTCGGAATCTGGAAAGCATGTGCGGGCGGCGCGGGCTGCGCGCACAAGGCCAGTGCCAGCGCGCCGGCGGCGCGGGCCTGGAAGGTGTTGGCGTTCAAGATGGTCTCCTCGCTACTTTATTCTTGTGTGTGCCGCATCGGCGGCCGCTCTCCTCTTTGGGGGCGCTTACCGCTGCATGGCCAGCTCGCTCGGATGGATGCCGTACTCGCGCGTATCGAGCAATGCGGATGCCTCCAGCGCTACCGGCGTAAGACGGAGCGTCGGCCGCGTCTCCAGCAGCCATGCCTGGTAGCCTTGCGGCACATCCTCGCTGGGCCCCTGGTGGATGACTCCCTTCGGGACCCAGCTCACCGTGCCGGGCTCGCTCACGTCACCCCATGCGCCCGGACCGGCGTGGTAGAGAATCACTTCGTCGAAATCGGCATTGACATGGATCGGCGGGCGCTGCGTGGTGCGCGCGCAGAGCGTGTAGATCATGATCTCGCCGTCGTCGGAGGTAATGAACTGGAACGGCGGGCCGCCATGCGGCAGGTAGGTGCCAACCTGCACGTTGGCCAGGTTCACCTTCCACACTGGCACGTTTCCGTACACGTGCGCCACCGCGCGCAGCGGATCCTGCGCCAGCCGGAACACCGTGGGACCGTCCTCGGCCTTCAGCACCAGCGTCACCTCGGTCGGCGCGTGGTCGTCTTGTTGCGGTTCAACCCTGGCGTAGTGCACGTCGCGCGCGAAGTTGATCATGCCGGACGGGGTCTGGGGGTTCAGGCGCAGCGGCGAGGGGCTTTCGACGATGAACCGCCACGCCGGACCGCCCTGCGGCGTGGTGCGGTAGGCCACCGAGCGCGGAATGCAGACAAAATCCCCAGCCTGCGCGTCCAGCACGCCGCAATCGGTCTCGAAGCGCACCTCCCCCCGGTGCACGAAATGCAGTTCGTCGGCCTCCACGTTGCGTACCACAATGGGGGCCTCCTGATCCTGGAGCGCGGCACTCAGTTGCACCCCTTTGCGCGAGCTGGCAACCGGCACCGGCATGGCAAGCGCGTCATCGCCGTGAGACATCGCCAGCTTGTCTAGCTGGAAGTGGCGCGGCGCATGCGGCCCGTGTGCCGAGAGATAGGCCGGCGCGTAGTGCGGGCGCAATACCATCGAGCAGGTGCCATTGAAGCCGTCACGCGTCCAGAGCTCGCCCTGTCCCGCCACGGCACCATCGCCGGGCGCCGGCCCGAATCGGTTGTCTTTCACGCTACCCCCTCCTTCTTACGTTTTGCTTCGGACAATACGGAGTCGAATCGATTTGGTTCGACAACGGATGATTTGCTTCCCAGACCTTGCCGGCTGGCGGTGGTAAACTCGCCTCGCCTGACAAAGCGGAGAATGTAAGCGTGGCCACCAGCCGTACCAAGCCCACCACGAAAGCCAGCAAGCCGGAGCCTGCCGGAGCCCACCCTCCGGTATTCGATGTCGGCGGCCGCAGTATCGCCTGGCATGTGCGCGACCTGCACCGCCTGTTCACCAGCCACCTGCAAGCCCTGATGACCGACGAAGGCGCTTCGGTGGGGCATTGGTACTACCTGCGCGTGCTGTCGGAGCAGACCGGGCTGACGCAGCTGGAACTCAGCCGGCGCGTCGGACTGGCCGCGACCACCTCCGTGCCCGCGCTCGACAGCATGGAAAAGCAGGGCCTGGTCAAGCGCGTGCGCGACACCGAGGACCGGCGGCGCAGCTTTGTGTTCATCACCGAGCAGGGCCGTGCCCTGGTCGAGCGGCTGATGCCCGCGATCACGGCGCTGCTGGAGCACGCCGTCGACGGTGTCTCCGAACGCGAGCTCAAGAGCTTCCTGAAGGTCATGGTGCGCATCCAGGAGAACCTGCTCACGGCAGCGCCAAGCCTCAGCGAAGTGAACGACTGAAACGCCCGGCGCGCGCGTCATACCCGATGCACCTCCAGGGTCGAAGGGTGCAGCAGTTCCTCGACCCGCACCCGGCGCGGCGACAGCCCCTGCGCATGGTGGTACTGCAGGAATGCATCGAGCGTATGCAGGTTCTGCGCCGCGCCATAGCTCCAGTAGTCCTGCCCCATCAGGCCCTGCATTGACTGCATGGTCTCCTGCGCGAGCGGCAGGGTGATGGCCGATGCGGCGATCTCGGCCAGCGACGACATCGCCACCGCCTTGGCGCGCTCGAAGGCCTTGAGCAGCGCGCCCGGCAGCCAGGGATGTGCGTGCACCAGTTCGCGCCGCACGCCCAGCAGATGCATGATGGGAAAGATGCCGGTGCGCCGGAAGTAGTCGCTGGCGGCCTGCACCGGGTCCGAGAACAGCCTGCCCACGCCGGGATGGCCCTGCACCCAGCACGAAGGCGGGCGCGGCGCGATCAGGGCATCAATCTCGCCCGCCGCCAGCATCGCGTTGAGCGTCGCGCCGTCTGGCGCGCTCTCCAGCCGCACATCGGCGGGCAGCGCAAGCTCGATCTTCTCGACCCGGCCCGGCTGCTCCTGCCCGCCGCGTATCCACTGCAGTTCCGACGGCCGCACGCCATAGTCCTCTTCGAGCATCGCGCGCACCCAGACGCAGGCGGTCAGCTGGTACTCCGGCACGCCCACGCGCTTGCCCCGCAGGTCGGCCGGCTCGCGGATACCGCGGTCGGTACGGATGTAGATGGCGGTGTGCCGGAAGGCGCGCGACAGGAACACGGGCACGCCGACATAAGGACAGGATTCGCGCGCCGTCTTGACGGTGAAGCTGCTCAATGACAGCTCGCAGATATCGAACTCGGCATGCCGGAACGCGCGAAAGAAGATCTCTTCCGGATCCAGCGCGAGGAAGACCGGGTCGACACCATCGATCGGTACGCGCCCGTCCAGCAGTGCGCGCGTGCGGTCGTAGTCGCCAATTGCCAGCGACAGGTTCAGCTTGCTCATATCAGATTTCGCCTTTGCGTAAGTCTGTTCCGCCTGCTGCTCACGCAGCGCGGACCCAGAGGTTGCGCCAGCGCCCGCTGGCGCCTTGCCCGTGGTTCGACACGCTGCCCACGCCCGCCACGGCCGGCTTCAGCGTGAACAGGCCAAGCGCCACCACCACGCTGCCGATATCCACCGCGATATTGCGCACGGCATACATGCGCCTGTCATCTACATGCCACGTGCAGGTGCGTGCCGACCGGTCGATGGTGATCTCGTAGCGGTGGAACTCGCCCGGGTGGTTCTGTGCCAGCAGGGGCGACTGCACCACGTGCAGCCAGTCGCCGCCGGCAGGCGTCACACCCGGGATTGGCAGCCGCTCATGCACCACGCCGATCTGCGTGCCGGAGATGATGAAGTCGAACACCATGCCGTTGGCCAGGTCGCACACATTGAAGCCCGCAAAGCCATCGAACAGGTCATCCGGGTTGCCGTTGTGGTTCTCGCACGCCATCTCGCAGCCGATGGTGAGCACACCGCCTTCGGCGATCGTCAGCGCCTCGCGCATGACCAGGAAATGCTTGGGATTGTCGAACATCGGTATGCGCGCGTGCTGCCGCGTGAACCGGTCCACCTGCATTTCCAGAACGCCGCCTTCGGCCTGCACGCGCGCGCCGGGCTCCTCGTAGCGCCACATGCCGCCGTCCGGCATGGGCATCTCCAGCACCTGCCACACTGCCGGATCGGGCGCGCCGCTCCGGAAGCCATCCAGCGGGCGGGACGTCATGCCGGCACCTGCGCGGCGGTTGCCATGCCTGCACGGGCGGGCTTGCCGATCATGCGGCGATAGGCGTCCGCGCTGGCCGGGCGGCGGCCATGCAGCTCGGCAATGTCGCGGGCCATGCGGAACATCTCCAGGTTGTCGCGCAGGCGGACATCGCTGTTGGGGTATTTCCACGGCGTGTCTTCGGTGCCGACACGGATGTTCAGGCCCATCATGGTGGCCAGCGTGGTCATGTAGAGCGTGGAGCGTCCCGCGGCGCAGACGGTGATGACCGAGGCGGGATCGATCTGGCGGATCTGGTCGACCATCATGAACATGTGGCGCGCCATGTCCTGCGCATTGCTGGCCCAGGTGCCCGAGATCAGCGTACGGCCGACATTGAACGGCAGCCCGTACAGGATGATCCAGTTGTAAGGGCCCTTCAGGATGCCGGTATCGATCAGCTTGCGCTTGGCCAGTTCGATCTCGCCGGAACTGTGGATCACGATCTCCGGCTTGACGCCGTGCTCTTCGAGCGTGCGCACCGCCGGCACCATGAAGGCATCCGGGTGCCCCGCGGCGCACGGGGCGACTTCCGCCAGCCCGGCCCGGGCGGGGCTCATGCAGATATCGAACGTGCTGCCGTTGAGCACGTTCAGGTTGGCGACGAACTCATGGCCAAAGCGGTCGCGCAGCGGGCGCAGCACGGCGCCGTACGCTTCCACCGGCGGTACGTCGCGGTCCAGGCGGCGTCCCTGGCGGTCGGTGACCATCGAGAAATCGATATGCACGCCGCAAGCGCCGGCCTCGATGACTTCGGAGGCCGCATCGACATAGGCTTCGATGGAAGTCGGATGGCCCTCTTCCTGGCTGTCGCTGAAGCGGCCTGACACGGCGACGTTGATGGCGATCTCGGACGGCACCTCCCACTTCGGCTGGAGCTCCGCCCCGGCAACGAACTGGTAGTCGTCCATTTCGCGCTTCGCGGCTTCCCACAACGAAATTCCTTCCTGCATAGCTCACCTCGTTTTGTTGGCTGATGGGTTGGTTCTCCGGCCCGTGCCGACAGAACCAAAAAACTTCTAATTCCGATAATTCGATTTCGACTCATTTGGATACAGCAGCTGCCGGGAGTCGGTCGGCTCAGGCCGTACTGCGCTCCTTCGCCAGGGCCAGCGTGAAGAGCACGGCCGCGGCCAGCAGCGGAGTTGCCAGCACGATCGAAAACTGCGTGCGCGACCAGCCCGCCTGGATCAGCACCCCCGCCAGCCAGGGGCCGGCCGTGCCGCCCAGGCGGCCAAAGCCCAGCGCCAGCCCGGTGCCCGTGGCGCGCACTGCCGGCGGGAAGACCCGGGGCGAAAGCGCGTTCAGGCTCGCCACGGCGCCGGTGATGAGGAACCCGATCACCGCGCTCACGGCCAGCACGTGACCGGGTGCCGCCGACAGCGAGCCAAACCAGGCAACCGACAGGAAGCACAGGCAGAGGTAGATCACTGACATCGCCCTGAGCCCATAGCGCCCGGCCGACCAACCCAGGGCAATGCCGCCGGCAACTCCCGACAGGTTCATGATCACGGCCCCGGAAATGCCCTGCTCCATGCTCATGCCCATGTCCACCAGCAGCTTCGGCATCCAGCTCAGCAGGAAGTAGTTCGTGAGCATGACCAGCAGGTAGCAGGCGCAGGCCAGCAATGTCAGCCGCCGGAAGTCCGGGTGAAACAGCGAGCGCCACGCCGAGCCCTGCCGGGCCTGCTCGCCCTGCGGCGGCAGCGTCTGCAGCGGCGCCACGCCGGCCTTGTGCAATACCTGGTTCAGCCGCGCCAGTGCATTGCCCGGCTGCTTTCCGGCAAGGAAGTCGAGCGATTCGGGCAGCCAGGCGAACGCCACCGGCACCATCAGCACCGACAGCAGGCCGCCCACCAGGAACACGGAGCGCCAGCCGTAGCTGCCGACCAGCAGCCCGGAAGCCGCGCCGCCGCAGATCGCGCCCACGGCATAGCCAACGGTCGTCATGCTCAGCGCCAGGTCCCGGCGCCGGTCCGATGCATACTCCGCCACCAGTGTATTGATGCCGGCGATGATGCCGCCCACCCCCAGACCCGTCACCAGGCGCAGGCCGGCAAGCTGCCAGACGTTGGCCGCAAATGCCGAGGCAAGCATGGCGGTACCGATCATGGCAAGGCAGCCAAGCACGATGGGGCGGCGGCCCAGCTTGTCGCCCAATGGCGCAATCAGGACCGAGCCGAGCGCCATGCCCGCCACGCTCGCGCTCAGCAGCATGCCCAGCAAGGCCGCCGGCAGCTGCCACTGCGCCGCGACCGCAGGCGCGGTAAAGGCGGATGCGAGGGCGTCGAAGCCGTCCAGCACGTTGATGGCAATGCAGATGCCGATTACTATCCGCTGATAGCGTGACATCGGCCTGCCGCGCAGCATCGCGCCGACTGCGGGCTGCGGTGCGGCAAGCGTATCGTTCATCGCGCTCATGGGCTCAGACCCTCCCCGTCATGGCGGCGTCGGTGGCGATCGCGCGGGGCGCATACAGCCAGTCCACCGGGGCGAAGCTGTCGTCTTCCCGCGCCGACAGCAGCGCATTGCGCACCTCGGCGCCCATATGGCCGAGGTGGATGAAATCGCCGAACCAGCGCGCCGTGAGTTGCACGCGCGCGGTACGCAGCCGCCTGGCCTCCTGGTAGGCCAGCAGTCCGCCCGGCACGTCGCTGGCGTGACGGGTCAGCGCATCGGCCAGCGTGCCCGCATCTTCGATAGCCTGGGCCGCACCCTGTGCGAGATATTGCAGCATCGGGTGAGCGGCATCGCCCAGCAGGGCAATGCGGTTTCGCGTCCAGTCGGCGATGGGATCGCGGTCGTACATGGGCCAGCGCCGGTTGGTGTGGATCAGGCTGATCGCGTCACGCACGGGTGCGCAGGCATTGGCGAAGCGCGCCTCCAACTCGTCCACCGTGCCCCAGTCGTCCGTGGACGGATCGAAGCGGTCGCTGCGGAACACTGCCACCTGGTTATAGAGCTCGCCGCGGCGCACCGGATACTGGACCAGGTGCATAGCATGGCCGGTCCACATCACCACGTTGTCCAGCCCGGCATGCTCGGGCATATTCTCGATCGGCAGGGTGCCACGGTAGGCCACGTATTCCGAGCACACCGGTGCGCCGTCGTCCGCAATCATGCGGCGCACGGTGGAGTGCAGCCCGTCCGCACCGATCAGCGCCTGGCAGCGATAGACCGAGCCGTCGGCGCAGCGGACCTCGGCGCCGTCGCCCATATCCTGCACCGCCACCACGTCGCGGCTGGTTTCCAGCGTGATGCGGGCGTCGCGCTGGCACGCGGCCAGCAGCGCGGCGAGCAGGTCGCTGCGGTGCATCACCAGGTAGGGATAGCCGTAGGCGTGCCGGAAGCTGGCACCTAGGTCCAGCGCGGTCAGCCGGCGGCCGCTCATCGCATCCATCCACACCAGCTGGCGCGGGAACACCGCGCTTTGCCAGACGGCATCGAGCACACCCAGGCGGTCGAGCATGCGCGACGCGTTGGGCGCCAGCTGCAGGCCGGCGCCAACCTCACTGAACTGCGCCGCGCGCTCGAGCACGTGCGCCGTGCGGCCGGACTGGGCCAGGGCGAGCGCCGTGGCAAGGCCACCGATGCCGCCCCCCACGATCAAGGTCTGGATCTTGTTGCTGTCGTTCATAAGATATCCGTGTGCGGTGAACTCAGGCGGCGCGTACCGGGACACGCATGGCGCCGATGCCTTCGATGCTGGCCTCGATCAGGTCCCCAGGCACTACCGGCCCCACGCCGTCCGGGGTGCCGGTGTAGATGACGTCGCCGGGATGCAGGGTGTAGTAGGACGATGCCCAGGCAATCAGCTGCGGAATACCGACCACCAGATCACGTGTGTTGGCCCGCTGGCGCAACTCGCCGTTGACGCGCAACTCCAGCTCCAGGTTCGCCGGGTCTGCGATCTCGTCGGCGGTGACCAGCCACGGGCCAAGCACCGAATAACTGTCGATCGATTTGCGCAACGAGCGCTCCTGCGGGCCGCGCACTGTCATGTCCAGCCCGATGGCATAGCCGGCTACGTAGTCCATTGCACGCTCCACCGAAACACGGTCCGCGGTGCGGCCGATGACCACCGCCAACTCCAGTTCGTGGTCGTTGCGGCGGTCGGTGTGGCGCAGCGCCACGCCCTCGCCGGGCCCGGCGAGCGAACTCGATGCCTTGAGGAACAGGCCCACCTCCTGGATGCGCTGCAACTGGTGTGCATGGAAGGTTGCGGGATCCGCCTGTGCCTCGGCCAGGTGGCTGAGATAGTTGACCGGCGCTGCGGCCAGCTTGGACGGATTGGCCACCGGGCTGAGCAGGCGCACGGCGGACAAGGCGCGGCGCGGCGCCGCGTCCAGCAGGCGCGGCGCGTGCTCGCGAATGAGCTGCAGGTGCGCAACGAGCGGGTCCCCCGGCGGAAAGGGCCAGCGGTGTGAGGGCAGCATCTCCACGACGGGCGAGATATCCGCCACGAAGTGGTCCTCAACGATGCCGAGGCGCTCGCCCCGGTCATCCTGGAATCGGCAAAATCGCATGGTGCAGGCAGGTTGAAGGATTGATCGGTGCTGCTCAGGCGAGCTGGCGCTCCTGGAAGAAGCCCAGCTTCTTCTGCAGGGGCGCGTCGTCAACGCGAATCAGGAAGGCCGGCTGCCCGGGTGTGGCGCGGTGCGAGACGCTGGCAAACGTAGTGGCGCTGAAGGTATCGCCCGCGCTCCAGTCGAACACGTGGTCATCGACCCGGCTCTCGCCGCTGCCCTCGACAACGTGGAACACCGTGCTGGCTGACGTGGGCACCGCCTGCCAGTGCTGGTCCGGGCCGATCATCATCGCCGTGAAGCCGAGAACGGGCAGGCAGTCCTGCCCGTTCTCCGGATTGACATAGGCCAGCTCCGCGCAGGCCTGGCCC
This sequence comes from Cupriavidus necator N-1, assembly GCF_000219215.1. Taxonomy (NCBI): domain Bacteria; kingdom Pseudomonadati; phylum Pseudomonadota; class Betaproteobacteria; order Burkholderiales; family Burkholderiaceae; genus Cupriavidus; species Cupriavidus necator. The sequence continues at coordinate 87,020 of NC_015724.1, read as the reverse complement.
GTCGCCGCAGCCAGCCGCTCCAGTGCAGCCCTGGCGGTCTGCCACGGATAGCGCAGCATCGGGTAGGGATTCTCGCAGCGCCAGGCCCGCGGTGGCCGCAAGCCCTGGCGCAGCAGTTCGGACGTCAGCGTCATCAGCGGCTCTTCGGCATTGCAGCCGTCATGGCCACCTTCGGCATAGGCGGATTCCGCAGCAGTGAACACTGGCAGGTCCAGCACATCGAGCCAGGTGACCGGACCCTCGCCGTCGTGGCCGTGATCGTGCCACTGCCCGCCCGGCGTGAGGATGATGTCGCCCCGCTCCATCTCGCATCGCTGCCCGTTGACGACGGTGAAGCCGCCGCGGCCTTCGATGACGATGCGCGCCGCGCTCGGCGAATGGCGGTGCGTGGGGGCGGTCTCGCCGGGCAGCAGCAGCTGGATGCCTGCGTAGAGCGTGCCCGTCGCCGACATCGCGTTGGGGCCGCGGCCAGGATCGCTCAGCACGATCACGCGGCGCTCCGCCTGCGCCACCGGCACCAGGCGCCCGGCTTCAAGCAGCAGCGGGCGCACATCGGCATAGCGCCAGCGGTGCGGACGCGTGACGCCCGCGGGGCGGCCGTGCGGCAGCGCGGCCTTGAGGAAGTCCCACAGCGGCGCAAGTGCGTGATCGCGCAGCGCTGCACGGAATTCCTCGGGCAACGAGGCAGTCTCGCCGGCGTGCCGGTCCTCCGTGTTTGAGGGGATAGTCTGATTTATCATTTGCATCGAATCGTTCTATATCGAATCAATGTGTGTATGATAATCAGCGTGCTTCACATATCCACTGGGGTAAACGTCAGGGTAGGGTCGATCCCAACGGTCGGACCAATCCGCGAAAAAGCAAGATGGACGAATTCAATCTCGACGAACTGATCTACAACAAGCCGGGCCATCTCATCCGGCGGCTGCACCAGATTGCCACCTCGGTCTTCCACGAAGAGACCGATGGCTTCGATACGACGCCCGTGCAATACGCGGCGCTGGCGGCAGTGCGCGCCTATCCGGGCATCGACCAGCTCAGGCTGGCCAATGCCATCGGCTTTGACCGCACCACAATTGCCGGTGTGGTGGAAAGGCTTGAGGGAAAGGGACTGATCTCGCGCTCACCGGGCATCGCCGATCGGCGTACCAAGCTGCTCTCGCTGACGGCAACGGGTGCGGCGCTGCTGCAGGGCATCTACCCGGGCACGGAGCGCGCCCAGGCCCGCACGCTGGCCGGTTTGGACCAGGCGGAGCGTGCACTGTTCGTTGCCATGCTGCAACGCGTGGTGGCGGCCAATAACGAGACCAGCCGGGTGCCGGTGTCACCGCCGCCCGCGCGCGTTGCCTGAGTACGCTCAGACTGCGCGCGCACCTTCCACGAACGCAACGAAGCCGGCAAGGAACTCCTTTAGCCGCGCACGCATGCCGACATCGGTGAGTTCGCCCTGCGCGTCGAACACCTGGCCCGCGCGCGCAACCAGCAGCCGGCTGCCGCTATAGTGCCGCGTGCCCAGTGTCTTGAGCACCGGCAGCCAGTCGTTCTGTGCCAGCACGGTTCCGAAGCCCCCGGCAGACGCCCCGAGAACTGCTACCGGGCGATTGCCGAAGACCGCAGGAATATCGCTGGCCGGCCGCGAGAGCCAGTCGATGGCGTTCTTGAAGACACCGGGGATGCCGTTGTTGTATTCAGGCGTGGCGAGTATCAGACCATCGCTCGCCATGACCTGTTCGCGCAACGCCACCACGGCGGCGGGCAAGCCTTCACGCGCCTCCAGGTCTGCGTCGTAAAGCGGAATGCCATGCAGGGTGCCGATATCAAGGCGGACATGCGCGTCAGCCTCCGCCCGCGCAGCCCGCAGCAGTGCGGTGTTGTATGACTGCGCACGCAGGCTACCGGAAATTCCCAGGATCTTGATCATTTTTTACGCCTCGTTTCATGGAGATGAAGGGGTACGGCTTCGTTCAATATCCAGCATGACAGAGCGTTGGCGTCGCGGATGCGCGGTGAGCAGCTCAATGCGGGTCGCAGTCATGGGCCGTTGTCTCCTTGCCCGGTTGGGTCCGTCTTGCGGCGCAGCTGAAGCCCCACTTATTACGGCCGGCCGCTTCAGACATCAACGAGAACCGACGCTGGTTGACTACGGGTCACACCACCCCTGAACGGCAAAAGGCCCGGGACTCGACGAGTACCGGGCTCTCTATCCGACAGACCGCAGACGCCGCCTTGTCAGAATGCCTGCGGAAGCCCCGCGCAACTTTCGTGGTCAACCCTCACCGCTTCTTCGCTCCATCCGTGAACGGATCCGCCTTTCCACTCTTGGCGCCGTCGGTATACGGACTACGCGGATCGCCAACCTTGGCTGCGCTTTCACTCGGCTTCAGGTTGCTTTTTGTCGATTTCCTGGCGCCATCTGTATAGGGATCGAACTTGCCTGACTTTGTGCCGTCGGTGTATGGATCCGCCTTGCCGACCTTGGCACCGTCGGTGTAGGGATCTGCTGCGCCTGAGCGACCGCCATTGGTATGAACGCTGTTGCTGTCCGACTTGTTCGACTGGGCGAAGGCTGGCGAAACTGCACCGGCAGTGGCAACCGTAGCTACCAGGACTGTCTTCAGTACTTTTTTCAACATCATGGTCCTCGTGAAATCGAGACGCATCGCGTCACAGGAATTTGCAGATGCCGGCAGCCGGCATGAGATCTGCGCGAGCCTTTATGCCTGCCACCCACTGGATGACGTTGGTGCTCGCGCCGAGTGTAGAGGAAACGTTCCCAATGAAGTAGCCCGGATACCAAGAACTCCATGTTTCACAAAAACGAACAAGGCTCTTCGCATCGAGGCTCAACAATGCTGGCACTCCAGACCGGGCACGTGACACGCACAGCCATTGACGATGACTCCACGCCGCCTACACTTGAACTCTCACTCAAACGCTGCAAGAAACGTAATGAAGAAACGAGCGGCTGTTGCCGGGCGGAAATCCGGCCCCTTTGCTTGTCGCGAACTGGAACTCGACGATCCACGCCCGGATGAAGTCCTGGTTCGAGCGGAGCTCCGACACCAGCTGCATCCCTCGAGACGCCCGTGCAAGCCACTTTGGCAATCCCTTGCCGCAGCCTGGCTCGCCGTAGGCGGTCTACTCGGGACCGCGTCACACCGAGCGTACGCCGGACAGATATGCGACGCGCCCTATATTCATGACGGCGGCCGAATCCGCTTTGAAGCGGACGGATTGACGCCGATGACAACGCTTGCCTTCTTCCGCAACGTCAACGACCTTGAGCGCGACCTTTGCTCGCTCGATCTGGATATCTACTCCAAGTCCGCCCTCCGGCGCTTGATGGGGCCACCCGTCGAGACAGTGCAGCGTCACCGCCTCGTGATTGACGAACGCTCGGGACAGCCGGTCGTGCGCAGTCTGAATGCACGCGTTCAGGCCCACGGCCAGTACACTGAGCTGGTTGGGGAAATGAGTACCAACTCAAACGGACTGCTGCTGTACCCGCCGGCGCTGGTCGAGGGCCAGGTACTTCCCGCGGAAACGTTTCTGTCCCGCTACGACTTTCGCATTGTGGATCGCCACACCGGCACCAAGGTCTCTGATTTCGTTGGTTCAAATGTGCGCCTGACCTTGTCAGAGCGGACGGTGGGTCCGCTCCAGCGTCTGAAGATTGCCACCGGCACGCTGCTCTGCTGGCCGATCCGATATACCAAGTTCGTCGATCCCGGCAGATTTCGGCTGGTCGATACGGATATCGAACTGGAGCCGACGGTGCTCGACATGATCGACTGGTATTGTCCGGCCCGGCGATTCGTCATGCGCCAGGAAGTTCGCTATGGGAATCAGCATCAAGTTGTCGATGTCGTGGAAATTGAATAGCACAGCAGCCAGCGAACTCCGCCATTGCAAACTGCATCGCATCAGGCTGGCGCTTCAGCGGCCAAACCGGATGGCCGGAGGCACGATCGTGGTCGGTACGGGCAGGCTGGGACTCCCCTGTTTGACTTCGGCTGGCGTTTCCTCCGCAGGCTTGCCGCTTTCGGCCGGCGCTGCAGCCGGGGCGGCTTCCGCTTCCGCTTCGTCCTGCCTGCTCGGCGGGTTGCCGTCGTAGATCTGGTACTCGCGCCGCTGCAGGTAGGCATCGCGCATGAAGGCGTACTTGTCCAGCGCCGCCTGTTCGATCAGGCTGGTCGCGCCGAGCAACTGGGCGCGGCCGGCGACGATGCGAACACCCACCAGCGAATTGCGCAGCGAGACCGGATAGATATAGGCCGACGGATCGAACTGGCGATCGACCAGCATGCCGCCGGTGTCGCGCACGGTACTCGGCCCGAACAGCGGAAGCACCAGGTACGGACCGGCAGGCACCCCCCACAGGCCCAGCGTTTGGCCGAAGTCTTCCTTGTACTTGGGCAGGCCGGCAGGCGTGGCGATGTCGATCAGGCCGCCGAGGCCGAGCACGCTGTTGACCGCCACGCGCATGGTGTCTTCGGCGGCCCGGCTGGGCTTGCCCTGCAGCAGGTTGTTCCCCGCGGAATAGACATCGCTGACATTGGAGAAGAAATTCTCCACCGCGCGCTGTGCGGGCGTCGGGATGTAGTCGGCATAGAGCTGGGCAACCGGGCGCAGCACGCCCTTGTCGAAGTCCTCGTTAATGCGCGAGACTTCGCGGTTGAACGGCTCAAGCGGATCCCTCGGATTGGCGGTGGGGCCGGTGGCACAGCCGGCAAGCAGGGCAGCGGCTGCGGCGGCCGTCAGCAGTCGGGTTGTCTGCACTACGGAACCAGAAGTGTATCGATCCGGACCTCGCCGGTCAGCAGCTTGTGCATCGGACACGCATCGGCAACCTGGAGCAGCCGCTCTTGCTGCTCCGCGTTCAGCGCCCCGGTCAGGGAGATGTTCCGTCGGATGACAGTCCCTCCCGCGGCGGGCTTGCCATCCGGATTGAGCTCGAGCTCCACGGCGACACCCATGAGCGGCCACTCCTTGCGGGCCGCAAACATCTGCAGGGTAATGAGCGTGCAGGCACCCAGGCTGGAGAGCGTCAGGTGGCCTGGCGAAGGACCGGCATCCGCGCCGCCGACTTCGGCTGGCTCGTCAGCCAGCCACTGATGGCCCTGGCCGTCTGAAATTGTGACTGTGTAGGGCGTGGACGTGGTGTTGGCGTTGATAGTGACTCTGGCAGTCATACTGGATTCTTCAGGTCTTAGTCAGCGGGCTCGCCCGACATCCGCCCGCGGAAAGACAGGCATGCTGGCGGGCGTTTGCCGGGACAGAGTCACAAGCCTAGCAGCGCACGGCCCTCCCAGACAGCCAACCACTGGCGAAAAGGCTGTTCGAGCAGGCGAAACAATCAACGCACCGGGCATGAAGATCAAGCCAGCCCAGCGCCAACCGGTAACGGTAAAAAAAGACGCCCGATCAACGGGCGCAAACGGAGAGCACGGAGGCAAATGCAGGCCCCTCCCCAGCTCAATCCACCTGTGCTCCCGAGTCCTTGACGACTTTCGCCCATTTCACCAGATCTTCCTTAATTAAAGCGCGGAACTGCTCTGGCGTATTGGACGCTGCCTCCGCTCCTTGGGCGGCCAACTTGTCCTGCACATCCTTACTGTTCAGAACCTTGGTGGCGTCCGCATGAAGCTGGGCAAGAATCTCCTTTGGCGTACCGGCTGGCGCAAGCAACCCATACCAGGAGATGGCGCTGTACCCAGGAATCGCCTCCCCAATCGTTGGAACCTCGGGAATCAGTCTGGACCGCTTCTCTGTTGCCACACCAAGTACACGGAGTTGCCCTGTTTTCACGAACGGCATCACACCCGGCAAGCTACCGAACGTTATGGGAACTTGGCCGGCAACCACGTCAGTGGCCGCTGCAGCAGCGCTCTTGTACGGAACGTGAGTAATATCGATGCCAGCCTTTGCCTTCAGCATTTCCCCGAGCAAATGATTCAGCGTGCCATTGCCCGCGGAGGCATAGTCCAGTTTTCCTGGTTTGGATCTGGCCAGACCAATCAGATCCTGGACCGACCTGGCCTGAATCGCCGGGTTCGTGACCAGCAGGTAGGGTGCCGTCGCCATAAGCGTAATCGGCTCGAAGTCCTTGACAGGATCAAACGGAATCTTCCGGTATAGCGACGGGTTGATGGTGAACGAACTGCCGACTGTCAGCAGTAGCGTATAGCCGTCGTGCGGTGCCTTCGCGGCAACCTGGATGCCTATGTTCCCACCGGCGCCCGGGCGGTTGTCGACGACAATGGGTTGGCCCAGAACCGCACCGAGTCGTTGCGCCACAATTCTCGCCACAGCATCGTTGGCGCCACCTGGCGCTTGTGGAACGATTAGTGTAACCGGCTTCACCGGATACCCGCTTGCCCACACTGCGCTGCTTATCAGTAGCGCGGGCGCGAGGCCTCCTGCACACAGAAGGCGGAATGTCGTCTCTTTAATGCCTTTCAATTCTTGTCTCCTTAAAGTGGCATGCCGCTACCTGTTGCATTCGCTGCATAGGCACCGGGCGGCAACCGCATGAGCATGAAAGAGACGAGGAGAGCCGTAAAGCAATCAATGGTGAGCATGCCGTCGCGTTTTGTGATGACTGACCGGCGGTCACAGCCAGCGATCGGAGACTCTCTTGGCTGCCGGCAGCGCAATGTCGACCGCCTCGGAGTAGGCCCCGGCCCGATCCCTAGCGACGATCTCGATCGATGGGCGCGCACGCATCCACGCGGTCACCGCAGTTGCTTCCCTGCCGGCAAACACTGCGATCGGCTCACGTCACTCCAAGTCAACGATGATCGTTCCGTACTGGTGACCGCGCGCGATCGCCCAGTCATCGATGCCGACGACCCGCGGTCGTGGTTTGCGCTTGCGCCCAGGAGCTCTTCGCAACTCCCGCAGCGCGGTGTCGGCACTGGTGCGCAAGCCCAAGGGCCGCCGCCTCACCACCGAGGGGCGTGGCCCAGCGCGTGCAACGCCCGAGCCTGCGATTGCGTACGACGTTGGTGCCGACCGGCCAAGGCGTGGATGTTCTCGGCAAACGTACGACGGGGGCAGCCGGCGTTCGCACCGAAATCAAGCCCACGACGCGGCCGTCACACAAATTGCGGAAGACCCAGTTTTACTACACTTCACGCCAAGGATCTTCAGGTCGATTTGATCAAGGTCGATCATGGGTCCAATTTGCTTTGCTTCACAATGAAGTCAGCAGGGTATCAATTCTTATCTCGCCTCCGAGGCGCTCGCAGCACGGCTGACATGCCTTGATCCTGCACGCGCAGCGCCACAGTTCTCCAAGAGAGTGGGAGACAAATTCGTCGAAATGCGTTTTCTCCATGGCCGACGATGCATTTGGTTGTAGCGCAGTAAGGACTATGGCGTCGGCGTGACGCGGCCCAATGCCACCGCCAGCAGGAATTGCTCTTTGGACGGTTCGAGCCCAAGAACCTCGTTGACAAGCCGGTCGAAGACTCCCCCGAACGGGCGCGCGCTCAGGCCCAGCGCGGTGGCGGCGAGGATCAGATTCTGCGAGAGATGGCCGGACTCTGCGACCAGCATGCGATAGCCCCCTTCGCCATACTTGCATTCATGCCGGGGAAAGTACCCGGTCAGGCAGATCAGCGCGGCACAGCCCGAGATCATTTCCCGTTCCGCCGGCAACATGGCTTCGATCAGGCGCTCGCGGAGCAGTGGCCGCACGCATTCCAGTTCCCCCTCATCCGGGCAGAGGTGATAGATGGCTGCGGGAAGCCCTTCCACATTGAGTATGACCGGATAGATTTCGACCGCGTAGAGCCCTCCGCTTGACGGATAGGCGCGTAACGTGGCGTCGCGCGAGGCTCCGGTCAGGATGCCTGTCGCGCCGCAAGCGATTTGGAGCAGCGCGTCGAACGGCTGGCGGGCAACGGGCAGGCCGGTATAGGCGCGCTGCGAACGCCGGGCCCGCGTGATGGCGTGGAAGGCCTCGAGCTCTGCGGGGATGGATCGCCCGAGCGTCGTTCTTGGCGCGCCAGGATAGGCGCGATGTCCACCGTCAGTTGCCAGATGCAGGACGGCGTCGCGGTCCAGGCCGCCGCCGGGAAGCACACCTTTTTTCGTGAGGGTATGCAGCAGCCGGCCTGCGGCCCTGCCCGAGAGGTCGATCACGCCGGCGTCGGCCAGCGCGCGCAGCAGGGCATCCCCAACGCAGCGGTCGGGAGGGGGGAGCCGGTTCAGCAGTTGTGCGACAGTATGCTCGCCGTCCATGGCGCGCAACAGGCCAGCCAGCACCGCGACCGCACCAGCCACGGCGACTTCGCGCCATGTGGCGCGCATCAACACGCAGCCGGGCTGTGGCTCAAATGCCGGCTCCTCGCAACGCAGGGCGAAGCGCGTGGTGCTGTCTCCGTCGGCCCAGCTGCGTGCAAAGGGAACCAGCGTCGGGCATAGGGCGCCATCGCTTGCTCCGCCGGCTGGCGTCCAGGTGGCCTGCCGGCTTTCGGGCACCCCGTCTATCAGCAGGCCGGAATCGAAGACATAGGAGACCGCCGTCTCATCGATCATGGTCAGCCTGAAGCCGGCAGATTCAGGCATTGGACCAGGCGCCGGCACGGCGGCCTCTGCTGTCGCTGCAGGCGCGCCGGCGCCCCGTGCCGCGTCGGCGAGCCGGTCACGCAACGCCGACTGGCCGGCGACGTCCTGCGTCGCCTTGCATGCGGCCAGGCCGGCCTCGTAAGCGTGGCAGGCTGCCGCCGGCCGATCGAGCGCCAGCAGCGCGTCGCCCAGGTCGCGTTGCAACATGGCCGCCAGCCCCATGCGGCTGGCGCCCTCCGGCGCCTGTGCAAGCGTCGCTAGGGCCTGCTCAAGGAAACGGACCGACTGCTCGAGCCGATGCGCCAGCCACAGGGAGTGCCCGAGCCGGCCGAGCACAACGGCGGCGCCGAAGGACTTACCCTCGCCCAGCGAGGCCAGCGTGGCGAACAGTTGTGGAACGCGCAGGTGCAGTCCTTGGAAGAGCAGATACTCCGCCCGCAGCGCGGATGCCGTCGCAGCGTCGCTCGCGGCGTCGGCCTGTATGCCGGCCATGTCTGCCAGGACACCAAAGGCATGCCAGATCTCGGGCGCATCCGGATCAAGAACACTGGTAGCGTCCAGGGCATGCTGCACCAGGCCGCGGATATCCGCGGCCGGCGCCGACCCGACCAGAAGCCGCGCCAGCGCACATGTGTGCTGCAGCTGGCGCCGCGACGGGACGGCCCGCGCGTCGAGGTCGAGTGCCTCTCGATAGCATGTGATCGCCTCGGCTGGCCTGGCGGCGCGCGCGAGGCATGCGCCTTTCTCACCAAGGACCTGCGCGGCCCGCGCGAGATCGCCGAGCGCACGGAACGCGCTTGCCGCCTGCGCATACGACAGGCTCGCCTCGGCGTCACGCTGCAGGGATGCGTCGAACTTGCCGAGCCGATGCCAGGCCTGGGCCACAAATCCCGCATCGCCCGCGTTCCTCGCGGCGGCCAGCGCGGCTTCATAGGACTGCCGTGCCTGCTCAACGTCGCCCAAGGCGCGGAACCCGTCCCCGAGCGCGGCATGCAGCAAGTAAACAAGCCGGCCAACGGCCCGCGCGGGTGCGAGCCGTTGCGCCAGCGTGAGCGCGGCATGCAGCTTCGGCATCGCCGCGTCGAAGCGTGACGCCGCGAGCAGGCACTGTCCGATCCGCTCGAGGACGACAGCGCGCTCGAAAGCGCGCGCCGGCGGCAGCCGGGCGTCGATGGCCTCGAACAATTGCCGGGCATGGTCCCAGTTCTGCGCCTGCAGCATTTGCTGCGCCCGCTGGCACGCGGCGGGATACCACGCGCGGATGTCCTGGTCCTTCGATACGCTCCGTCTGCCGGCGCTAGCGCCCTGTGTCCCTGAACTGGCCATTGGTCTCATCCGAAATACCTCCGCCGACAACTGACAGGGCAAGCACGCCCGGAGCCCGAGCGGCCGTCCGGACGTATCTTGCGACAGCGGGACTTTATATTACGGCGCTACGCGGATGAAATCCGAACGCTCCCGCACGTCGAGCATCGGCGGCCCCACGGTGTACCAAGTCTTGTGATGCGCTGTCTGCGCATGCGCCTCGATGGCGGCTTGGTCCCGATAGACCTCGTAGTACATGATTCGGGTGGGGTCTTCCGGGTCGACCAGCACGTCGAACTGCAGGCAACCCGGCTCGGTCGTTCTTGCCGCTTCGGCATTCGCGTTCAGTGCAGCCATCAGCTCCTCCACCTTGCCCGGCTTGATGCGGCAATTGACCACCAATACGACGTTTCCTTTACTCATGAATCTCGCTCCTTAGTCACCGCCGCTGAACCGCGCTTCGGCTCGAACGGCGTTTGTTGTGGGTCATGGCAGCATCCCGGACCGCACATGGCGTCTCGATCCTAATGCTATTATCATTATACTTATATTAACCAACACAGCAAGCGGACTTCATCACAATTGGCATCATTTGCAGTGCACGAACCGACAAGGAGAGGCGATCCAGTCCCCTGCGCCACCCCCATGATCGTTATGTTGTATAATATTTTCATTATGTTCAATTCAACGGCCGTTCGCCGCCGGCAGGAATCTGACCCATGGAAACCACTCATTTCAGCCGTAAGCTGCCGCTCTGGTACCAGGCTTGCGAGTCGATCCGCGCGGAGATCTACAACCGGCTGCGCACCAGCGAACTCCGCCTCCCGCCCGAGAGCCAGCTTGCAGAGGAGCATGGCGTCAGCCTGATCACCGTCCGGCAGGCATTGACGGTACTGGAGAGCGAGGGCTTGATCACGCGGACTCGCCGCCGGGGCACTGTCATCAATCCACTCGAAGCACAGCCAAGGAAGGAGATGAAGGTCCTGGGAACCCTGGCGACAGTGTTCAACCACGACTCGGCTGCGGAACTCGACCTGCTGGAGAAGCTTCTGGTCGTCACCCCCGAGGACCTGAAGGCAACCTTCCGCGACGCGACGCACCTGACCTATATGCGCCGCCTGCGCCATGACAAGAACGGCCCGATCAACTACGCGGTCAATTACATGCTTCCCGAGTTCGGTGAGAACATCACCGAGGCCGATATGCAGAAGATGCCGATTCCGCGGATCCTGCGGGACAAATTCAATGTCAATGTCATGCGCATCGACTACAGCGCCAGCGCAATGGAAGCCTCCGCCGATATTGCGAGCCACCTCCGGGTGCCGCCGAAAAGTGCAATCCTGAATCTGGTAGCGACGGTCTTCGATCATACGGAACGCGTGGTCGATGTCGGGCGGATCTATTGTCCCGCGGGCAAGTTCTCCTTCGATATCTCGATCGACATGTCATAGCGGCCGCGCATGCGCGGCCGGCGCGCCCGCTCTCAGAATCTGTGCTTGATGCCGATCTCGCCGCCGAAGTGTTTCGGCCTGGCATTGCTGTCGTGCACGATATCGGCATACAGCGAGGTCCGTTTCGACAGCGAGTAGTAGTAGGCGATACCGGTCTTTTCCATCAGCGTCCGATCGGAAGTGGTGTCCCTGAGCTTGCCGTGGGAAATGTGGAGCTGGCTGTTCCGGATCGGAATCGTGGCGCCCAAGATCAAGGACACGCGCCGGTTCCCCGTATCCGTCATGCCGCCGCCCATCGAGGCGCGCAGCGTAAATGCCTGCGTTTCATAGACGCCGGTGACCATGTGCCAGATGGCCCTGTCGCCGCCAGGCCGGTCGTATCCATAGGCCGCGAGGACGGAACCGGCCCGGTAGGAAACGGAGAAGGAGACCGGCCGATGCGGCACCTTGTTGCCCTCGTCCTCCGCAACCTGGCCAGAGAACGTCAAGCCGTCCACATCAAACTCATAATTGACGGATTTGTCGTTGTACACCCTGCCGATCCCGCCCGTGCTGATCAGGAACATCGACATCAGCGTGCTGTTGTAGAGCGGGTCCGCGGGAATCTGCACGTTCCAGCTCGCGGGCGTGTATTCCCGCCCGACCCAGAACCGCCCGAACCGGCCGAGGATGCCCACCATCGAGCGGTCGTTGAACAGCCGGGTCGGATCCCGCATGGCACCCGTGTCCCCGGCAAAGCGGTTCTCCACATTGAAGAAGGCCTGCATGCCGCCGCCCAGGTCCTCAGTGCCCCGCAGGCCAAAGCGGTTGCCCGATCCGTTCTGCATTGCCCAGGCGCCCTTGCCCGGGTTCCTTGCGATCGCAATATCGATCACGCCATACAACGTCAGCGACTGTCCCCACGCGGTACTGCAGAGGACGAAAAGCAGGAAAGAGACAAACCATTTCATCGGACCACGCTCCCCCATCTGTTGCCTTTGGTACATCAGGCATATTTAATAAAAATATTTATAAATCTATTGGGCGGCAAAGCCTCCTCGCTACACCGCCGGGTGGTCCCTCACATCATGTCTTCAAAGCAATTGATGGACATTTGCGTGGCGCGCAGAACACCGCCGGCATCGAACTGGAAATGAAATATCGCGACCTGCGTCACATACTGGAAGCGGTAGGACCAGACTTCACGCTTCTGCAACGCGTAGTACTGGATCGGCAAGCGGGGCTTGCCGAATCGCGCCACCACATCCTGCTTGGCCCACGCGCCTGGCCTGGCCTGCTGCAGCTCCTCCATCGTCAACATCTGGCGATAGTCGACCAGGGCGCCATCCGTGTCGAAATCCGCGGCATAGACGAAGAGTCCGAGCGGCTGGCCTGAGTACAGCCAGCGGCTGCGCCCGTCATGCAGCCGAACCTTGTCGGTTGGCTCTCCCAGCCTGGCCTGCAGCGTCTGCGCGGAAATGCCGCGCACCTCCTGCAGTTCAACCATGGTCGGCGCAGCGGCGCAACCGGCCAATGCAAGCGCGGCACCGGCGCTTGCCAGCAAACGGCCGAGCGCACTCAGTCCGTCTTCTTCCTTTTTCATCAGCGATTCCCTGAGGGCAGGTGAGGAATCCCCGGGATGAATCCACGGGGCAAATGGGGAACAGGAATTCCCGCAGACAGAGGCTGACGGCGCAGGCCCTGCCTGCGCCGCGGATGCCGTCAGGCGCCCAACCTACGGCCTGAGCACATAAGCCGGCGCGGTGGCGTTCTGCCCGATATAGGAGGTCGATCCCAGGAAATTGGGCCGATACGGTTCGGCATGGCTGTTCAGGCCCGCCGGCAAGGCACCTGCCAGCGCCGGGCCGTTGATGCGCGCCAGAACGCGATCCCTCGCCCGAGTCACGTCCCTGAGCAGCTTCTGCACGTCCCAGCCAACCAGCTTTCCATCGCGGTACACGATCTTTCCGGCAATGACCACATCGCGCACGTTGCGCGACTCCATCAGCGTGACCACGGTGCCGGGAACGTTGTTCATGGGCGCGGTGTTGAGCGTATTGGCGTCGAGCACGACGATATCGGCCTCCTTGCCCGGCGTCAGCGTGCCGACCTTGTGAAGCAGTCCTGAGCCCGCAGCGCCGGCAATGGTCATCATCTCGATCACTTGCCGGCTGGTCACCAGCTGCGGCACCTTCAGCCCTTGCGGGTCGCTCAACGGGAACACCAGCTCGTTCGCCAGCGCCCGTTGCAGCGTGAATGCGGAACGCATCATCGAGAACGGGTTGGTCGTCATGTTGGTTTCCGTGTCCGGGCTCAGGCTGGGCAGGATGCCGTAGTTCAGGGCCAGCTGAAACGGCGGCATGCCGTGGCGCATCTGCATTTCCACCAGCGGCGAGATCGAAACATGTGCACCCCGGTCGGCAACCAATTGCCAGGCGCGCGACCTGACGTTATCCACGCCGATCTGGGCGACCGGCTCGTCCTGCCACAGCGTGCAGTGGACCAGCGTGACATCGGACCAGTCAGTGCCGTTGCGCGGATCCTCCGCAATGCCTTCGACGACCGCGCCGTGCGCCGCGTGGTTGTTGATCCACGCGCCGAACTCCCGCGCGAGTTGCCACCCCGTGTAGTTCTGCTTCTCGCGCGTGCGCGGATCGACCACCGGGTGCCAGTCCAGCATCGCGCCCAGCGTCACCAGCTGGTCCTTCGAGCTGAAGTACGTCTTGGCCAGCCGACCCAACCCGAATGACGTATCGCCGCTGCGGCCGGGGTATTCGTAGGACTGCTCCGGGAACTGCGCCGAGCGGTCATTACCCCATCCGTAAGCGTAGACCGCGCGTTGGCCCGAATCGAAGAGCGCCTGGATCATCGCGTCGGTATGGTCCGGCGTGTGCGATGACTGCGAGGTATCCGTGATCGTGGTGACGCCCTGGGTGATCTGGCTGAGGGACGACACCAACTCGGCGATGTAGCAGTCCTCGGGGTCCATGGGCGGTCGCCCGAGATCCCAGATGGGCGGCTGGCCCGGAACGGGCGGATTCGGCATGAATCCCGGCGTCCAGACCTCCTGGATGGTGGTCGTATAGAATTCGCCCGGCCATTTGGCGACCGGCTGCTGGCTATTGGCCGGTATGGCGCGGATATGGATGCCATCGGACAACGCACTGCGCATCAGCGTCTGGTACTGATGCTGGTGCGTGCTGATGAATCCGGGCATCACGATCGTTCCGCTGCAATCGATGACCTGCGCGCCGGCCGCTTCCAGATGCGGGGCAATGGCCACGATCTTCTTGCCCTCGACCAGGACATCCGCCTGCTCGAAGTCTCCTACCTTCTCGTCAAGCGTGAGAACCGTGCCGCCTTTCAGCAGCAGGCGCGCACCGCGGTTCCCGCCGACTTCGGGGCTTCGATACGCCTGGCTGTATGCGCTGCGAGCCGATGCCTCGCTGGCCGCGTTGCCGGCTCGATTCTCCTGCCCTGCTGCATCCCCCGGCGGCCATTTACCGACTCGCCCGGATTCGCCTTGCTCGTTCATGCTCCGACTCCAGATATGAAGGAAATATTTCCCTGTGGCTGGCGCCTGGACCTGGCGCCATGCTTGCACACGACTGACGCTTGGCTAGGCCGCAGGCCCGATGCGCAGGTCAATGCTGGCGACGCCTGCGACGACGCCGTGCAGGCTGTCGCCGGCACGCACCGGCCCGACGCCGTGGGGCGTTCCCGTATAGATCAGGTCGCCCGGCCCGAGGCGATAGTATTTGGAGAGATCGGATACCAGCTCCGCCACGTTCCAGATAAACATCGAGATATCGCTGTCCTGCTTCGTCTCGCCATTCACCGAGACGGCGATCCTGCCGCTTTGCGGGTGACCGATTGCCGAAACCGGCACGATCTCCGAGACGATCGCGGACTCCTCGAAATCCTTTCCCACTTCCCACGGCCGGCCCTTGTCGCGCGCGGCGAGCTGCAGGTCGCGCCGCGTCATGTCGAGCCCGCATGCGTATCCGAACACGCAGTCCCAGGCCTCGGCGGGTGACACCCTGAACGCAGGCTTTCCGATCGCGGCAACCAGTTCGATCTCGTGGTGATAGTTGGCAGTGGCCGGCGGATACGGAACGACCGAGTCCGTGTGTGTGATGGCGAAGGGACTCTTGGTGAAATAGAAGGGCGGCTCCGGCGAGACTTCCCTGCCCATCTCTCTGGCATGGTCGGCATAGTTCAGCGCGACGCAGAAGATGCGGCGCACATGGTAATGCTGGGTGCTGCCACGGATGGGCACACGCGGCAGCACCAGGCTTTGCGGGTCGAATTCAAGTGAGGTGTTCATGTTCGGTTTGATAGTGGCGTTAAGCGGCGGCTCAGGGGACGACGCGATTCAGCAGCGCCTCGGAAGGCTCCCCACCCCACGGCGAGACAAAGCCCTGGGCGATGTCAACGCGCTTGCGTCCCGAGCTTGCGTTCAGCAGGTCACCATGCGCGTAGTGTTCGTGAACCATCCCCCAGGGACCGCCCCAGTAGTCGAACACCTGGTTTCCAAGCAGGTGGCGGCCAACGCCATAGAGCGGCTCGTACCCTCCCCTGGCTTGCAGGTGCTCGTGGCCGGTGAAGACGTCGTCCAGATCAACCACCTCGAAGGCGAGATGGTTCAGGCCCGCGGTGGCATTGCTGAAGAACATCGCCACGTGGTGGTCGACGAACTCGTCGCCGCAGTCGCAGCGATTGAACGATCCCAGCACGTTGTCCGGGCTGCCCTCGTACACTTCCTCCGACGGCAGCAGGCCCAGCACATGCCAGTACCATTCCAGGGTCTCCTGCAACCGGGGGGTGAAGATGACGGCATGGCCGAAGCTCCTGACCCGCGCGGGCCCCATGTGGATCCGGTCCAGTACGCCGACCGTCCGGCCTTGTTCCGGATGGCGATGCGTGATCGGAAGCTCAGGCAGCGGCGCGATGCCGTGGACGACTTCGATCAGGTAGCCGTCGGGGTCGCGCAGGCGCACGCGCTTGCCGCCACCGGGCGCGTCGATCGGCTCCACCGCGGAGGCGCCAGGCACCCGCGTCAGCTTCTCCAGGTCTGCCTCGCTGCCCGCGCGGTAGGCCATGCCCAGGAAGGCAGGGCTGCCCTTCTCCGTCACATGGATGTATTGCGCGGGCCCGGTGCCGCGCATGTACAGCGTATTCTCGTTGCGCGCGACGCGCACCATGCCGAAATCGAGCAGGAATGCCTCCATCCTGTCCAGATCCGGTGCGCGCAGCCGCCCGTATGCAACGCCGGTTGCCTTGATGATGCTCATCATGTCTCCAGGTATTGGCTGGCCGCTCGTGGGCGGCCGAGCCTTGTGCTGATTGTTGCTAAGCCGCCTCGGTCTCGGATTCGAGCGTGCTGAAATTGCCCGGCGAAATGACCTCGAGGCATTCGAAATCGGCCGACCAGTCCAGCGCGCCGTGCGTCAGGCCGCCAGGCTGGTACATGCAGTCGCCCGCCTTGAGCGTGACCTCGCCGTGGCCCTCGTGCCAGAGCTTCATCCATCCCTTGAGCATGTAGACGACCTGCAGGTCTACGATGTGCCGGTGACCGCCGATGGGCGACTCCATCGACGCGGTGGCACGAATCAGGTGCACCAGGTAGCGGCCGCTGGTCGCCTTGCGCATGCCGAGGTCGCAATACTCGAAGAAGCCCCGTCGTCCATCGCTTTCCCAGTTCAGATCCTCGCCTCTGAGGATCGTCAGTTTCTCCACGTCTTCCATCATGTCTCCTTGTCCAGTTTCCAGAAGATTTGCGCCCGTGCGGGTTGCCGTGCCGGACCCGCAGCCTGCCCGGGGCTATGCCACCGGATTGGCCAGCGTGCCAAGTCCGGCGATCTCGATTTCGATGCGGTCCCCTCGCTTGAGATAGACCGGCGGCGTGCGGCCGGCGCCAACGCCTTCCGGGGTGCCGGTGCTGAAAATGTCGCCCGGCTGGAACCGGTACCATTTCGAGAAATACGAGATAAGCCTGGGAATCCGGCAGATGAGATCGCTGGTGCCGCTGTCCTGCATGACCTTGCCGTTGACGCGCGTGGTGATCGCCAGGTCGTGGGGATCCGCGATCTCGTCAGCGGTAGTCAGGATCGGTCCGCATGGCGAGAAACTGGGCAGGTTCTTGCCGAGGATGTTCCGGTCCCATGCGCGGATGGACTGGAAGCGCTCGGTCGAGGAGAACACCTCGGCTACCCAGTTGCGCGCCGACACGTCGTTGACGATGGTGTAACCGGCGACATACTGCATCGCCGACGCTTCGTCGACGTTATGGCAGGTCCGTCCGAACACGAAAGCGAACTCGCCTTCGAAGTCGACCTGATCCGGAAACTGCGGCGGAATCAGGATTGGCTTCTCGTGGCCCGTCAGCGTGTCGGCAGGCTTGATGAAGGCGGTAGGATTTTCCGGCAGTGGCACGTCCGGATACTCGCGCATGTGGCGACCGTAGTTGCCGGACGCCGCCAACAACAGGCGCGGCTCGGGGATCGGGGCCAGCAGCGGCGTGCCGTGGAACGACACCAGTGCGCCTGTTTCGCTGAGCTGGGCGCTCGCGTGGTCGCTCATTTCCTCGACGGCGCGCCGGCACTGATCGGCCAGCGCCAGTGCGGGCGCGCCGCCTTCGAGAATGCCGCGAACATCCGCAGGCATAAGCTTCGCCACGCCAAGATGCCGACGCAGCAAGATCAGGTCGAGGATATTCCCGTCGCTCATCAGCAGGCCGGGATGGCCCTTTTCCCCACAGTCGATAGTCACGAATTTCATCTTGCTGTCTCCTTATGCCTGCGCCTTGCCAGTCGGGATGGACGCCCACCCGACCATCTGCCAGCCAAAAGAAGCCAACACCCACACGCTCTGGAAGAGGCTGTCGATCAGCCGCTTCTCGCCACTGGACATGCCCTGGATCGCAATGTGGCCGTGAACCACCGCGGTATCCCCATACACCTGGACCGCTGCCGCCGTGCGCTTGATGTCGAGGTACTTCACCGCGCCGCTCGCGATGGAGGCGAGATATTGCTGCTTGTCGTCCTGCCTCGCGCTGCCGTGGATGTAGACCAGGTCGCCGCCCAGCAGCCGGTCCAGGCCTGCCATATCGCCGCCGATCATCGCGGCATGCCGCTGGTCGTCAGCAATGAGGACCGAGGTGATCTTTCTTTTGGTTTCGTCTTTCATATCGCTTCTTCCAGGCCATCGGACGAAGGCTGACATCCGATGGCTATTTTTTGCTTATATCAATAGATCTAATGTGCGGATCATGGCCGCCGGTTGTCGTGTTATTGCGCCATGGAATCCGCCACCGATCCGCCTGTCTTGGCGTCCTTCAACGCGCGGCTGCCGGCGCCTGACTGGTCGGGGGCATGGGCCGGAATCAGCCAGATGGCCAGCGCAGAGACCGAACAGATGGCAGCCAGCACCATCAGCGGCGCCGTCAGTCCGCCCGTCCTTTCTTGGCCAATCCCCATCAGGTAAGGCCCGATAAAGGAACCGAACGACGCAACCGTGTTGACCAGGGCCAACCCGCACGCGGCGCTCTGCCCGACCAGCAGCGTGGACGCCAGCGCCCAGGCGGGCGGAAAGCACGCGAACAGGAAGGCGCAGGCAACGCTGAGGCCGGCAATGGTTACGTAGATGTTGGTGCTTGACTGGACGCTGATCACGAAGCCCAGCGCTCCCAGGAGGACGGCGAAACAGAAATGCCCGCGACGCTCCTGGAAATAGTCGGACGAGTAGCCGAGCACCAGCGTCACCAGCACGGTGCCAATCCAGGGAATGGAGGCGATCAGGCCAATGTTGCGGAAGCCGCTGACGCCGGCCGACTGCACCATCGTGGGCAGCCAGAAGACGATGCCGTACAGGCCGAGATAGCCGCCCGCCATGATTGCGCCGAGCGCCCACACGCGCCAGTCTTTGAACGCCAGGAACCAGCCGCCCGACTCATGCCTGGATGCACGATCCCTGGCGATTGCGTCGAGGACGATGCGCTTCTCATGTGCACTGAGCCACTTTGCGTCCTGGGGCTTGTCCGCGACCAGCAGGAAGAACACGAAGCCCATCAGGATCGCCGGGATGCCCATGACGACAAACAGCCATTGCCACCCGGCCAGCCCGGCGGTGCCGGACATCGACTCCAGGATCCAGCCGGACAACGGGCCAATGAACAGGTTGCTGATCGGGAACACCAGCAACAGCAATGCCATGACCCGGCCAAAGCGCGCCCGCGGGAACCAGCCGGACAGGTAATAGACGATGCCGGGGTAGAAGCCCGCCTCCATGAGGCCCAGCAGGAACCGGGCCATATAGAACTGCTCCGGCGTGCGCACCAGGATCGTCCCGACCGTGACGATGCCCCAGCTCACCATGATCCTGGCAATCCATTTCTTCGCACCCACGCGCGCCAGGATGACGTTGCTCGGCACTTCGAACAGCAGGTAGCCGAGCGAGAAGATCCCGGCGCCAAAACCGTAGGCCGCGGCGGACAGGCCGAAGGCCTCGGTGATCTGCAGCTTGGCAAAGCCGACGATGAAACGGTCGAACAGCGCAATCATAGAGCAGATGAACAGCAGCGGCAGGATGCCTCGCGTCACGCGCCGGAATACCTTGTCCTCTTCTTCCTTGCCGATCTGCGCCGGCAAGCTTGTGCTGATAGTCGAATCAGAATTGATCATGGTGAACCTTTCTCTTTCTGGATGAGCCGTCCCTTGCCGGGACGCCAGCAAGGGACGGTGAATCGCGCGGCAATATCCAAAGACCGGCATGCCAGCCCGGGACAGCTTCCGCCTCAGGGTGCGACGCGCTCGTAGATCGCCAGGTCGTGCTCGGCGAACAACGGGATGCCCTCCTGCAAGAATCTCTTGAAATGCGGCGTCTGCTGATGCGCCTCCAGCGCCGCCAGATCCCGGTAGACTTCGTAGACGACAATCCGCTCGTCGCTGTCCTCGGCGGTCGTCACATCGAACTGCAGGCAACCGGCTTCGATCTGCAGTGCCGCCATGCGGTTCTTCTCCAGCTCATCCAGCAGTTGCTGCCGCTTGCCGGCCTTCGGCTGGCAGGCCACCACCACCACTTGCTTTCTCTCGCTCATCAGTCTCCCCTCTTGCTTGTTGTGTATTGCTTCGCTTCGCCGGGCGGGCGACCTGTCGCGCGCCGCGCGCCCGAACCGCGTCAGCCGCGCCGGGTCACGGCGCCGTGCGTGACAGCCGCACCGGCTGCCGCACTTCGAGAAGCGGCGCGCCTTCGGTCACCCATCGCTTGTGGTGAGCGGTCTGCGCGTGTGAATCGATCGCCGCCTGGTCCCGGTAGACCTCGTAGTACATGATCTTGGTCGGATCGTCCTTGTCGACGCTGACGTCGAAATGCAGGCAGCCCGGCTCCGCGCGGGAGGCTTCCGCATTCGCCAGCAACTCCGCCATCAGCTCCTTCACCTTGTCGCTCCGGATCCGGCAGTTCACTGCCAGGACCACGTTCTTTTCGCTCATCGCTTCTTCTCCTTCAGTAAATTGGCCTGCTGACAGACCGTACTGCCTGGCCTAGGCGCGGCCAGGCACGAATAGCCATCACGCGGATGTGAACGCTTGCGGCACAGACGCCCAGGCCGCCATTTGCCATTGGTTGTCCGACCTGACCCAGACGCTCTGGAACAGGCCGTTCATGCCCTTGCGGCTACCCTCGCGCAACACACTGAGCGAAAGCTGTCCGTGCATGACGGCGGTCGGCCCATAGACCTGCACGACAGCCTCTGACCGCTTCAGCTCGACGTATTTGACGAGACCGCTCGATACCGCCTTGAGATAGGCAGCCTTGTCTTCCGTACGCGCAGTCGCATGCGTGTAGACCAGGGAATCCGCAAGCAACGCATCCAGCGCGGCCACGTCGCCGGCCAGCATGGCCGCATATCTCGCGTCATCCGCCGTCATCACCGCCGCAATGTCGGCGCTCGTCTTCTCGTTCATCTTCCACCACCTTTTCGAGGTTTTCAGGGTTACCCCGGACGTTCCTCCGGGTCGCTAAATTAATGATATTATTTATATACTCTTATGAGGCAAGATCAATCAGGGATTCCCCGCGCGGCCCGGCATCGGGTGACGCGAGCCTCACATATTTCGCCTCGCCAGGCAGTTGAAACTCGACGCCAGCGCCCGCGAATCAACGACTTCGATACAGCCACCTCATCCCTTCTCATGGATATCAAGCAACTCCGTGCATTACTGGCCGTCGCAGAGACCGGCAGCACGACCAAGGCGGCGGAACGCCTGCACATCGTCCAGCCCGCCGTCTCCCGCCACATCCGGCTTCTCGAGGAGGATCTGGGTGTCGAACTGTTCGAGCGCGAACGGCACGGCATGCTGCTCACCGATGCCGGCAAGACCCTCGCGGAGTACGGCCGGCGTGCGCTGCGCGAACTGGATCGCGCCAGGGCGGAGATCCAGCCCGCCGCGGGTCTGGTCTCAGGCACGGCGGACATTGGCCTCCTTCCCAGTTGCGGCGAACTCCTGGCGCCGGAGCTGGTTGCCACGCTAAGGGACCGGCATCCGCAACTGGGCGTCCGCCTGACGGTAGGCTATGCCGGGCATTTGCGGCAGTGGCTCGAGTCGGGCGACGTGGATGCCGCGCTGATGTACGACGACAAGTCGGTCACGGGGCTGCAGGTGCAGGCCTTGCTCGACGAGCAGCTGTACCTGGTGGGGCGGCCAAGCACGGTGCCACAGGCCGGGCCGCTTTCCATCATGGACCTGGAGGGACTGGCGCTGGTGCTGCCGAATCCGCCGCATGGCCTTCGCAATGTGGTGGAGCATGCTTTTGCCGTTTCCGGTATTGACCTCGTTATTGCCGCCGAAACCAATTCGCTCAGCGTGCAGAAGTCGCTGGTCGCGAAGGGCTTCGCCCATACCATCCTGCCTAGTTCCGCCATCTCCGACGACCTGGCGCGTGGCACCCTGGCCGCCGCACCCATTGCCTCGCCGGCCCTGTCTCGCCGCATCCTTCTTGCGCGGCTTGCGACGCGCACCCAGTCCACCGCCGCCTCCTGTGCGACCGCCGCGCTCGTGTCGCTGATGAAGCGCCTGGTGCAGGACGGCGTCTGGCGCGGTGCGACATGGATCGGCGCGTAAAAAAATCGCCATGGCATCGCGGTTGCTCACGGGGTGCTAGCGGATCGCGAAAGGATTGGCCGGCGGCGCCTCAGTATTGATCCAGACACTCTTGGTCTGCCTGGCAAGGGGTTCGGACCTGGATTTGTCATCGGAAATACAAGGCATTCGCTTCGGTCGATCAGTGGTCATGATCTTAGAACTGATATTCATGAAAGGTGAAATTCAACTTGCTGATCTGAAGGATCAGTTAACGTGATACCGGGCGCCGCGACGCAATCCGGCATTTCGGAGGCGAGCTGGCAAGAAGGCCGGATGGCTGCACCAGGACAGCGCGGTTCAACGCTTGGATGTCGTCGTCGGACCAGTCCGCGACCAATGTCTTCAGCTCGTGGTGTTGAAGAAGTGCTCGCGCACGCAGACGCCGTCCCTCGACATGAAGGTCTGGTAGTCGGCATCGACGCATTCCATTCGACAGGCGCCGCGGCCAGGTAGGCACGGTGCGCGTCATGGCTTGCCAGCCGGCGCGGCAGCGCGTCGGCGTGGTCCAGGCAATGGATAATGAAGTACGTGTCGTCCGGGTCCCATCGGTGGTGCCCCACATGCGATCTCTTCGCTGTTCAGCCCCGAGGACGGTTCATCCAGCAACAGCAGTCCTGGATTGCCGATGCAGGCACGCGCCAGTTCGACGATGCGCCGCTGGCCGGCCGGGAGGGTGCCGGCCCGGTGCTGCAGCAAGCGCTCCAGACCGAATTTCCCGGCACATGCCAGCGCGGCATCGTGCATGGCCGCCAGTTCGCGGCGCGATGCCGGCGTGCGCAGCATCGCCCGCAGCACGCCAGCGTGGGTGGCCTTGTGGCAGCCTGCCATCAGGTTCTCGAGCACGGTCATGTGCTCGAACACCTGCGGCGTCTGGAAGGTGCGCACCAGGCCGGCGCGGCTGCGCTGCTGGACGGTGACGGCGGTGATGTCCCGCCCCGCCAGCGACACCTGCCGCCCATGTCGGGCGCGGCGAAGTCGTAGCCGCTGGTGACACCCTGGTAAGGCCGGCGCAACGCGCTGCACAGCTTGTCGCCCGGCGCATCGGCACCGGCCGCCTTCAGGCCCGCGGCCAGGGCCATGACCGCATCCCAGCCTACCGCCGAGAAATGCTTGGGCAGCTTGCCGTACTCCTTGCGGAAGGTCTCGACGAATTCCTTCTGCCCCGGCAGCGGGTCTTCGGATACGATGAACTCGGGATGGATGATGTTGTCCGCGGCCTCGCCCATGGCCTTGACGGTCTCGTAGGTAGCCGTGCCATGCACGGAGATGATGGGCACGCCCACCTTCAGCTGCGCACGTTGCGGAACGGCGCGGGCGAGGTCGAGATGACGATGATGGCATCCGGCGTGGCCGCCTTGATCTTGGCCGCCTGCGTGGTGACATCGGTGGCGGCGATCTCGAACTTCTCCACCTGTATGAAGCTGACGCCGTACTCGCGGTCCAGCGTCTTCAGGCTGGTCCAGACCACCTGGCCGTAGCCCGAGTCATTCAGCACGCCGACGCGCTTCAGGCCGTTGTCGCGCGCATAGGCCAGCACGGCACGCGCGTTGAGCTCCTGCGACGGCGTCAGGTGGAACACGCAATGGCGTTCACGCACTACCGCGGGCCCCAGTCCCGAGAACGAAAACAGGGGCACCTTCTGCGCCTGTGTGATGCCGCCGATGGCAACCGTCTGTGCAATACCCGATGGCCCGACGATGGCGCGAACCTTGTGCGTATGGAGCAGCGCGTTCGCCTTGGCGACGGCGGAATCCGGGCTGGAGCCGTCGTCTTCGACAATCATTTCCAGCGGCCGCCCGCCAATGCCCCCACGGGCATTGACGACCTTCTGCGCCAGCAGCGCGCCTTCGCGCTCGGCCTGGCCCACGGCGGCAAGGCCGCCGGTGTTCGAGAACAGGCCGCCGATGCGGACCGGTTCGGCGCCGGGCTTGCCCTGGGCCAGCACCGGCGGCATCGCCAGGGCCAGGGCAAGCCCGGCGGCGGCGAACAGGGCGCGTGGCGCCCGGGTGATCGGGTTGTGGTTCATGTCTCCATCCTTGTTGTAGGTATCGGGTTGGCCCGATTACACTGCGCCGGGCACGCCTGCCCACTCGAGCACATCGGCCAGCGCGGCGATGTCGAGATGGTCTTGCCGGCGCTGCTGCATCAGCGCCAGGTATTGCCGCACCAGCGACGACATCGGCAGCGCGACCGCGTTGTCGCGGGCCACCGCCAATGCCAGGTCGAGGTCCTTCACCACCAGCGAGATCGGGCCGACGGCGGCGTAGTCGCGCTGCTTGAGCTGCTCTGCCTTGGTGCGGTAGTGGGCGCTGCCGACGATGCTGTCGTTGATCGCATCGACCATCAGCGCGCGGTCCAGCCCGGCGCGCGCGCCGAAGACCAGCCCTTCGCCGATCACCGCGGTGCTCATGAACACCATCATGTTGATCATCAGCTTGATGACGCGGGCCTCGTCCGCGCCGCCCACGTAGGACTGGCGCGCGGTCAGGCACGCCAGGGCGGGCTGCACCGCGTCGAAGGCCGGCCGCGGCCCGGACACGAAGCAGCTCAGCTGCGCGCTGGTGGCCAGCGATACCGTGCCCGACACCGGCGCGCGCAGAAAAGCGGCGCCGCGCTGCGCGAGCGCGGCGGACACCTCGGCCGAGGCGTCGGGCGAGACCGTGCTCATGTCGACAAAGACCTTGTCTGCCGTCGCGGCCCCGGCAACGCCGCCAGGGGCCAGGAACAGGTCGCGCAGCCCGCCATCGTCGAAGATCGTCGAGAACACCACATCGGAGTCCGCCACCAGTGCCTGCGCTGCCGGCGCCACCGTGGCGCCTGCAGCGGCCACCGCCTCGCACTGCGCCGGCACGCGGTCAAAGACCGTGAGCCGGTAGCCGGCCTTCAGCAGGTTCAGGCACATCGGCCGGCCCATGGCGCCAACGCCGATCCATCCAAGCCGCGGTGCATGCACCGCGCGTGCATTGTTCGTGCTGGTCATGGCCCCTCCTACTCGACCCTGACGCCGGACAGCTCGACCAGCTTGCGGGTCTGGCGGGTCTGCGTCTCGATGTACTGCGAAAACTGCGCCGGGCTCAGCTTCATCGGCACCATGCCCTGCGCGGCGAAGTGCTTCTCGACGAAGTCCTTGTCATCCAGGATCTCGCGGATGGTGGCGTTTAGCTTGTCGACCACCGCGCGCGGCACCTTGGCCGGGGCCAGCACGCCGTAGACGGCCGAGATATCCATGTCCTTGTAGCCGGCCTCAGCAAAGGTGGGCACCTGCGGCAGCGCGCGCGTGCGCTTGTCGCCGCTGACGGCGAGCACCTTGAGTTTCTTTGCCGCAACAAAGCTCCGGATCGTCGGCAGCGCCGGGAAGGTCATCAGGATCTGGCCGCCGACGACGTCTGCCACCGCCGGCGCCGAGCCCTTGTACGGCACGTGGACCAGGTCGGTGCCGGCCAGCTTGTTGAACAGCGCGCCCATCAGGTGCGGCTGGCTGCCGCTGCCGAACGAGCCGTAGCTGAGGGCTTGCGGGCGGCCCTTGGCATACGCGGCCAGGTCCTTGACGCTGTCCACCGGCAGGCTGCCCGATACGGCCATGACCAGCGGCACGTAGCCGATCGTCGCCACCGGGGCAAAGTCGCGCGCGACGTTGTACGACACCGACGGCAGCACCACCGGGTTGAGCACGAAGGTGGCATCGTTGGTCAGCAGCAGCGTGTAGCCGTCGGGCTGAGCCTTGGCCACCGCGTCGGCGCCGATCACGGTATTGGCGCCGCTCTTGTTTTCCACCACCACCGGCTGCCCCAGCTTCTCGGACATACGCTGCGCCAGTTGCCTGGCGATGATGTCGGTGGTTCCGCCCGGTGCATAAGGCACCACCATGCGGATCGGCTGCGTGGGATAGGTCTGCGCCAGTGCGGCGTCCGTGCCTGCCAGGCAGGCCAGGCCGAAGGCTGCGGCACGTAGCGCGTGGGTCGTATGAAATTGCCAGGACATAGTGTCTCCATCCATTGTGTGTGTCGACGGTGCCGGCTCGGACGGCCGGCTGCCGTCAGGGGATCATTCAGTCAAAGAGCCAGGGCTCGCGTTGCCGCCTCGCCTGTTCGTAATCCTGGATCTGCCCGGCGTGGCGCAGCGCCAGCGCGATATCGTCCAGGCCGTTCAGCAGGCAGTGCTGCTTGAACGGATCCAGCGTGAAGGCAATGGCCTCGCCCGACGGCGTCACCACCTGCAGCGCGGCCAGGTCCACCTGAAGCCGGTAGCCCGGCGTGGCCGCGGTCTCGGCGAACAGGCGCTCGACCACGTCCGGCGCCGCCACGATCGGCAGCAGGCCGTTCTTCAGGCAGTTGTTGTAGAAGATGTCGGCAAAGCTGGGCGCGATCAGCGCGCGCAGGCCGAAGTCCTCCAGCGCCCACGGCGCATGCTCGCGCGATGAGCCGCAACCGAAGTTCTCGCGCGCCAGCAGGATCGAGACGCCGCGGTAGCGCGGCTGGTTCAGCACGAAATCCGGGTTGAGGGGCCGGCTGCTGCAGTCCTGCCCTGGCTCGCCGTGGTCGAGGTAGCGCCAGTCGTCGAACAGGTAGGGGCCGAAGCCGCTGCGCCGGATCGACTTCAGGAACTGCTTGGGCAGGATGGCGTCGGTATCGACATTGGCTCGGTCCAGCGGCGCCACCAGGCCGTCCAGCGTGGTAAAGGCTCTCATTGCTCGGTTTCCTCCGGTGGTCTACAGCGAGCGCACATCAATGAAGTGGCCCGCCACCGCGGCCGCGGCCGCCATTTGCGGGCTGACCAGGTGGGTGCGCCCGCCCGGCCCCTGCCTGCCTTCGAAGTTGCGGTTGGAGGTGGACGCGCAGCGCTCGCCGGCCGACAGGCGGTCATCGTTCATGCCCAGGCACATCGAGCAGCCCGGTTCGCGCCATTCGAAGCCGGCGGCGATGAACACCTGGTCCAGCCCCTCGGCCTCGGCCTGCGACTTGACCAGCCCCGATCCCGGCACCACCAGAGCCTGCCTGATGCGCGGCGAGACATGGCGCCCGCGCAGCACGGCCGCCGCCGCGCGCAGGTCTTCCAGGCGCGCATTGGTGCACGAGCCGATGAATACCTTGTCCAGCGCGACCGCCTCGATCGGCGTATTCGGCAGCAGGCCCATGTAGTCCAGCGCCTGCTCGATGCTCTTGCGCTGCACCGGGTCGCGCTCGTCGCGCGGATCGGGAATGCGCTCGCCGATGGCCACCACCATTTCCGGCGAGGTGCCCCAGGTTACGTGCGGGCGGATCGCGGTGGCGTCCAGC
This sequence comes from Cupriavidus necator N-1, assembly GCF_000219215.1. Lineage (NCBI taxonomy): Bacteria > Pseudomonadati > Pseudomonadota > Betaproteobacteria > Burkholderiales > Burkholderiaceae > Cupriavidus > Cupriavidus necator. The sequence continues at coordinate 59,291 of NC_015724.1, read as the reverse complement.
TCCACCACGGCATCGAAGGTGGCGCCAGGATCGCTGCGCAGCGTGCGCCAGTATCCGGTGGCGGCGTCCCACATCGCACCGGCCGGCGCCTGCGGACGGCCGTCCAGGTAGGCCAGCGTGGTTTCATCCACCGCCACCATGCCGGCGCGCGCACCCGCTTCGATCGCCATGTTGCACACCGTCATGCGCGCTTCCATGCTGAGGCCACGGATCGTGCTGCCGGCAAACTCGATCACATGTCCGGTGGCGCCGGCGGTGCCGATGCGGCCGATCAGCGCCAGCGCGATGTCCTTGGCGGCCACGCCACGGGGCAGTTCGCCCTCCACCCGCACCAGCATCGACTTGGGCTTCTTCATCCACAGGCATTGCGCGGCCAGCACCTGCTCCACTTCAGAGGTGCCGATGCCGAACGCAAACGCCGCGAACGCGCCGTGCGTGGACGTGTGCGAGTCACCGCAGGCGATGCTCATGCCGGGCAAGGTGGCGCCGCGTTCCGGACCGACCACGTGCAGGATGCCCTGGCGCGGATCATCCATGCCGAAGTTGACGATGCCGGTGTCTGCGCAGTTCTGGTCCAGGGCCTCGACCTGCGCCCGGCTGACGGGATCGGCAATGCCCAGCTTGCGCGCGGTGGTCGGCACGTTGTGATCGGCCGTTGCCAGCACGGAAGCGGCGCGCCACACCTTGCGCGCGTTCAGGCGCAGGCCTTCGAAGGCCTGCGGGCTGGTCACCTCGTTGACCAGGTGCCGGTCGATATAGATCAGCGCGGGTCCGTCCGGCTCCTGGTGGATCACGTGGCTGGCCCAGAGCTTGTCGAGCAGGCTCGCCGGGCGGTCGGGTTCAGTCATGGTGGGGTCTCTCCTTGTATGTGTCGCGGGCTACCTTGCGCCCACCCACTCCGGCACCGGATGCAGGTCCGTGCTCTTGCCGGCCTTGACCACCTGCCCGGAGATATCGTGTCCGACCAGCCCAGGCAGGCCGCGCGCCGCGCCGAGCAAGCGGTCCAGGTCGACGCCGGTATCGATGCCGGCGGCTTCGAGCATATGCACCAGGTCTTCGGTGCTGATGTTCCCGGTCGCACCCGGCGCGAACGGACAGCCGCCCAGCCCGCCCAGCGACGCGTCGAAGCTGTCCACGCCCGCGGCCAGCCCGGCCATCACATTGGCCAGGCCCATGCCGCGCGTGTTGTGGAAATGCAGGGTCAGCGGCACGCCCGGGAACCAGCGCAGGAAGGACTCGGCCAGCGCGCTCACCTGGCGCGGGTCGGCCATGCCGGTGGTGTCGGCCAGCGTGATGCTGTCCATGCCCAGGTCCAGGTAGCGGCCCGCGGCCCATTTCACGCGCTCCGGCGCGATCGCGCCTTCAAACGGACAGCCGAATGCGGTCGCCACGCAGCCGCTGGCGCGCAGGCCGCCGGCGCGGGCCAGCTGCATTACCTCGGCGAACTGCGCCAGGGACTGCTCGCAGCGCATGCGCATGTTGGCCAGGTTGTGCGTTTCGCTGGCCGACATGACCAGGTTGATCTCATCCAGGGCACAGTCCAGCGCCCGCTCGCAGCCGCGCACGTTCGGCACCAGCGCGGTATAAACCACGGCCGGATTGCGGCGGATGCGCCTGGCCACGGCTTCGGCATCGCGCAGGTTCGGGATCGCCTTGGGCGACACGAACGACGTGATCTCGATGCGGGCCAGCCCGGTGTTCGAGAGCTGGTCGATCAGCGCGATCTTCTCTTCGGTCGGGACGAATTCAGGCTCGATCTGGAAGCCGTCGCGCACGGACACTTCATTGATGCTGACCCGTCGGGGGGCATTGGGAAGCCACATGGTTATTTCCTTTCAGCTAAAGCGCGGGCTCAGACCACGCCGGCGGCGCGCAGCGCGCGCAGTTCGTCGCCGGCAATGCCGATGCCCGCCAGGATCTCTTCGGTGTGCTGGCCAAGCTCGGGGCCGATCCACCTGGTGCGTCCCGGGGTCCCGCTGAGCTTGGGCACGATGCCTGACAGTTCCAGCGGCGAGCCATCCGGCAAATGGTGTGGCTCGATCATGTCGCGCGCGCGGTAGTGCGCGTCGCTGCTGATCTCCGCCGCGGTGTAGATCTTTCCGCAGGGCACGGCCGCGGCTTCCAGCGTTGCCAGCACCGTGTCGAGCGCATGCGCGGAGGTCCAGGCGGTAATGGCGTCGTCGAGCATGGCGTTGTGCTGCACGCGCCCGTCGTTGTGCGCCAGGCGTGGGTCCTCGCCCAGGTCGTCGCGGCCGATGGCGGCCATGAAGCGCCGGAAGATGGCATCGCCGTTGCCGGCGATGATCACGTACTGGCCGTCCTGGCACGGATACGTATTCGACGGCGAGATGCCCGGCAGGCTCGCGCCGGAACGCTCGCGCACATGGCCGAACTTGGCGTACTCCGGCACCAGGCTCTCCATCACGGCAAAGACCGACTCATAGAGCGCCACGTCGACAAACTGCCCTTCGCCCTGGTTGGCGCGCAGGTGGTGCATGGCCAGCAAGGCGCCGATGACGCCATACAGCGACGCGAGCGTGTCGCCGATGCTTACGCCCGAGCGCACCGGCGGCCGGTCGGGATAGCCGCTGACATAGCGCAGCCCGCCCATCGACTCGGCGATCGCGGCAAAGCCGGGGCGGTCCTTGTAGGGACCGGTCTGGCCGTAGCCGGAGATGCGCACCATGACCAGCGCGGGGTTCACCTTGCGCAGGTCTTCCCAGCCCAGGCCCCATTTCTCGAGCGTACCGGGACGGAAGTTCTCGATCACGATATCGGCTTCGGCCACCAGCTTGCGCACGATCTCCTGGCCCTGTGCCGAACGCAGGTCCAGCGTCAGCGACTTCTTGTTGCGGCTCTGGCTATACCACCAGAGCGAGGTACCTTCATACAGCTTGCGCCACTTGCGCAGCGGATCGCCGTCCTTCGGCGATTCGATCTTCAGCACTTCGGCGCCGAACTGCGCGAGCAGTCCGCCCGCATACGGGCCTGCAATCAGCGAGCCGAGCTCGATCACGCGGACGCCCTGCAGCGGCATCGTTCCGTTGTTCGCTTCGTTAGCCATGGCGGTTTGCTGCTCCTGTGGATACGGTGGTCTGTGATGCAAGATTGGAAGAACTCGCGCGCGCGGTAAAGCAACCATTGGCGAGCCCGCCATCGCGAAAAACGATGGCAGCGCTGGCGCGCTATTCATCCTCGCGCAGCCGGTCCACCAGCAGCCGCGCCACCGCGGACAGGCCCTCATACGCACGCACGCCGATCACCAGCTGGCGCGCGGCCCACGCTTCATCGAGCGCGACGGTGCAGATGCCAAGGGTTTGCTGGTAAGGCCCGGCGCTGGACCTGGGCAGGATCCCCAGGCCCAGTCCCGCCTGCACCATCAGGCACAGCGCGTCGTAGCCGGGCACGTGGATGCGCGGCTTGAACACGCGGCCGGCCTCGCTGGCGGCCTTGGCCAGCTGCAGGTGGATCTGGCTGCCTGCGTGCAGGCTGACGAAGTCGTAGTCGAAGGCCTCGCGGATGGTCACCGAGTGCCGCCCGGCCAGCGGATGCGCGCCGGGCACCACCACGACCAGTTCGTCGCGCCGGTAGGGGAACGTCTCCAGCTCCGCTCCCACCGCACCCGCGGTGAAGATGCCGATGTCCGCGGCGTTCTCGGCCACCGCGCGCACGATGGCGGTGCTGACGCGCTCTTCCAGGTGCACGTCGATCAGCGGGTACTCGGCCAGAAACGACTTGAGCTGCGCCGGCAGGAACTGCGTGATGGCCGAGATATTGGCCATCACCCTCACCTGCCCGCGCAAGCCGCCGCCGTAGTCGCGCATGCGCACCAGGATGTCATCCAGGTTGTGCAGCACGCCGCGCGCCAGGTGCGCCAGCTCCATCCCGGCCATGGTCGGCTGCACGCCCTTGTTGCTGCGCATCAGCAAGGCCGTGCCCAGCCCCTGCTCCAGCTCGCTCACGCGCTTGCTGACCGCGGCCGCGGCAAGGTGCGCGTGCTCCGCGGCCGCGGCGATGGAGCCGGTTTCGGCCACGGCGACAAACAGGCGCAGCGAAGTGGGGTCGAGTCTCATGATGCGATGTCTCCCGGATCCGGTGGCCTGCGATGGCCCCGGCCCTTGTGTTGCATGCGGTCCGTTGCGGCTAAAATACGGCCATGACCTCCGCCGCCAAACCGTCCGCCCCCGTCGACAACGACGCTCCGCCGAAGCTCGAGGAAGGTCACCGCGACTACGTCGCGGCGCTGGCGCGGGGCCTGGCGGTGATCCAGGCCTTTACCGAGACCACGCCGGAACTGACGCTGAGCGAGGTGGCGCAGGCCACCGGCATGACGCCCGCGACCGCGCGCCGCGCGCTGCTGACGCTGCAGGCGCTGGGCTATATCGGCGCCAACGGCCGCCGCTTCGTGCTGCTGCCCAAGGTGCTGTCGCTGGGCGCCGCCTTCCTCAGCTCGATGAACCTGCGCGACATCGTGCAGCCGTTCCTGCAGGAGGTGGCCGAGCGCTTCCGCGATTCGGTCTCGCTTGCCATCCTCGACGGCGACAGCGTGGTCTACCTGGCGCATGTGCCCAGCCGCCGGCGCATTGCCTTCCGCGCTTCGGTGGGTTACCGGCTGCCGGTCCATTGCACCTCCCTTGGCCTGGCCTTGCTGGCGCACGCGCCCAAGGCCCAGCAGAACAAGATCCTCGACAAGGCGCCATTCCAGAAATTCACCCCGGTGACGCTCAGCGATGCCGACGCGCTGCGCGCGGCGCTGGCACGCGCGCTCGAGCAGGGCTATGCCATCCAGGACAGCCAGCTGGAGTTGGGCGTGCTGTCGATCGCCGTGCCGGTGCGCGACCCGCAACAGCGCGTGATCGCCGCCATCAACTGCTCCACCGAAACCGAGCGCACCAGCGCCGACGAACTGGTCGCCACCCGGCTGCCGGCGCTACGCGAAGCCGCCGCGTCGATCGAGGCCGCGATCCGGCGCGCGCCGGCGCTGGCGCACTCCATTACCGCCGCCTCCTGAACCGCCTCGCGCGCCGGCTTACTGCGCTGCTTCAGGCTGCAGCACGATATCCAGGTTGACCAGCTGGTAGCCGTCGCGCTCCGGGTGCGGCAGCGCGTCGACAATGTGGTCGTCGATGGTTGAGAAGATGCAGTCGACCGGATTGGCCGGATCACCGGCGAAGTACAGCTGCGATGTCAGGGTCCGGTAGCCTGGCTGCATCACGCGGTAGTGGATGTGCGGCGCGCGCTGCCGGTTGCGGCCCAGCCGCTTCATCAGCACGCCCACTTCGGTATCCTCGCGCCCGATGATGTAGCCACCCGGGCGGACGGTGAACACCTGGAAGCTGCCATCTGCCTCGCAACGCAGCTTGCCGCGCAGGTTGTCTTCCGACTGCGAGTCGTCTTCGTTCTCATAGCGGCCGAACTGGTTGGGCTGCCATACGATCATCATCGCGCCCGGTACCGGCTTGCCGGTGGCCGCATCCAGCACGCGGCCGCGCACCTCCAGCCGCTGGCCAGGCTCGTCCTCCGTGGCGATATGGCACGGGTTGGAGCCTTCGGCGATCTCGTCCTTGGGGAACGGACCGGTCACGTTCTGCGGCGTGGCGTGGTCATCGGTGCGTGCCAGGTCCAGCGCCCGCATGGTCAGGCCCATCATGTCGCACAGCATGATCAGCTCATCCTGCTGGGCCACCTTGCCCATCCAGGTGGCGATCCGGTAGAGCTGCTCGTCGGTCAGCTTCAGTTCGTCCAGCATGGCGTGGAAGTGCTTCAGCGCGACGCGGAACTGCGCCTGCAGGACCGGGTCCGCGCCAGGCGCGTCCTCGCACATGGCATCGAAGGCGCGTTGCAGGGTGTGGTTGTCGGGGTTGTTCATCGTTGTCTCCGGTGATTCTGTGTCAGTGGCTGGCGGCGGCCATGTCGGTGGCGCGGGCAAACAGGGTCCCGTCCGCTTTCAGCTTGTGCTTGGCCGGCTTGTGCGTCGGGGTGTGCGGAATGGCATCCACGGCAACGACATAGCGCGGCAGCTTGTGCACGGCCAGCCGGTCCCGTGCCCAGGCTAGCAACTCGCCCGGCTCGACCGACTGCCCGGGGCGGAACTGCACCGCCAGCAGGATCTCTTCTTCGCCCAGGTCTGCCGGCACGCCGATAGCCGCCGCTTCCTCGACTGCGGGGTGCTCGCCGAAGATCCGGTCGAGCTCGGCGCCGGACACGTTCTCGCCCTTGCGGCGGATCACGTCCTTCTTGCGTGCGACGAAGACGTAGTAGCCATCACTGTCCTGACGCACAAGGTCGCCGGTGGCAAACCACCCGTCGCGGAACGCGGCCTCGGTCTGCGCGGCGTCGCGATAGTAGCCCTGCATCAGCGTCGGGGTGCGGATCAGCAGTTCGCCCGCGGCGCCGGGTGCCACGTCGTGGCCGTCGTCATCGACGATGCGCGCCTCGGGCACCGGCACGGCCGGGTCCGGGTGCGGCGAGACCAGGCCCATGGTGCCGAGCTTGTGCGGGCCGTTGAACGGATTGGCGATGACGCCGGGGATTTCCGTCATGCCGTAGCACTCGATCAGGCGCGGCACGTGGAATTCCCGCTTCATCACCTGCACCATTTCCTTTGTCTGCGGGGCAATGAACATTTTGGAGAGGCGATGGCCAGGTACGAATTCCTCGCGCGGTCGCCTGGCCAGGATGCTGCCGGCCGCGGCCACAAGGTTGACTTCGGTCGCGCCGGTCTCGGCCGCGAAGCGCCAGAACGACGACGCCGAGAACCTGCGCAGAAGCACCAGGCAGCCGCCGCAGGCAAGCGCCCCCCCGACCGAATACATCAGCGCATTGATGTGGAACAGCGGCATCACGCACATCACGCGCTCGTCTGGCTGCAAGTGCAGGCGGCCGATGAAGGCCTCCGCCGTCAGCACATAGCCGCGGTGACTGTGCATGGCGCCTTTGGGAAAGCCGGTGGTGCCGGATGTGTAGATGATCAGCGCAGTATCTGCAGCGCTGCCGGCGCCGTCCGCATAGGCACCCGCATGGGCAGCTATCGACTGCTCCAGCGTCGGGACATTGTGACTCCCGCTCTCGTTGGCACGCAGCCAGATGGCGCCGCCCAGCTCCGCCGCGATTGCCGCGGCGGTTTCCAGCGTGGCAGGCGAACATACCAGGCCGCAGACCTGCGCATGCCGGAACACGTAGAGCGCTTCGTCCAGCCGGTAGTCGGGATTGGCCGGGACCATCGTCGCGCCGATCCGCGCCAGCGCGAACATCAGCACGACAGTGGACGGATGGTTTGCAGACAGCACGCCGACACGGTCGCCGGCGCCAACCTGCATCTCCTGCGCGAGCCAGCTCGCCACGCGCGCAATCCTTGCGTCAAGCTGGCGATAGGTCCAGGTCTCGCCTTCGAACAGCAGCGCCGGCTTGTCGGGATGCGCCTCCACGCGCGCCGCAAGGAAATCGGCCAGCGTGAAATCGTGGGCGCGATACTGCCTGAGCACTTCGAGCGGCGCCACCATGGCACCGCCTGCATTGGGTATGAGCGGCTTCATGATGCTTGCGCCGGCGCGGCGCTGTAGGTGATGGCATGTTCGGCTGCATCGGAGAGGATGAAGCCGATCGGCTGCTGGCGCTCTTCCTGCAGGTGGGCAATCAGGCTCGCCACGCGGGCCAGCATCGGTACGCCCTTGAGCGCCGTGGCGGGATAGCCTGCGTCCAGCAATACCGCCGGAATCGCGCCCGAAACGTTGAGCGGTAGTGGCTTGCTGTAGTACTCAGGCACCACTGCGGCCACCGCTTCCAGCGCAGCCACGTGATCACCGGCCACGCCGAGCTCGCGCGCAACGGCCAGCAGGCGGTGAGCGCGCGGGTCACCCAGCTTGTGCGTGGGATGCCCGAATCCCGGCAAGGGCCGGCGGGCCTGCCGCAAGGCGCGCACGACGGAGTGTGCACTCTCGGCCAGCGTGCCTGCTTCCTTGCCCGATAGCACTTCTCCGAGCAGCTGCCCCGCCGTCTCCGAGGCACCCAGGATGACGGAGCCGCAGCCCAGCACGCCGGCCGCCACCGCGCCTTGCAAGGCATCAGGGGCTGCGGCGAGCGTCATGCGCGCGGCCTGGACCGAGGGCACCAGGCCATGTTCGGCGATGGCCACCAGGCAGGCATCGGTGATCGCCACCAGCTTTGCATCCGGCTGGCGGCCAGTCAGCAGGAACAGAAAGTATTCCGTAAACCCCGTCTTGCCGATGATTTCCTGGCTCAGGTCCTTGCCATGGACCGATACGCCGTGGGTATCCACATAGGCGATGGCGGTGCGGCCGGCGGGTCGGGTTGGTTTCGTGTCCGTCACGTTGTCTCCGTTTTTTTGCGCTATACGCAAATTAATGCGGCATACGAATTATATTAGGTTTTGGCCGATTCCTTTGCAAGGTCGGAAGCCTGTTGCAATGTCATTCGCCCGCGGCGCTGCGCGTCCTGCACGCAGCGCCGGCGCCTGCCCGTCAGGCGCCGTCCGTGAACGGATCCACACCGACGATCCTGGCCAGCGCGCCGTCAGTGAACGGACCGACCTGGCGCAGCGCGCCATCGGTGGCGGGATCAACCGGGCGGGCCGCACCATCCAAGTACGGGTCTGCCTTGCGCACGGCGATCTTTCGGAACTGCTCGTCCGCCATGTGGCCGGTCTGCGAGCGCTGCAACGCCTCGGCCACGGGCAGCGAGGCCTGTGCCGCACGCGCCCCATCCGTCGGCGACCGCACCGAGGCCTGCGCCGCCGAAGCCATCACCAGCATTGCCACCGCGCCAATCATTCTCGTTTTCATCACTTGCTCCTTGAAAGCTGAAGGGCAGCGCACCCGCCGCGTTGGACCGGAAGCGCCGTTCACGGAATGAAATATAGATTAAACCGTACCGTATGGTATTCTTAGATTCAGAAGATACCGTTCGGATCTTCTGAAGTCTCCCCTCGTACCTCACGCTGCCAGTTCCACCGCCGGCCTTTTGGTAGACTGCGCGGGGCCCGGCGCCACGGAACATGGCGCCGGCGTCCAATCTTTTTTTCAAAGCTGGCTACTGCATGGAATCACAACCGGACTCCTCCGCCAACGCTGCTCACCGCCCGCCTTTGCGCATGACGCGTCGCGGGGAAGAGAAGCGCGCCCTGATCCTGAGCATCGCTGCGGATATGTTCCTCGAGCACGGCTACGACGGCGTCAGCCTCGACGAGATCGTCAAGGCGTGTGGGGGCTCCAAGACCAATGTCTACAGCTATTTCGGGGGCAAGGACGGCCTGTTCGTCGCCGTGGTGGAAAGACTCTGCGACCGCTTCCTCGAGAAAACCGAGACGAGCCTGGACCTGTCGCGCTGCAACGCCGCAGAGGGCCTGCAAAAGATCGCACACAGCTTCCTGCAATCCTTGCTGGAGGAGCGCCACCTCGCATTCCTGCGACTCATTTTCGCGGAATCGCGACGCTTTCCGGCTCTCGGCAATGCGTGGTACACGCGTGGCCCCGCGGCAACCTGTGCCTATGTCGCCGGCTTTCTCGCCACACAGCAAGTGGCCGGCGCCCGGCTGTCAGCCAGCCCGGAAGTCAGCGCCCGGCTCTTCCACGGCATGGTGCTGGCCAGCGTACTGCACCGGACCCTGGCCACCGGCGTGCGTCCGGACGACAGCGAAACGGATGCGCTGGTCAATGACGCCATCGCCCTGATCGTGGCAGAAGGCGCGCCCGGGGCCGCCTGATGCCATTCGGCATCTCGCCAGTCTTTAGGCGGAATGACGTGGCCGGATATGCCACACCCTGCCTTGAAGCCCATCGGGAAAACGCTCTGGGCGCGCAGGCCGAAATCCACGATCGCCCTCGCTATGTCACCGGCGACATGATCGCCATGCCCCTCGCCGCTGTTGCCGGTGTAGGCGTCTGCCAACTTCCCGTGATGAGGGTGTGGGACTAGCTGGCGGAGAGGACGCTGGTGCCCTTGCTGCCGGCGTGGCGTCCGCGCAAGGAAGTCATCCACGCCGTGTTACCGTCATGCAGAGGGCTACTGCCCGCGGGGCGGGAAGCTGATCGACCAGCTGGCCGACCGCTTCGAGGCGTTCGAGGAAGAATAGCCGCATAAGCGCGCCCTGAGCCTCTCGGCTGCATTCGATTGCACTGTCACAGCGCGGTTCAGTATCCTACGCGTCAAACCGACGGAATCCGGATAGCAAACATATGCAACTCAGAACCGAGGAGATCGAAGCCTACCTCCTGGTCGTCGAACTCGGCAGCGTCAGCGGCGCCGCGCGTCACATGGCGCTGTCGAAGTCCGTCGTCAGCAAGCGCATCAGCGACCTCGAGCGCAGCCTGGGCGTCACGCTGCTGCAGCGCTCCACGCGCCGCGTCCAGCCGACCGAAAGCGGCCGGCACTTCTACGAGCAGGCTCGTGCCGCCATGGCACAGCTCACCCGTGCCGCGGAAAGCATCTCCAAGACCTCGCAGGAGCTGTGCGGCGAATTGCGAATTCTTGCGCCGATGAGCTTCGGCACGCTCTGGCTCTCGCCGTTGATTTCCGAGTTTGCCAAGGCGCATCCGCGCCTGCATGTGGTCATGGAGCTGGATGACCGGCTGGTGGATACGGGATACGAGCGCTACGACGTGGCGATCCGCATCACCCGCCTGGGCGACAGCGCGCTGATCGCCCGCAAGCTGGCGGTCAGCCGGCGCATCCTGTGCTGCAGCCCGGAATACGCCGCACACGCTGGCCTGCCTGAGAGCATCGACGACATCGCCAGGCATGCCTGCCTGTCCTACAGCAATTCACCGCCCGGGCAGATCTGGGCGTTCCGCGGCCACACCCCGCAGGCCGCACCGAAGATCATAGCGCCACGCGGCGTGTTCACCGCAAACAACGGCGAGGTGCTCCGCGACGCCGCCCTGGGCGGCCATGGCATTGCCGTGCTGCCGCTGTTTATCGTATCCCGGGAGTTGGCGGCCGGCCGCCTGATCGAAGTGCTTCCCGACGAGGCGCCCATTGACGATGGCGTCTTTGCGGTCTACCCGCGCACCGCGTACACCTCACAGAAGATCCGGACGCTGATCCAGTTTCTGCAGCAATCGCTATCATCGCCGCCGTGGGAGCCGCGCTGCGAAAGCGCAGCGGGGACGCTCGACGTAAAGCCGGTCCTGTCAGTCTGACCAAGCGCCCTCCTGCGGCGGGGTCGGTTCAGACGCCCAGCGGATACGGCTTCTCCGGATCGATGCCGTACTTGTGCAGCGCCTGCTGCACAACCGCACCGTCCAACGCGCCCTCATCGGCAAGCGCCTTCAGCGCGGTCAGTGTGATCCAGTACCGGTCCACCTCGAAGAAGTGCCTGAGTTGTTCGCGCGTGTCTGAGCGGCCATAGCCGTCGGTGCCCAGCACAGCGTACCGACGCGGCACGAACGGACGGATCTGGTCGGCCAGCACGCGGACATAGTCGGTGGCTGCAATCACCGGGCCCTTCGTCGGAGCCAGGCATTGCTCCACGTGCGAACGCCTTGGGGCCGTGCCCGGATGCAGCAGATTCCATCTCGCCACCGCATTGCCTTCGCGCGCCAGTTCGGTAAAGCCCGGGCAACCCCAGAGATCGGCCTGCACGTCCCAGTCCTGTTCGAGCAGCTCCGCCGCCGCAATGACCTCGCGGAAGATTGTGCCGGCTCCGAGCAGTTGCACGCGGGGCCCGTCTTCGCGGTCGTCCTTGCCGCGCCGGAACAGGTACATTCCTTTCAGGATGTCTGCTTCCGCGCCTTCCGGCATGGCCGGATGCTCGTAGTTCTCGTTCATCACGGTGATGTAGTAATACACATCCTCCTGCTCCTGCACCATCCGGCGCAGGCCGTCCTGGATGATGACCGCCAGTTCGTAGGCGAAGGTCGGGTCGTAGCTGACGCAGTTGGGAATGGTGCCACCCCACACCAGGCTGTGCCCGTCCTCGTGCTGCAGGCCTTCGCCGTTGAGCGTGGTCCGGCCCGCCGTGCCGCCCAGCAAGAACCCCCGCGCACGCTGGTCGCCGGCGGCCCACGCCAGGTCACCGAAGCGCTGGAAGCCAAAGATGGAATAGAAGATGAAGAACGGGATCATCGGCTCGCCATGCGTCGAGTATGACGTGGCGGCGGCGATCCAGTCCGCCATGGCGCCGGCCTCGTTGATGCCTTCCTGCAGGATCTGCCCGTCCTTCGATTCCTTGTAGAAACTCAGCTGCGTCGCATCCTGCGGCGTGTAGGTCTGCCCCTGCTGCGACCAGATGCCGATCTGCCGGAACAGGCCTTCCATGCCAAACGTGCGCGATTCGTCGGAGACGATAGGCACGATGCGACGGCCAAGCGCCTTGTCGCGCAGCAGCGTGTTGAGGATCCGCACGAAGCTCATCGCGGTGGAGAACTCGCGTCCCTCGCCGCTGGCCTTGAGCTGCGCATCGAAGGCCGACAGCGCCGGTACCGGCAACGACGGCCCTCGCCTGCGCCGCGCCGGCAGATAGCCGCCCAGCGCCTTGCGCCGCTCGTGCAGGTAGGTATGCTCGCGCGAGCCCTCCTCAAAGCTGAGATACGGCAGCTCGTCCAGTTGCTGGTCGGACAACGGCAGCTTGAAGCGGTCGCGGAAATGCATGAGCGCTTCCACCCGCATGCTCTTCTGCTGGTGCGTGATGTTCTGCGCCTCGCCGGCTTCGCCCATGCCGTAGCCCTTTATCGTCTTAGCCAGGATCACGGTCGGCTGGCCCTGGTGCGTCGCGGCTGCGTGGTACGCGGCATAGACTTTGTGCGGATCGTGGCCACCGCGGTTGAGCGCCCAGATATCGTCGTCCGACCAGTCTGCCACCAGTGCCTTCAGCTCCGGCGTGTTGAAGAAATGCTCGCGCACGTAAGCGCCATCCTTCGCCTTGAAGGTCTGGTAATCGCCGTCGACGCATTCCATCATCCGACGTGCCAAGATGCCGGCCTTGTCGCGCGCCAGCAGCGCATCCCATTTACTGCCCCAGACCACCTTGATGACGTTCCAGCCCGCGCCGCGGAACTCGGACTCCAGCTCCTGGATGATCTTGCCGTTGCCCCGCACCGGGCCATCCAAGCGCTGCAGGTTGCAGTTAATGACGAAGATTAGGTTGTCCAGCTTCTCGCGCCCGGCCATGCCCAGCGCGCCGCGGGACTCGGGTTCGTCCATCTCGCCGTCGCCGCAGAACACCCATACCTTGCGGCCGCCATGCTGGCCGAATCCGCGATCCTCTAGGTACTTCATGAAGCGGGCCTGGTAGATGCCCATGATCGGCGCCAGCCCCATCGAGACCGTGGGGAACTGCCAGAAGTCCGGCATCAGCCATGGGTGCGGATACGACGAGATGCCCTTGCCGCCCACCTCCTGGCGGAAGTTGTCCATCTGCTCCGTGGTGAGCCTGCCCTCCAAGAAGGCCCGTGCATAGAAGCCAGGCGACGAGTGCCCCTGGAAGAAGACCAGGTCGCCACCACGCTGTTCGGACGAGGCACGCCAGAAGTGGTTGAAGCCGACCTCATACAGCGTCGCCGCCGAGGCAAAGCTGGCGATATGGCCGCCGACATTGGTATCGCGCGCAGCCCGCAGGACGAGCGCGATCGCGTTCCAGCGAATGTAGGAGCGGATGCGGTGCTCCAGGTCCTGGTCGCCGGGGCTGCGCGCCTGTGCATCGAGCGGAATGGTGTTGACGTAGGCCGTGTTGGCGCTGAACGGCAGGTAGATGCCAACGTGGTGCGCATGCTCGATCAGCTGTCCGATGAGGTAGTGCGCACGCCCGGCGCCTTCATAGGCAATGACCGAGTCGAGCGCGTCCAGCCATTCCGTAGTTTCCTGTGCGTCGATATCGTCGTTGCGGGAATTGGGCAGTGCTTGCGCCATTGTTGAACTCCTGTGAGGCAAGGATTGGCCGAAGTGCCCGGGCGGCCATGTTTTTCGGGCCAACCGGGTGGGGCATCAAGGCTAGCACTGGCTGCCTGTCACGGTAAGGCAAGGATCGGCGAACGCGGTGTTTCCCCCTGGGAAACACTGGCAAGCCGAGCCCTGGCTCAGCCCGGTCCGCTCGGATCCGTTAAGTCGAACACCCAGAGCTCACGCTGCCTGCACGCCTGCTGGCAATCGCGAATCTGCCAGGCGTGGCGCAGGGCCTGTCAGAAGCGGTAGCGCACGTAGCCCATGCTGAAGTTTGTCCCCGGGTTGGGTTCCTTGATGCTGGCATTGGACAGATGCTGGAAGCGGTAGCCCACTGAAAAGCGCCGCCCTTTGCCGAACGCAACGCCCACACCGACCATATCTGCAAACTGGAATGCCGAGCCCATGCGGTGCCCGTCGGCGATCTCCGTGTGGCTCAGTACGCGAAAGCCCACTGACGCTTCGAGATACGGCGAGGCATATTCGCCGTCATAGTTCAGCCGGAAGATCGGCGACACCCCGAACTCCATCAGCTGGCTGGATGGCTCGCGCGACAGGGCTCGCCAGTTGGCGATATTCACCTCGCCGTCGAGGGCGAGCGAGAAGCGGCTGGACAACTGCCATTGCACGATGTCCTCCCAGTGCCCGGCGACTTCGTACTTCTCAACGCCGTGACCGTTGTCACGACCGTATCCGGCCTGCATGGAGAATGTTGCCGCGCCGGCCGCGACAGGCAGCATTGCGAGGCACGCCGCAAGGGGAAATGCGGCTGCAGCCTGCAAAAGACCGCGTCGTTTCGTTTGCTTGTTTACTGGCATTTCCTTCTCTCGGCAGCGGTGTCCGCACGACGTTCCGACGCCACCATGGCTTCTCGGTTCACGGCGAACGAGGATAGCAGCGGCACAGTTATGCGGTAGCCCGCCCGGGGCGAACACTGCGTTCCAGCGCGAGAACAATGCCCAAATGCAAATCGCCCGCAAGACAAGCGTGCCTTGCGAGCGATTGGCGGATTTGTGGGTTCTGCTTGTTTGCCGGCCGGCTGCGCGCGAATGCCTCAGGTAGCCAGCTCGGTTGCCACCGCCGGCTTGCGTGCCGTGGCCGGCTTCGTCTTCTGCTGCTCCAGGTATTTCAGCACCAGGTCCGTGGTGGCCTGGAAATGCCCTCCCAGCAACCGGCATGCTTCCCGCGCGTTGCGGGCAACGATAGCGTTGACAATGGCCTCGTGCTCCGCAGCCACGTCGCGCGTGCGGGCCGCCTTGGGCACCGCGAGCGAGAGGAAACGATATCGCGCGGTCTGGTCGCGCAACACGATCGAGAACCGCCGCAGCCACGCCGAGCGGCAGCCGGACACCAGCACCTCATGAAACGCGGCGTGCGCTTCTTCCCATTCAGGGTTGAGGGACCCGTCCTTGCCGCGCAGCACCATCGGAATGCGTGTCAGCCGGTGATGAGCGGCGACCACCTCCGCCTCCCAGCCGATATCGCCTGCCTCGATCGCGTCGCGCAGGGCGCTGGTGTCGATCTGCTGCCGCACGCGCGTGATGTCGAGCAACTCGTCTGCGGACAGCGGCGCCACGCGAAAGCCCTTCTGGTCGATCGCCAGCACGAAGCCCGTCGTGCACAGCCGCGACAACGCTTCGCGCAGCGGGATGACACCCGCCTGATAGCGCTCAGCCAGTTCCTTCAGGCGCAGCTTGCTGCCGGCCGGCAGCTTGCCGTTGATAATGTCTTCGCGAACGCTCTGTTCGAGGACGGAAGCCCAGGTGCGCCCGCCCAGGTCCGGTGCCTCCGGAGAAGAGATGGCGGCCTCGCCCGCTACGGTCGTGGCTGACTTGGTTCTCGGCACGGTACGGCCTCGCTGGATGATAAATAGTAGCCACTATTATATATTTTGCGAGGCCCACTGCAGGAACTACGCGGCCTGGCGGCGGCCGGCTTGGTCGGGCCGGCCGAGTATGTCCCGGATCGCATGTTCCAGCGCCTGCGCCGCATGCGCATCGATATTCTCCCGCCGCCAGCCGACAAATCGATCCGGCCGCACCAGGATCGCGCCGGAATCCGAGATGCTGCGCAGTTCGCTCCAGGTGCCATAGACGTCGTGTGCATCGCAGTTCGGCCCCCCGATGCTGACGACTTCGATGTCGATATCGAGCGCGGCTGACACGTCTGCGGCAATGCGACGCCAGCCAGCGCCACCGACACCGGTAAGCAACGTAAAGCGACCGTGCCCCACCAGGTCCAGGGTGGAGACCCGCTCCTTGCTAAGCTCCAGCCATGCGTGAGGAACGACACCACCTGGCGAAGTGCTCGGGTGATAGTAGAGATCCGGGTCCCGCGTGTAGGGATCCCGGGGCCGGCCATCGGACACCACGGCATCCGAAGCATAGACCTGCCCCATTTCCACGCCGTGGCAGTTGAACTGGTAATTCTGCAGCCTGACCGCCTCCTCCAAGGCACGGCGCCGCTCGCGGCCCCGCTCAGTATCGCCGAAGAGTTCGTCAACGTTCTGCCAGCCCTGCGCTTCACTCTGGCCAGGCTCAAACCCGAGCGCCTTGGCAATCGGCAGCATGTTGCGGACCGACTGCATCGCCCGGTCAACCACGCGTCGCGCCACCGGCTGGCGCTCGGCCGAGTAGGTGTCGAGCAGGCTGTCGTCAGCGTTTCCGCGGATTACATGCGCAAGCTTCCAGGCCAGGTTGAACGCGTCCTGGATCGACGTATTGGTGCCGAGCCCGTTGGCGGGCGGATGCCGGTGGGCAGCGTCTCCGGCGATGAACACGCGGCCCTTGCGCATGTCCTTCGCCGCGACATGATTGATCTGCCATTTGCTGACCGCCTTCACCCGGATGGGCAGCGAGTCGTCACCAATGGTTGCCCGCGCGCGTCGGATTACAGCCTCTTCGCTGAGGTCGGGCTCGCCCCGTGCCGGGTCGTACATGAAGAGCAGCACCCATTCATTCCACGGCCGCACGCAGATGTACGTACCGCTACCCACCCAGTAGTCGTTGCCCGGCTGGGTCATCCAGTACAGTACGCCAGGACGATGCTCGCAGAATTTGGCAAGATCCACCTCTAGCCAGCAGTTGACCGCTGCCCCGAGCCCCATCTGGCCTTCCATCTCGAAGCCGCACTGCGGCACCACCGTGCTGGCGCCACCGTCCGCGCCCACAACATAGCGCGCCTTTACCTGCGTGATTTCGCCCGTGATGCGGTCCGTCAGCAGGGCCATGATCTCATCCGCGGTCTGCGAGATTTGCGTCAGTTCGGTGTTGAAGAGGAATTCCGCGCCGCGCTCGCGGGCGCAATCCAGCAGCACCGGCTCCAGCAGATGCTGCGGCGCGTTGCACATCGGCGACGGGCTGGCCGTCGCATAGTCGGCCTTGCGCTGCTCAGAACTGCCCCACGTCTGCAGCCGCGCGATTTCCGTGCCGGCAAAGCTGGTGGCCCACACATTGTTGCTCATCAGCGCGTTCGGTGTCGCCAGCGCCAGCACGCGGTCCTCAATGCCCAGATCGCGGAACACCTCCATGGTGCGCTGGTTGGTGATGTGGGCGCGCGGCGAATTGGCAGTGCCCTGGTACTTGGTGATGGTCAGAGTACGCACGCCGTAGGTTGCCAGCAGCGCAGTTGTGGTCAGGCCTGCGGGCCCGGCGCCCACCACGAGGACGGGTACTTCGATGGTCTTCATGCTCTGTCTCCTCGAATGGCAGAGATGCGGCCTTATCTGGCTTGCGGTGCGGATTCGTCGAAGATCGGGTTCGACAGCGTGCCGATGCCTTCGATCGATACCTCGCACACGTCGCCATGGCGCATCAGCAGCTGCGGCTTGCGCGCCCAGCCGATGCCCGACGGCGTGCCGGCCACGATGACGTCCCCCGGCTCGAGCGTGATCGCCTCGCTGATGATCGCGATCAGAGAAGCCACGTCGTACAACATGTCCGAGGTACTGGCCGACTGCACCATCTGGCCGTTGAGCCTTGTTTCCAATTGCAGGCCCGCCGCGCCTGGCGGCAGCTCGTCGGCGGTGACCACAAACGGGCCGAACCCGCCGGTGGCATCGAAGTTCTTGCCCACCGTCCATTGCGGCGACTTGAACTGGTATTCGCGCACCGAACCATCATTGAAGATCGAGTAGCCGAACACGTGGCCCAGCGCTTCCTCTCTGGCAATATGCCTGCCGCCCTTGCCGATGATTACGGCCAGCTCGCCTTCGTAGTCGAGCGAGTCGCTAACCAGCGGCCGCACGATCGCGCCATTGTGGCCCACCAGGCTGGTCGCCACGCGCAAGAACAGTGTCGGATAGTCCGGCTGCTCGTAAGGCGATTCCTTGGTGTGGTCGGCATAGTTCAGCCCCACGCACAGAATCTTGGGCGGACGGCCCACGGGCGGCAGCCATGTCAGGCTGTCAGCGTCGGCCACCGGCGTGGCCTGTGCGTACAGGGCACGCCAACGCTCGCTGTCCGTGCCAACGGCAACCAGCGCGCAGACATCGTTGCCCGCCGCTTCAGGCAGGGCCAGTACACCATCTGCAGACACCACGCCAACGCGCGCACGGCCATCCAGCAAAAAGGTTGCAAGTTTCATGCTTCAAGCTCCGGGGAATGATCGCAGCCCGTCGGCCTACGATATAAAGATCAACTGAAAATATATTTTCAGAAAGGAAATGCAAAACGCCGCTGCGCGCCAGCGCCTCAGGCTTCCGTATTACGGATGAAGTAGTCGGGCACGTCGGGCCCCCACTGGTAGAGGGAGTCCTCCGGCGCAAAGTCGCCTGTGGGCCAGTCGTGGCCCGCGGGGATGTAATCGATATCCGCCGAGAACTCGCAGAACGAGCCCCAGGGATCCAGCACATAGAAAAAGTAGTTCGAACCCAGTACGTGGCGCCCGGTGCCCCAGCCACGGGTGTAGCCAGCATTGGCCATCTGGGCCGCGCCCTGCCCCACCTCGTTTACGCTGGCCACGTCCCAGGCGGCATGGTGCCAGCCCTTGGCGGAACTCTTCACCAATGCCAGCAAGTGATGATCGCAGCCGTGCGGGGCATGGGTGAAGGCGATGATATCGGCCGAGCGGTCAGACAAGCGCAGCCCTAGTGCGTCGCGATAGAACGCAACCAAGTTCGGCACGTTGGGCGAGAACAGCAGCACATGCGAGAGCCGGCGCGGATGTACCTTCTGCACCTGGCTGCGTACCAGGGCGCCGCGCTGCCCGGCTGGCGTGCTTTCCAGCCCGGCCTTGATCTTGGCATCGGGCGACGTCTTCGGGCCGGCCTTGACCTGTACGAGATTGCCGTCGGCATCGAAGAACCAGATGCCTCCGGCCTGTCCATGGGGTGCGTCATTTACGAACGCCGCGCCGGCATCGGCCAGTTGCTGGCGGATGCCCGCCAGGTCTTCGGCATAGCAATTGAAGCTCAGATAGGCCAGTCGCTTGTGCTCGCCTTCATGGAAGCGCGCCCAGCAATGCCCGTCCGTGGCATAGGCTTCGAGCCAGCCCGCGTTGTGGCGTAGCGTCAGCCCAAATGCATCGAGGAAGTGCTCTGCCACGGCCAGGTCCGGCACTTCGAGTGCATAGTGGTCGATCGAGTGGACCGCGTACCTCGGACCGGCTGCAGCGGTGCCTGGCTGTGCTCCGTTCGTATTCATCCTCGTCTCCTGTCGTTCTTATGACTTGCCGCGCGGTGCCTGCCCTACCCTGCACGCACGTCTGGCTTCGGTTTGGAAGCTATACTAGCCAATAAAATATATAAAAACAAGTTTTGCATATCTATGGACATCGGTCGCAGACCGGCGTCCGAATGCCGTAAAGCACGGCAACGGGCGGGGAACGGCCATCCGGCCCAGATGGGTGGGGAGAGTGATGCGACGTGAAAATCACCGGGCCCGCACTTGCATGCGGCCCCGGTACGCGGCGACCAGGCTTCAGCGCCGCTGCGGTTTGAGGTGCATGCCCGTCACGTCAGGCGCAACCAGGCGTGCACCGACATCCCCGGCAACTTCGCCAAATCGGCTGGAGCCGCTGTTCCAGTCATGCGTGGCGGCCTCTATCTCAGCCGCGTTGCGCGCAACGAAGTTCCACCACAACACGATCCCCTCTCCAAACGGGACCCCGCCAATCAGCAGCAATTCGGCCGCCCCATCGCTGCGCACTGCAATCTGCTGTCGTCCGGTACCGAGGTAGAGCAGCGTGTCAGGACCCAGCACCTCGCCCTCAACTACCGCCTCACCGCTCAGCGTGAGCGCCGCGTATTCGAAGGCAGGATCGGCGGGAACAGCCGTGCTGGCGGCCTGCCCGGTCGCCAGGTCCATGCCGACCAGCGGCGAGTGCACGGCCACGGGAGAGGTCTGGCCGAACGCTGTTCCTGCCAGCACAGTGATGTCAAACCCGCCCGACGTCACGCTCGGCAGGTCCGGATAGTTCTGGAATGCCGGTGCCATGTGCCGCCTGTCTTCCGGAAGTGCAATCCAGAGCTGGGCGGCGTGCAAACGGCCGCCGGTGCCTACCGAATGCTCCGCATGGGCAATACCGTTGCCCGCCGTCATCAGGTTGACCTGCCCCGGCCTGACCAGCTGCTCGTAACCGAGGCTGTCGCGGTGCAGCACCTCACCCTCGATCATCCAGGTAAAGGTTTGCAGACCGATGTGTGGATGCGGCCCCACGTTCAGCCCCTGGCCGTCAGGAAATTCGATCGGCCCGGCATGGTCAAGGAAGCACCACGCGCCAACCATGCGCCGCTGCCGGTTGGGCAAGGCACGGTGGATGACCAGGCCTTCGCCGACCTCCGCCGGGCGCGTCGGGATACGCTCCAAGACCGGCTTACCGGGGCAAGGCGCACAGTCGCTCGACAGCGAAGCCGTGGCTTCCGCCATGGTGTTGCTCATGATGTACTCCTTGCCGCTGACGACGGCGCGCTGGTGGGGAGGCGGACCAGATTACCGGGTGGCCGGCGCAGCCGGTAGCGATGCGACACCGAACACCATGTTTCCTCCGACCGAACGCCCGCCGAGGGTTTCCTGAACTATGATCACGCCGTCGCAGCAACAGAAAAACATACTTCACCCATCGTGTCCATGCGGCGCAATTTCAACGCGCGTCCCTTGCGCAACGCCCTCGGGCGCATCATCCGCACGCGACCGTGACCGCCGCAGCCAAGTCCATTGCGCCCGTCCGCACGTGGCTTGCCGACGCGGCCAGCGCCTGGTGGCAAGCCGATCGCGGGCGCTTGGTCCATGCCTCGAAGACCGTCGCCGCGGTGCTGCTTGCCACGTGGCTGTCGATGCGGCTCGAGCTTGCCTCGCCGCGCACGGCGATGGTCTCGGTGGTCATTCTGATGATGCACCAGCACAGCGGCATGGTACTGGCCAGAGGCTTCTATCGCGCCCTCGGCATGCTGGTGGGCAGCTTCGCCGCGCTGTTGCTGTTCTTTGTATTTCCGCAAGAGCGCGTGCTGTTCCTGCTTGGCCTGTCGATGTGGATCGGCCTTTGCGTGTGCGGCGCGACGTACTACCGGAACTACCAATCGTATGGCTTCGTCCTGTCAGGCTATGCAACCTGCATCGCCGCGGTGCCGTCCATCGCCAACCCCTATGCCATCTTCGAAAACGTCGTCGTCAGCCTGAGCGAGGTCTCGGTCGGCATAGCCTGCGCGGGCCTGGTGAGCGGCCTGGTCTTCCCGCAGCGCGTGGCGGCCATGCTGCTGGCGGCCGGGCAGCAGCACATCGCCACCTTCACCGGCTTTATCCGCGACGCCCTCCAAGGCAGGCAGACCGCGGCCGGGCTGGGCGCGCTGCACCTGCGCCTGGCCGGCGAACGCGCGCAGCTGGAAAGCCTGCGCAGCGCCGTGGTATTCGAGGACCCGGAAATGCGTGCCAACAACGCGCTGATGATCCGGCTCAACCATGATTTCCTCGATGCGCTGGCCCGCTTCCACACCATCCACCAGCTCAGGGCGCGCATGGCAAAGGCGGTCGATCACCGCGCGGGCGATGCGCTGGACGCTCTGTTCGGGCGCCTTGCCGCCGTGCTACCCCCAACGGCCGGACGCACGCGGCTTGAACTGGCGGAGATCGGCACGCTGCATGACAACCTCCTGGGCCTGAACGCCGCGCTGCCATCGCACATCGCCGCGGCCAGCGCTACCTTGTCCGACGCGCCGCCGCTGTCCACCGACCGCTTTGCGGCCGGCGCGTCGGCGTTGCGAGATGCGGTGGCCGACCTGCTGTCATATACGGGCAACTTCCTCGCGCTGCGCTCGCCTGGCGTCGCGTCAGCGCCGCGACCGCGCGCGCAGGCCCGCCGGCGCGCCAACCCGGCCAACCGGGCCTTCGCGCTTGCCTCGGGCGTGCGCGCCACCGCCGCGGTGCTGGCCAGCGCGTGGCTGTGGATCGTGTCGGGCTGGGCCGGAGGCAGCTCTGGCGTCATTGCCGCCACCATCGCCATCGCGCTGTATTCGATCATGCCCCAGCCCACCGCCATTGCGCGGCAGATGCTGATCGGCTGCGCGCTCGCGTGGCTCGCGGGCCTGTTCTTCAACTTCTTCCTGCTGCCGCATCTCGACGGATTCCTCCTACTGGCGGTAGCGCTGGCACCGTTCATCGCCCTGGGCAGCTACGTGGGGACCTTCCCGCCAAGGGCGGCGATCGGCCTGGGCTTCGGCATCTACTTCTGCTTTCTCGGTAACCTGAGCAATCCGATGGTCTTCAACCCCGCCGGCTATCTCGACTCGGGCATCGCCACCCTGCTGGGCATTGCCATCGCTTCGCTCGCCTTCGCCACGATCGTGCCGCAGGGCGGCCACTGGCTGGCCGAGCAATACCTGAAGCAGTTGCGCACAATGGTGGCGACTGACATCTGCCGTGCCCCCCTTGGGGGCCTACGGCTGCACTTTGAGACCCATATCCGGGATTTCATCCAGTTTGCCGGCTCGCGGCCGGCGGCAGGCCGGGCGGGCCAGGCCGAACTGCTGGGCTGGGCGTTCGCCGCGCTGGAAATCGGCCTCGGTATGATCGCCCTGCGCGAGGCCACGGCACAGGGCAGCCGTCCCGCCGCGTGGGAAAGCCGGCAGGAGAACCTGCTCGCGGCCATCTCCGCGCTGTTCCTGGCGCCTTCGCCTCGAGGGTTCGAACGCGCGCTGCAAGCCATGGAAGACGCCATCGGCTGGACCGTCGACCACGCATCCCGGCCGGCCGCCGAGGCACGGGCCATCCTGCACACCATGCGGCTGTCGCTGCTTGACGATGCGCTGCCGCTGGTCGTCGCTTCTTCCACCAACGAGACAGGTACACCGGATGCGCCTTGAAGCAATGCCGCAATCCTGCGCCGCCGTGGCAGGCCGGTTCCTGTTGCTGGCCGGCGCCTGCCTCGCCCTTCTGACGGGCTGCGCCAATACGGGCGGCATCGTGCCCGCATCCACGCCGGTGGATGCAGCGACCGTCGATCCCGGTTCGGCGCTGCGCGCCACACAGCAGGACGCGGGCTGGCCACAGCGGGCGTGGTGGACGCGCCTGGGAGACCACAGCCTGGATGCCCTGGTCGCGCACGCGGTAGCCGGATCGCCCGACATGCGCATCGCGCAGGCGCGCAGCGAGCTGGCGCTGTCGCAGGCAAAGATCGCGGGTGCCGCCATCGAACCCAACTTCAATGCGGGCGGTGCCTTCGGGCGCACGCGCTTTCCGCGGCTGGCCACGCCGCAGCCCCTGGGCGGCCACACCACCTGGAACAACCATCTCGCCGTCGACCTTTCCTACGACCTCGACCTCTGGGGGCGCAACCGTGCCGCGCTGCAGGGCGCGCTGGACAACGTGCAGGCAGCGGCGGCGGATGCACGCATGGCGCAACTGAGCCTGGAGACCTCGGTGGTGCGCGCCTACATCGACCTGGCGCTGCAGTATGCATTGCTCGACGTGAGCCAGGCCAACCTAGCGCGGCAAACCCGCATTTACGACATCATCCGCAAGCGGGCCAGCCGTGGTCTGGCAAGCGAACTTGAGCTCAGCCAGACACACACGCCGATCCCCGCCCTGCAGGCACAGGTGCAGCAATCGGAGCGCGCCATCGCGCTCGTGAAGAACCAGCTCGCAGTGCTGAGCGGCGACGGCCCGGGCGCCGGCGATCGCCTGCCGCGCCCGGCCCTGGTGCTGGAAGCGCCGATTGCCGTGCCGGCCTCGCTGCCGGCGGAACTGGTCGGCCACCGCCCGGATGTGGTGGCGCAGCGCTGGCGCGTGGAAGCGGCGGCGCAGGGTATGAAAGTCGCAAAGGCCGACTTCTACCCGAACATCAATCTGGTGGCGAGCATCGGCCTGGCATCTGCGGCGTTCGGCAACTTCTTCACCTTTGTCGACAGGGATGCGATCGGGCACAACGTGGGCGCGGCGATCTCCCTGCCGATCTTCGACGGCGGCCGCCGGCAGGGCAACTATGGCGCCGCAACACGCAACTACGATATCGCGGTCGAGACCTACAACAAAACCGTGCTGGCCGCATTCCAGAGCGTGGCGGACGAGGTCATCTCGCTGCAGTCGCTGACGCAGCAACAGGCCGGCATTCAGGACGCGCTGCGTTCAGCCAGGCAGGCGTACGGGCTGGCCGAGCGTGGGTATCGCAGCGGCTTCACGGACTACCTCAATGTCCTTGCCGCCGACAACGAGTTGCGGCGCCAGCAATTCAGCCTGGCGCTGGTGCAGGCCGCCCGGCTGGATGCGTGGGCGCTCCTGATGCAGGCGCTGGGCGGCGGCTTCGACTCCACCGCCGTCGCGGAGCAGCCGTAATGCGGAGAGGAGCCCGCCATGCCGCGTGAGATTGCACTGTCTTCCATCCTGATGCCGTCGCTGCTGCCGGTGTTCATCGGCTGCCTGCTGCTGTACCTGCTGGTCGACCGGCTGCTGGCGCGTCTTGGGTTCTATCGGCAGGTGTGGCATCCGGCGCTGTTCCGGGTGTCGCTGTTCGTGGCGATGTTCAGCGGCATCGGGCTTGGGCTCTGGCGCTGAGCAGCATGCCTCGCAATGACAGATCAAGAAGCGGATCGAAACATGAAACCGAACGGACCCGCCATCGTGCGTGTGCTGGCCACAGCCTTGCTACTGACAGCCGCTGCCCTGCTTGGCTACAGCCTCTGGCAACACTACATGTATTCGCCCTGGACACGCGACGGCCGCGTGCGGGCCGACGTAGTGAACATCGCCGCCGATGTCTCCGGCCTGGTGTCGCGCGTGCCGGTGCGGGACAACCAGGAAGTGCGCAAGGGCGACCTGCTGTTCGTGATCGACCAGGAGCGCTTCCGGCAGGCGCTGGCGCAGGCCGAGGCGCAAGTGCAGGCACGCAAGGCCGAACTGGACATGCGCCACCGCCAGGCCATGCGGCGCATGAACCTGGACAGCGCCGTTGTCTCATCCGAAAGCCGCGAAGACATCAGCGCCCAGGAGAAGCAGGCCCGGGCCAACTACGACGCCAGCCTGGCTGCGCTGGACACCGCCCGGCTGAACCTGCACAGGAGCGAGGTCTCCGCGCCGGTGGACGGCTATGTGACCAATCTCAACCTGCACGCCGGCGACTACGTGAGCGCGGGCGCGGCGCGCATGGCGCTCATCGACAAGCACTCCTACTGGGTCTACGGGTACTTCGAGGAAACCAAGCTGCCGAACGTGCATGTCGGCGCAAGGGCCGAGGTCCGGCTACTCTCCGGCGGCAAGCCGCTGGAAGGGCACGTGGAAAGCATCGCGCGCGGCATTGCCGACCGTGACAACCCCACCACGGCGAACCTCCTGGCCGACGTGAATCCGGTCTTCACGTGGATCCGGCTGGCGCAACGCATCCCCGTACGGATCCACCTGGATGCACCACCCCGCGACCTGCTGCTGGCAATGGGCACGACTTGCACCGTCACTATCCTGCCGGAGCGGCGATAGCGATCAGTTGGCGATCGGCCTCTCGCCCCTCCGTCAGGTCACCAGCTTCATCCGGTAAAACAACTCCACACTCTCCACCGCATCGCTGCCCTCCTCCTGGAAGCGGCGGATGTGGTCGGTCTGCGTGTGATGCGCCTCCTGCGTGGCGGGACTCTCCCAGTGCTCGACGAAAATGAACCGGCGCGGATCGTCCTGCTGTTCGAACATCTCATAGCGCAGGTTGCCCGCATCACCGCGGGATGGCTCCACCACGGCCCGCAGCTTCTCCCGTAGCTCGGCTTCGCGCCCGGGCTTCGCGTACAGGACCACCAGCACATAAAAGTCATCCATCACGTGTGTCCTCCGCACGGATAGTGTGAGCACAGCCTAGTCAAACGCTACCGTGCACGCAAGGAGAATCCGGCGCCGCGCAGATCGTTCTTTCATAACGAACGGCGTGTTTGGCAGATGACTATCACGCAAGTCCTGATCCTTGGCTTATTCTGCAAAGGCTCAACGCGACAGGCCATCGCTAGCGTTGCCTGCCCCGATGCGCCGCGTAGCAGCAACCCACTATTTGCTCTGGAGAAAACCATGGCCAGCGAAACCATTCGCGATCCCGCAAGCGACCACCTGCTGACTCCGCAGAACTCAGCCTTTGTGATCATTGACTACCAACCGGTTCAGGTGAACTCCATCGCCTCCATGGACCGGCAGTTGCTGATCAATAACATCGTCGGCACGTCCCGTGCTGCCGTTGCTTACAAGCTGCCGATCGTCCACTCCACCGTGAACGTGAAGACCGGGCTGAACAAACCGCCAATTCCGCAACTGCAGAAAGTGCTGGGCGACTTCCCGACCTATGACCGCACCTCGATCAACTCCTGGGAGGACGTCGAATTCCGCGCAGCAGTGGAGGCCACCGGGCGCAAGAAGCTCATCATGACCGCGCTGTGGACTGAGGCCTGCCTGACCTTCCCGGCGCTCGACGCGCTCAAGGAAGGCTATGAGGTCTACGTCGTCGCCGATGCCGTCGGCGGCACCTCCGTCGCAGCACATGAAGCCGCGCTGCGCCGCATCGAACAGGCCGGCGGGAAGATGATCAGCGTTGCGCAACTGTTCTGCGAACTGCAGCGCGACTGGTCGCGTTCGGAAACCGTTCCGGCCTTCATCGACCTGTTCATCCAGACAGGCGGCACTGCCGGCATCCAGTTCTCTTACGACCGCACCTGATGCAGGACGGGCCGGGACAATCTGGCGCACCGGCCCGCCTTTTTTCCGCGCCCGCGCCACTGCGCGGGCGAATCTACCGTTCCCCCTGTTTCAAACCGCGCAACCAGGAGCCGGCATGGCCGACTACTACCTCCTTTCCGGCCGGGTGTTCATCGCCTTCATGTTCGTCCTCAGCGGCGCCAACAAGCTGGTCTTCTTCAACCACGGCCTCGACGAAGTCCGCTCGCGCAACCTGCCGTTCCCACGCGTGGCGCTGTCGCTGACCATCCTCGTGCAGCTGTCGTGCGGCCTTGCCATCATGGGGGGATACCAGACAGCCATCGCTTCCTTCCTGCTGGCGATCTTCACGCTGGCCACCGCCGTGGTCTTCTATGACTTCTGGAACCAGAAGGGCGCCCAGCGCACGGTGCTCTTCACCGGGTTCCTGGAGCACATCAGCATTATCGGCGGCTTTGTCATCCTGATGGCGGCCGGGCCGGGGAATCTCGTGCTGCGCTTTTCGTAGCGTGAGCCTTTTGCTCACAGCCTGCTTCCTGGCGTGCACAGATCGCCCCTGGCTCGCCAGATTGTGCGCGGCAGCAGCAGCGAAACGCCTGCCCGGGCCAAAAGACAATCCAATGAAACAGCTAGCGACACGGACGCTCGCACTCGCCTGCGGCGCCCTGATGGCATCCGTCGTTCATGCAGAAGTGGGACTCCCGCCGATGAATCTCGGCAATACAAGCTTCCTGGACGGAATCGCCGCTCCCGGCTTCCTGTTTGAGCTCAGTACCAGCTATTACCGCGCAACAAGGATCCGGGACAACGACGGCAACGCTGCACCTGGCAGCCCGCGTGTAGAGACAGCGGCCATCGTGCCACATATTGCCTATATATCCCCGGATGTCACGCTCCTGGGCGGACATCTCGGCGGCGAGGTACTGCTACCGCTTGTGTACGCCAATATCAGGCCCGGATCGGGCACCGGAGATCACGACTTTGCTGCCGGCGATATCCAGTTCAGCCCCTTCATCGTTCAGTGGACCGGCCAGACGCTGTTCGGCATGCCGTTCTTCCAGCGATTCGACCTGCTCTTCTCCGCGCCCACCGGGCAATATGACGCCAATGGCATGGCGAATGCCGGCACCCATCTTTGGACGGTGACGCCGTACTACGCGTTCACTCTCATGCCAACCGGGAAGCTTGAGATCAGCGGCAGACTCAATTACCAATGGAACGGAAAGAACACGCGGCCCGCGCCTGCTCTGCACGCGAGTT
The DNA here is from genome assembly GCF_000219215.1 of Cupriavidus necator N-1. NCBI lineage: Bacteria > Pseudomonadati > Pseudomonadota > Betaproteobacteria > Burkholderiales > Burkholderiaceae > Cupriavidus > Cupriavidus necator. Next base: position 31,029 of record NC_015724.1, on the reverse strand, counting down.
CCGTCCAGCCCGGGGATGCGCTGTACCTAAACCTCTCCGCTTCCTACGCAATCTCGAATGGATTGAGAATTGGTGTGGCCGGCTATATGCTTGGACAAATCGGCGAGGACCGGATCGATGGCATACGCCAGTCGGATTCGCGCGAGCGAGTCTTCGGCGCGGGCCCGGGGATCCTGATCCAGGGAGACGCCTGGCAGGTCTTTCTGAACGCCTACAAGGAATGGGGCGCCAGGAATCGCCCCCAAGGCAGCAAAATAGTACTGCGCGTGCTGGCGCCGTTCTGAACCTCGCCCGCGCGGCGGCACCGGACGCTTGGTGCAGGAACACCATCTGACGCAAAGGTAGCTCGCCATGTCATATCTACTGGATCCGCTGTTCCTGGGCTTGTGCGTCGTTACCTGCGATTTCCTCGCCTGGCGCCTGATCCGCCCGGAACGCAAGCGGCTGCGCGCCTTCTCCCGTCTCGCGATGTTCGCGCTCCTGACCATCGCGCTGGTGCAGGGCGGCATGGTGCCGCTGCATGCCGCGCCTTGGCCCGACCAGCCGGTTCGGCATTTTCTTGTACAGGCACTGGACATCATCTGGTGGCTGCTTGGTGCCCGCGTCCTCACGATCGTGCTTGGTACGCTGTTCCTGCCACAGGCTTGGCAAGGCGAGCGCCTGTTCCAGGACGTGCTTGGAGCGCTGATCTTCGTGGCTGCGGCCGTCGCCGCCGTCGCCTACGTCCTGGAACTTCCGATAACCGGGCTGCTGGCAACGTCAGGCGCGCTGGCCATCATCGTCGGCCTGGCTATCCAAAGCACGCTGAGCGACGTGTTCTCGGGGCTGGTCCTGAATGCCACCCAGCCCTATCATCCTGGCGACCTGGTATCCATCGACGGTATCGACGGGAAAGTGCTGGAGATCAACTGGCGTGCCACGCATCTGCTGAGCGCGCAGGGCAACCTGTATCGTGATTCCCAACAATGCCACTGCACGCGCAAAGATCACGAACTTCAGCCGACCATCGGAGTTGCATGGCGTCAGTGTGATCATCGAGGTGACGCCGGAAGCGCGCCCGCAGCGGGTACTGGACGCGCTCGACCGCGCGATCAAGGGTTGCCGGGTCGCCCTGCCGAGGCCGGAGCCGTCGGTCATGGTCAAGAGAATGGGCGCAAACGCGGTCGAATACGAAATGACGTGCTACGTGGCGTCCATGTCGAACAAGTCTGCCGCTGCGAACCAACTCTTCGACCTTGCCCACCGGCATCTTGCATCGGCCGGCATCGACCTGCGCCCGCTCGCGGTTCCCTACAGTAAGCCCGCGGTTTCCGATCACCGCCTGCGGCTGCTTTCGACGGTGAGCATCTTCCAGGCACTTGAGGAGAGCGGCCTGTCTCAACTGGCCGAGCGTCTGTCGCGGCATGAATATGAGCCCGGACAGCCCGTTGTAGCAAGTACCGACTGTTACTAGTGGACGCAGGCGTTCTCTCCGTCGCTGCAATGAAGAATGGAGATAACGTGGAGATTTCGCGCCTCGGGCCCGGTGACGCGTTCGGCGAATCCGGGGTGCTCGCAGGTATTCCGATGCAGGTCGCCATCACCACGATCACCAGCGTCGTGCTCTACCGGCTGGACAAGGCAGACCTCACGCCAGTCCTCCAGGCACGCCCGGAAGTCGGTTCAGGGATGTGCCGTCTGCTTTCCGAGCGCAAGGAGTCCAACGATGCCCTCGCGCGGATGCCCGACATGTCGGACGTTAACAGGATGGGCCTTCTGCAATGGCTTCAGGACAAGATGCGTGCCCTCCACCACGTTGGCCTCAATGACCAGCGTCGAGAAACAGCGTCTTGACGCTTCACCGCCAGCGCTCGCCTATTTGCGCTGGGCACCGCTGCTCACGGAGCGGCAGACCTGTCTGCCTTATGGGCACCAGTCCGGCCGTCATTCATTCCTCCATCATGCCCGCGAAGCCATCCGCCAGATGATCCACCAGCAATCTGACCGAGGGCAGTAGTCCGCGGCGCGACGGAAAGACCGCGTGCAGGATTTCAGCGCGCGGCGCCCATTGCGGCAGCAGGCGCACCAGCGAGCCGGCGGCCAATTCTCGGGCCACCATCATCACCGGCAATTGCGCCACGCCCACGCCGGCATGCGCGGCATTGCGCAAGGCGACCATGTCGCCGGTGACAAAGCGCGGCTGGTGGTGGACATCGGCCACCGCGCCATCCGGGCCGAACAGCTTCCAGACATGATCGGGCCGCGGCATTCCCAGGCCAAGGCTGGGCCAGGAGCCAAGATCGGGCGGCACGCGCGGCATGCCCAGCACCTTGATTAGTTGCGAACTGGCGATCAGACATTGCTTGCGCTCTGCAAGCACGCGGATGACGAGGTCGCTGTCCTGCAGAGGAGGCGGCCGCACGCGAATGGCCACGTCAACCGCCTCGGCAACCGGGTCTACGTTTCGGTTGGTCGCCTCCAAGTGGATTGTCACATGCGGGTGGCGGACCATGAACTCGGCCAGCATTGCACCCACATGTACCTGCAGTAGCGCAACCGGGCACGTGACCCGCATCACCCCGCGCGGCTCCGCGCGGGTCAATTCGATAGCTTCCTGCGCGGCCTCGGCTTCCACCAACATTGCCTTGCAGTGCTCGTAGTAGGTGCGCCCGATTTCCGTCACCGTGAACTGGCGCGTTGAGCGGTGAATCAGGCGCACGCCGAGTCGCTCTTCCAGCATGGCAATCCGGCGGCTGAGCTTGGACTTGGGCATGCCCAGCGCCCGACCCGCCGGGGCAAAGCCGCCATGCTCCACCGACTGCACATAGTAGTAGAGCTCGTTCAAGTCTTGCATGATTCCCACCGTCATCGTTCACAAAACAGGACTATGAGGTGTGAATTTTACCTCTACAGCCCAAGACGTCCCAGTACTAAGCTTCTAACCACTGATCCGGCGTAGCTAGTTGCTAGTTAATTGGAGATGCAAATGAAAAGAGTACTGGGCGTTTATAGCGCGCCACGTCCCCACTGGGTGGGAGACGGCTTTCCGGTCCGCTCCATGTTCTCGTACCAGGGCTACGGCAAGCAGCTCAGCCCGTTCCTGCTGCTGGACTATGCGGGGCCGGCCGACTTCGGGCCCGCCGGCGCGCCACGCGGCGTGGGCATGCATCCGCATCGGGGATTCGAGACCGTCACCATCGTCTACAAGGGGGAAGTCGCCCACCGCGACTCCACTGGCCAGGGCGGCGTGATCGGTCCGGGCGACGTGCAGTGGATGACAGCCGGCGCCGGCATCCTGCACGAGGAGTTCCACTCCGACGCCTTTACGGAGTCGGGCGGCGCCCTGGAGATGGTCCAGCTCTGGGTGAACCTGCCTGCCAGGGACAAAATGACCCGCCCCGGCTACCAGGCGATTCTCGATCGCGAAATTCCGGCGGTTGCGCTCCCAGGTGAAGCCGGAACAGTCCGCGTGATCGCCGGTGAATACGCCGGCCATGCGGGTCCTGCGCGAACGTTCACGCCCATGCATGTGTGGGACCTGCGGCTGCGCCAGGGCGGTCTCACCGAACTGCCGGTTCCCAGCGGCTGGAACGCCGCGCTGATCGTCCTGCGCGGCACCGTGCGGGTAAATGACTCGGCCGTGGCCGGCGAAGCCCAGATGGTCTTGCTGGACAGCGCCGGCACGGGCACCTGCATTGAAGCCAGCACTGATGCCGTAGCCATCCTGCTCGCGGGCGAGCCGATTGACGAACCCATCGTCGGCTATGGCCCCTTTGTAATGAACAGTCAGCAGGAAATCGCCCAGGCCCTGACCGACCTGAACAGCGGCCGCTTCATGCAGATGGCCAGCTGAAACCGATCCCGCCTGCCGCCCGACCCCGCGGCGGGTTTTCAAGCCGGTGCCAAGGCACCCACCGTTCCAAGGAGATACACCATGAGCAGCCCAGCAAACTTCAACGGCAAGCGGCCCGTGATCGATCCGGCCGATACCGCGATGCTGCTGATCGACCATCAGAGCGGTCTGTTCCAGACTGTGGGCGACATGCCCATGCCGGAACTGCGGCAACGGGCCGCCGCACTGGCCAAAATGGCCACCCTGTCGAAGCTGCCGGTCATCACCACCGCTTCCGTGCCGCAAGGCCCGAACGGCCCGCTGATTCCCGAGATCCATGAAAACGCCCCCCACGCCAAGTATGTCGCACGCAAAGGCGAGATCAACGCCTGGGACAACCCCGACTTCGTCGCGGCGGTGGAAGCAACCGGGCGTAAGACGCTGATCATCGCCGGCACCATCACCAGCGTGTGCATGGCCTTCCCAGCCATCAGCGCGGTGGCTGACGGCTACAAGGTCTTCGCCGTGGTCGATGCGTCGGGCACCTATTCGAAGATGGCGCAGGAAATCACGCTGGCGCGTGTAGTGCAGGCGGGCGTGGTGCCGATGGACACGGCTGCCGTCGCATCCGAGCTTCAGCGCAGCTGGCACCGCGACGATGCACAACAATGGGCAGAGATCTACACCAAGATTTTCCCCGCTTACCAGCTGCTGATCGAAAGCTACATGAAGGCGCAGGACGTGCAGAAAAGCGGCGAGGTCCTCGACTCGGCCCGCTGATCAGGTAAGCGCCGCACGCCAGTCCTATGCGGGCGTGCGGCGCTCGCTGCCGGCTTTACAGCAGGGCGGGTCCGGGGCTACATGCCGGGCATCGCCGCGCATTGTTAGTGCGCGGCTGGAAAGCGCGATCTGGCACTATAGTTGAGCACAGGGAGCCGTCACGGATCGCCGCCAGGCGGATCCGGCACGCGAACCCGCCAGCTGTCGCCAACACTGAGCCGCGCTGCGCGCGCATCGACAAGAATGAAGACGATTCTGCGAGGCCCATGGGTGGCAGGTCGCCTGCCGGCGTGCCCGGCATTCGGCCTTGCGCTCGCCGCCGCGTCCTGCGGCGCGCTTGCCCAAGCATTGTCGCCGCCCACCGCGGAAACGCCTGCCTACAGGTTCCTTCGCTATGACGATGACTATCGATACCTGCAGGATCCGGCGCGGCGCAGCGACCCGTGGGATCCCGTCAAATACATCCCGCTCGGTGCGCACGGCGCATTCCTGAGCCTTGGCGGCGAAATCCGCGAGCGTTTCGAAGACTACTCCGCCGCGAACTTCGGCGTACCGGGTAGGACCGCCGACAGCTATCTATTGCACCGCATCCTGCTCCACGCCGACCTGCACGCCGGCGACCGTCTGCGCGGCTTTTTCCAGTTGGGCGACCACCTGGCGCCCGGGAAGGATATCGCGGCTCCGCCGTATGAAGACCGCCTTGACCTCCAGCAAGGCTTCATCGACTGGCGCGTGCCAATAAGCGCCGATGTGCCGTCTGACCCAAACTTGCGCGTGGGCCGCCAGGAAATGGCGTTCGGGTCGCAGCGGCTGATCTCGGTCCGCGACGCGCCCAACGTCCGTCGTGCTTTTGACGGCGTCCGCCTTGGCGGCGCCGCCAGTGATATGCGGATCGACGCCTTTGCCACCCGGCCGGTTTTGCTGAAGGCTGGCAACTTCGACGACCAGCCCAACCATGCGCAGGGCTTCTGGGGTGTCTACGCCACGTTTCCCCGGACCTTCATTCCCGCGTCCGGCGCCGATCTCTACTACCTTGGCTTCGAGAACAGCCGCGCCCTGTACAGCATCGGCTCTGGCGTGGAGCGGCGTCATTCGGTAGGCACGCGTATCTTTGGCACTGGCGGACAATGGGACTGGGACTGGGAAGCACTTGCGCAATTCGGCAGCTTTGGCCAGCAGACATTGCGGGCGTGGGGCTTTTCCACCGACACGGGCTATACGTTCGCTATCTCCGACTGGAAATTGCGCACCGGCATCAAAGCCACCGTCGGCAGCGGCGACCATGATGCCAATGATGGCAAGCTGGGCACCTATGGCGGGCTGTTCCCCAAGCTGGCCTATTTCAACCAGGCTGGCCTGCTGGGCGCCTCGAACGTGCTCGACCTGCAGCCATCGATCACGCTGAAGCCCATGGCACAGCTCAGGTTTACCATCTCGTGGGACCTGATCTGGCGGGAAACCACGCGCGATGCGGTGTACACCGCCGCGGCCATTCCCATTGCCGGCACCGCCGGACGCCCGGGGGGATACACGGGCAGCCAGCTCGCCTTCGACGTTTTCTGGCAGGTGGATCGCCATATCGCAATCAATGCCGGCCTGGTACATGTCGACGTTGCCAAGGTACTCAGTGCGGTCGGCGGGCACAACACCCTCTTCACGTACGTCTCGGCGGCCTACACGTTCTGACGACGGCCCACAGATGCCCCCGAACCGCACTCAGCCCTTCTTGCCGGCGCCCTACCTCCCCGGCTTTGTCTGCCCCGCCCTACCGGCCTTCCAGCTCGAAAGTCTGCTTGTAGCTGTAGCGTTCGGAAGGATGCACGCTCAGCGTCACCTCAATCACTTCTTCTGCGACGTAGTAGGTGCGGACAATGCGCAGCGCCGCAGCGCCGGGATCGACGTCCAGCAAGCGGGCCTCGTCCTTGCTGACCAGCGCGCCCTGGATGTCCTGGTCCACGCGTGTCACGCGCACGCCGTACTGCCGTTCGATCAGGGCATGCACCGGTACGTTCAGCGTGGCGCCAAGCTTCGGCAGGCGGGCGTACTTCGGGCTTACGTAGATATCGGCCAGCGAGATCGGCAGGCCCCGGCCCTGCGTGGTTCGCAGCCCGGCGATATGCAGCCATTTCTCCGCGCCTGCCGACACTAGCGGCACGCGGGCCTCATCTGACGACAGCAGACCCTTGGACAAGATGCGGAAGTTGGTTTCCTGCGCGTAGCGGGCAATGTCGTCCAGCCCGGCAATGGTCTGGTTGTAGCGCGCCCGGGTCTGGTTGCTCAGCACGCGCGTGCCGATGCCCTGCTGACGCGACACCAGCCCCAGGTCGATCAGTGCCTTGATGGCGAGCCGCACGCCGTAGCGGCTCAGCTTGTACTTCCTGACGAGTTCGGGCTCGGGCGGCAGGTGGTCACCCACCGCCAGCCGCCCGGCGAGGATGTCCTCCATGAGTTCATTGGCGACAGCCAGGTACTGGGGTTGAGGGGCCTGCAGGAATTGCGACATAGGCGGCATTGACCGGCTTGGGGCCCGGAGAATCATTCGAATGTTTGACATGATACAAAGTCTCGCTATACTTCACAACATTCGAATGTTTGGACGTTCGACGGAAAAGGAACCCATGTATCCGATAGACTTCTTTTGGCGGGCCGCCGACCGCTACCCCGCGCGGATTGCCGTGCGCTCGCCGGCGGCCGACCTGACCTTCGCCGAACTGGCCGCGCGCGTCGGCAGCCTTGCCGCAGCCTTTGCCAGGATCGACCCCGAGCCCGGCTCGCGCCTGGCGATCGGCGCCGCCAACAGCGTCGACCACCTGGTGGCGCTGCTGGCCGCCATTGCGGCGGGCAAGGTATGGGTGCCGCTCAATCCGCGCAACGGCACGCCCGAGCTGGAGCGGATCCTGGCGTTCACCGAGCCGTCCATCGTCGTGCTGGACGCCGCCATGCGCGAACGACTGCCTGGCGTGAGCGGCCACATGGCCCCGCTCGAAGACATCGAAAAGGTCATCCGCGAGCACGCCGGCAGCGCCCGTCCCGCCCTGAACCTTGGCCTCGATGCCACCCAGGCCATCAAGTTCACTGGCGGCACCACCGGCGTGCCCAAAGGCGTGATGCAACCGATGCGGGCTTGGAACACCACCGTGCTGACCCAGTGGCACGAGTTCGACTTTCATGCCGATGACCGCTTCCTGGTCAGCGCGCCGCTGACGCACGGCGCCTCCACCTATGTGCTGGCCGTCCTCGGCTCCGGCGGCGGCCTGGTGTTTCCCCCCGATACCTCGGCGCCCACACTGCTGGACTGGACCGCACAAGCCGGCGTGACCTCGCTCTTCCTGCCGCCTACTGCAATCTATGCGCTGTGCGCTGAGCAAACCCGCGCGCCCCGCGACGTGTCGAGCCTGCGGCTGCTGATTTACGGCGCGGCGCCGATGCCGCCGGCACGCATCCAGGAGACGCAGCGCGTGTTCGGCAACGTGGTGGCCACCACCTACGGCCAGACCGAGGCGCCCACGGTACTCACCTGCATGCGCCCCGACCAGCTAGCAGACCCGCGCAACCTCGGCTCGGTCGGCCGGCCGAGCATGAACACGCTGGTGGCCATCATGGGCAAGGACGGCACCCTGCTCGGGCCAGGCCAGGAGGGCGAAATCGTCGCTCGCGGCGACCTGCTGATGACCGGCTACTGGCGCATGTCCGAACAGACCGCGACCACCATCGTCGATGGCTGGCTGCATACCGGCGATGTCGGGGCCTTTGATGAACGTGGCTTTCTGTTCATCAAGTCGCGCGTGCGGGAAGTGATCATTTCCGGCGGGTTCAACGTCTATCCGTCCGACGTGGAAGAAGCCATCGGGCGGCACGCGGCAATCTACGAGAGCGCCGTGGTCGGCATTGCCGACGACAAATGGGGCGAGGCGGTGCATGCCGCGGTGCAGTTGCGGCCGGGTGCGAGCGTGTCGCCAGAAGAGCTGATCGGCTTCGTCAAACGAGAGATCGGCGCTGTCAAAGCGCCCAAGGTAGTGCACATTTTCGACACCCTGCCCAAGAGCCCGGTGGGCAAGACCTTGAAAGACGAAGTCGTCCGCCGCATCCATCAGCAGGCGGCCACGCAGACCGGGAGCAAGGCATGAGTCAGGCCAACCGCGACAACCCTACGTCGGCCCTGTGCCGCCACAACGCCGAGGCGATCTGGTATCGCGACCAAAACCTGGTGGACGACCTCCTAGGCAAGCAGCCCTTTGTCGCCACCGCGTGCCGGCATATCCTCGGCCACGAACTCGCGCCCGGCCAGCTCGCGCTGGTCGAGGCCATACTGATCGTGCTGATGGAACACGGCATGACGCCCAGTGCCATCTCCGCCCGCCTGATCTACATGAGCTCGCCGGAAAGCCTGCAGGCCGGCGTCGCGGCGGGCCTGCTCGGCGTCGGCAGCGCTTTCATCGGCACCATGGAAGAGTGCGCCCGCATGCTGGCCGTGATCGCCGACGCCGGTCAGCCGGATGCGGCCGACACCGCGGCGCGCACGCTGGCGCAGCGGTTGGTCAGCGAAAAGCGCACCTGCCCCGGCTTCGGCCATCACCTGCACAAACCGGACGACCCGCGCGCCATCGCCCTGCTCGCGTTGGCCGAGCGGCACGGCGTGGCCGGCCGGCACACCGCTGCGCTGCGCAGGCTAGCCGCAGCACTGGACGAGGCGCGCGGGCGCCATCTGACCATCAATGCCACCGGCGCAGTGGCCGCGATCCTCGGGGACATCGGCGTGCCTGTCGGCGCGATGCGCGGTTTTGCCCTGCTCTCGCGCACGGCCGGCCTGGTCGCTCACCTGCTGGAAGAACAAGAAACACCAAGCGGCCGCTTCATCTGGAATCTGGTGGACCGCGCCATCCCGTTCAGCGCGCAGGAGGAAGGCGCATGAGCACGCCTATGTACTTCATGGTGATCGGCACCGACAAGCCCGATTCGCTTGCGCTGCGGGTGGCGACGCGCGCGCGCCACCGTGACTGGCTGCGTGGCGGGCACGAGCGCGTGACGGTGGTCGCCAGCGGTGCCTCGCTCGCGGGCGAGAGCACCGTCATGAATGGCTCGCTGCTGATTGTCGCCGCCGCCTCGCATGAAGACGTGGTCGCCTTCAGCCACGCCGATCCCTATTTCAGCGCCGGCCTCTTCGCCAGCGTGGACATCCGCCGCTGGGACTGGACCTTCGGCAACCCGAACGGTCCGACCCCTTCCCTCAACCCCGTCTGAAAGGCCTATCATCATGCACTGGATCATCTACGCCGTCGACAAGCCGAGCATGCTGCCGACGCGCACCGCGAACGTCGACAAGCATCGCGAGTACCTTGCCGCCCATCCAATCCGCACCCTCATCTCAGGGCCGCTGACGGACGATGCCGGCACCAATATGACCGGCAGCTTCTTCCTGGTCGAGGCCGACAGCCGCGCCGAAGTGGAAGCCTTCAACCGCAACGATCCGTTCTGGTCGTTGGGCATCTGGGAGTCGGTTGATATCCACGCCTTCTACAAGCGTGTCGACGACCGCGCGGGAGCGCCACAATGAGCGGCATGCGGAGCTTCGTCTACAGCCAGTTTGCCGGCCGTGTGGTGTTCGGGGCCGGCGCCGTTCGCGATGTAGCGGAGGAAGTGAGGCGCATTGGCTGCAAGCGCGTGCTGGTCCTGTCCACGCCGGAGCAACGCGGCCCGGCCGAATCCGTGCGCGAGCAACTGCGCGAGCTTGCTGTCGGCGTGCATGACGGCGCGCAGATGCACGTTCCTGTCAGCGTCGTGCGCGAAGCACAGGCCGTTGCCACGCAACTGGGCGCGGACGGCTTCGTCACGATCGGCGGCGGCTCGACCACCGGGCTCGGCAAGATGCTGGCGCTTGAAAGCGGGCTGCCGCTGCTCGCCATTCCCACTACCTATGCCGGCAGCGAAGTCACGCCCTTGTATGGCACGACCCAGGACGGCGCCAAGACCACGGGCAAAAATCCCGCCGTGTTGCCAAGGACGGTCATCTACGACCCCGAGCTGACGTTGGACCTACCGCTGCCGGTCAGTCTCGCCAGCGGCATGAATGCCATCGCGCATGCCGCCGAAGGGCTCTATGCGGTAGACCTCAACCCCGTGGTCCGGCTGATGGCACTAGAAGGCATCGGCGCCCTCTCGCGTGCCCTGCCCGCCCTGCGGGACGCCCCGCGCGACACCGGCCTGCGTGCCGACTGCCTGTATGGCGCTTGGCTGTGCGCGATGGTGCTGGCCAATGTCGGCATGGGCCTGCACCACAAGGCCTGTCATGTGCTCGGCGGCAGCTTCGGACTGTCGCATGCGGAGATGCACGCGGTGATGCTGCCCCATGCGCTGGCCTACAACGTGCCGGCGGCCGCACCGGCGTTGGCCAGCCTGTCGGCAGCGCTGGGCGGTTCCGGGAATGCCGGCGACGCGCCGGGAGAAGTCTTCACGCTGCTGGACCGCCTGCACCTGCCCACGGCCCTGAGCGCACTGGGCATGCCGGAAGACGGCCTGGACCGCGCCTCCCGGCTGATGGCCGAGCGGGCCTACCCAAACCCGCGCCCGCTGGAGCAGGCGCGCCTGCGCATGCTGCTGGCTGACGCTTTCCACGGCCGCGCACCACGCATCGACATCGGGAGTCTGTCATGAATATCGGCTGGATCGGCGCAGGAAAGATGGGCATGCCGATGATGGCAAGCCTGCTGGCGGCGGGTCATGCGGTCCGCCTGTACGAGCCGGCCAACATTGCACGGGAGCAGGCGCAGGCGCTGGGCGCCACCCGGGCGCAAAACCCGGCGGACGCGGCCCGGGACGCGCACGCGGTGTTCTCGTCCTTGCCGGACGATGCCGCGTTGCTTACAGTGGCGCCCGCCGTGTTCGAAGGCACCGCGCCGGGCGTCCTGTATGTCGACACCAGCACGGTATCGCCGCAGGCATCCGCCACGGTCGCGCGCGCCGCAGAAGCGGCCGGCGTAAGCTATCTGCGCGCGCCGGTCTCAGGCACGCCGGTACAGGCGCACGAACGCGCGCTGACGACCATCGTGTCCGGCCCGCGCGATGCGTTCGAGGCAGCCCGGCTCCTGCTTTCGCGGTGGGGGCCGAACCTGCGCTACGTCGGCGAGCAAGAGCAGGCGCGCAGCATGAAACTGGTGCTCAACCTGATGGTGGGCGCCACGGCGGCGATGATGGCCGAAGCCCTTGCACTCGGCAGCAAGGGCGGCATCCGCTGGGATGATCTGCTCGACGTGATGGCATCCAGCGCGCTGGCCTCGCCCCTGCTCAAGGTCAAGGCGGCGCAGTTGCGGCAGCGCGATTTCAGTCCGCTGTTCTCGTGCGCGCAGATGGCCAAGGACTTGCGGCTGATCCTCGCTGCGGGCAGCGATGCCGACGTGCCGCTGCCGCTGGCTGCGCTCGTCAGCCAACTCAACGCCATCTCGCTGGCGCATGGCCGCGGCGGCGAGGACTATATCGCCAGCGTGATGACTGCCGAAATGCTGGCGGCTGCCGGCCCGGTTCTGGATGACGACGATACCGGCGACGCGCGATGACCTTCTACGACGACCTCATCGTGGGTGCCGGCGCGGCGGGTTCCGTGCTGGCCAACCGGCTGTCGGCAGACCCGCAACGGCGCGTGCTCCTGCTGGAGGCTGGCCGCGACATCCGGCCCGGCGACGAGCCAGCCGATATCCGCAGCATCTTCCCACTTTCCACCTTCAATCCGGCCTATATGTGGCCGGACACGCTGGTGCACTGGGGCCGCGCCAACGGCACCGCGCCGTCCTTCTTCCCGCAGGGGCGGCTGCTGGGCGGCACCTCGCAGATCATGGGCATGTTCGCGCTGCGCGGCCGTCCTGAAGACTATGACGACTGGGCGGCGATGGGCGCCGCAGGTTGGGGCTGGGATGACGTGCTACCTTTCTTTCGCAAGCTCGAGTCGGACCACGATTTCTCCGGCACCATGCACGGCTGCGACGGCCCGGTGCCGATCCGTCGCGAGCCGCAGGCGCAGTGGTCGCCGCTATCGGCGCGCCTGCATCAGGTGGCCGCTGCGCGCGGCTTCTCCCACGTCGCCGACATGAATGCAGACTTCGGCGATGGCTACGGCACGCTGCCGATCAGCCGCTATCCCGACAAGCGCGGCTCGGCCGGCATTTGCTACCTGGATGCCGCGGTGCGGGCTCGGTCCAATCTGACCGTGCAGGCCGGCGCCACCGTCAGCCGCCTGCTGCTGGAGCGCCGCGACGGCGCACTGCATTGCACCGGCGTGGCCTGCACCGACGCGCAAGGCCAAGTGCGCCAGATACGCGCACGCAGGGTGCTGCTGGCCGCCGGGGCGCTGCGCACACCGGCCTTGCTGCTGCGTGCTGGCATCGGCCCCGGCGATGAACTGACCCGCTTGGGCATCGCGCCACAACTGGAACGCAAAGGCGTGGGCCGAAACCTGCAGAACCACGCCATCCTCTACGTCGTCGCCTTCCTGGCGCGGGCGGGACGCGAGCCAGGAGGCGTGCGCCCCGCCTGCGCCACCACCATGCGCTGGTCCTCGGCGCAGCACGGCGGCACGCCAGGTGATATGGGCATGTATATCCGCAGCTGGCTGTCGTGGCATGCGCTCGGGCATCGCATGGCGTCGCTGGCCCCGGTGCTGAACAAGCCCTGGTCGCGCGGCTCCGTAACGCTGTCCGCGCAGGCGCCGCAAGCGCAGACCGTGGTCGAGTTCGACCTGCTCTCCGACCCGCGCGATCTGGCGCGCATCACGTCGGCGTTCCGCTTCACAGCGTCGCTCTTCGGTGAGCTGGGCGGGATCTGTGGCACGCCCTACGTGCTGTCCGACGCCCGCAACCTGAGCCGGCTGATGCGCTACAACGAGCCCACCAGCGCCAACGCCGTGCGCGCAGCAGCCGCCGCGCGGCTGATCGACGCCATGCCGGGATTCGGCCAGCGCATGGTCGCAAAGCTTTCGAAGATGACACCCGCCGCCGAAGTCCTGCGCAGCGACGATGCCCTGGCTGACTACGCCCGCCGCAGCATCAGCGGCACCGGCCACGTCAGCGGCACCTGCCGCATGGGCGCGGCATCCGATCCGCTCGCCGTGGTGGATCCACACGGTCGCGTGCACGGCATGCAGGGGCTGTATGTCGCCGATGCCTCGGTGATGCCGACCGTTCCGAGCGCCAATACTCACCTGCCGACCATCATGGTCGCGGAGAAGATCGCGCAAGGCCTGCTGGTCTAGCCGGCAGCACCAGCGTCGAGGGTAACCCCGCATGTTTAAACATTCGAACGTTCGCAATAATTAGATCCAACCACCACACCGGAACAACAACAGGAGACAAGCCATGTTGAAACGCACCCTGATCCGCAATGCCAGCGTCATCACCGTCGATCCGAAACTCGGCAACCTCGACAAAGGCGACGTACTGGTCGAAGGCTCGAAGATCGCCGCCGTCGGCGTCGGCCTCAAGGCCGACGATGCCGAAATCATCGACGGTACCGGCACCATCGTGATGCCGGGCATGGTCGATACCCATCGCCACGTGTGGCAGACCACGCTGCGCAATATCGCCGCCGACTGGACGCTGGATCAGTACTTTGCCGGCGTGCGCGGCCAGCTCGGCGAGCATTTCCGCGGCGAGGACATCTACACCGCCAACCTGGCAGGCGCCTGCGAGGCCTTGAACGCCGGCATCACTACCGTGCTCGACTGGTCGCACAACATGAACACGCCCGCCCACACCGACGGCGCCGTGCAGGGCCTGCGCGACTCGGGCGGCCGCTTCGTGATGTGCTACGGCAACTCCAATGCCGAATGGCTGCCGGTCAGCAACCTGCCGACTTCGCGCGACGCCTACCGCGTCAAGAAGGAGCACTTCTCGCGTGCCGACGACCTGGTCCAGATGGGCATGGCGCTGCGCGGCCCACAGTACGCTACCGAGAAAGTGACCATTGACGACTGGGCGCTCGCGCGCGACATCGGCGCGCTGATCTCCGTGCACGTCGGCGATGGCGCGTGGGGCAAGAACCGCCCGGTAGCCTGGCTGGCCGAACAAGGCCTGCTCGGCGAAGACGTGGTCTGCGTGCACTGCAACTCGCTGGCCGACGACGAGTTCCGAATCATGGCCGACCATGGCGCCTGGGCCTCGATGACGCCCGATATTGAGCTGCAGATGGGGCACGGCTGGCCCGCCACGCGCCGCCTGCTCGACGTAGGGCTGGCGCCGACGCTCGGGGTGGACATCGTCACCTCCAACAGCGGCCACCTGTTCCAGGTCATGCGCACGGTCCTGCTGGTCGAGCGTGCCTGGGCCCACCATCACGCGGATCAGGCCGGCGAGGTGGTGCAGCGCCTGCCGATCGACACCAGCGACGTACTGGCCTTCGCCACCCTCAACGGCGCCCGCGCACTCGGCATGGCCGACCGGATCGGCTCGCTCACGCCCGGCAAGGACGCCGATATCGCCATGATCCGCGCCGACAACCTCGAAATGGCGCCGCTCAACAACCCGGTCGGTGCCGTAGTGTTGGCGGGCCATCCGGGGCTGGTGGACTCGGTGTGGGTCGCCGGCAAGGCCGTCAAACGGCACGGCAAGCTGGTGAACGTCGACGTGCCCCGACTGATCGGGGAACTGGAGCGCTCGCGCGACCACGTGCTCGCGCTGGCCGGCGTGGCACCGGGCGAGCGCTTCCTGCCCGCGCCTTACTCTCACTGAATCAGGAACATCAACATGCGAAACATGACTGAAGCGGAACTGACGGAAGTGGTCCTACAGCGCTACCAGGACACCCCCGATCCGCGCCTGCGCGAGATCCTGCAATCGCTGATCAGGCACCTGCACGCCTTCGTGCGCGACGTTCGCCTGACCGAGGAAGAGTGGCTGCGCGGCATTCTCTACCTGACGGCGGTGGGACAGATCTCGGACGACAAGCGGCAGGAGATGATCCTGCTCTCCGACAACGTGGGCGTCTCCATGTTGGTCAATATGGTCAGCGCAGGCGTGGCGCAGGCGGCAACGGAGTCGACCGTGGTGGGCCCCTTCTATGTGCCCGGCACGCCCGAGCGGCAATGGGGCGAATCGATCCAGCAGCTACCGTGCGACGACGCACCGCTGTTCGTGCGTGGCCGCGTGCTGGATCTGGCGGGTGAACCCGTGGCCGATGCGCAAATCGAGGTCTGGCAGACCAATTCCAACGGCATGTACGACATCCAGGACCCGGAGCAGCCCGAGCACAACCTGCGCGGCTGGTATCGCGTCAATGCCGACGGCGAGTTCCTGGTGCGCACGGTGCGTCCGGTGCGCTATCCGATCCCCACCGACGGGCCGATCGGTGAGCTTTTGAATGCCACCAGCCGTCACCCGTGGCGGCCCGCACACCTGCACGTAAAGGTCACCGCCGCGGGCTGCAAGCCGCTGGTGACGCATATCTTCGATGCCGAGGATCCCTACCTCGACTCGGACGTGGTATTCGCGGTGAAGCAATCGCTGGTCCGCAAGTTCGAGCCGGTCACGGCCAGCAACAGCAGCCGCGAGTACGGCATCAGCGGCCCCTGCCTGGAGCTGCGCTACGACTTCACGATCGAGCGCACGATGCCAGCCGGCTAGACCTTCGCCGTTCCACGCCCGTGCCCGGCACGGCCGAGTCTTTCCCGTAAGCGGCAATCCCTTTGCCATCCGCAAGGCGTGGCAGGGAGTCGCCTTGCCTGCTCCCCAAGCGAAGCGCTTGCCAGGCCCATCCGCGTTCGCTCCCGGCGCACGAGGCAGGCACCTCTGTGCCCGCTTGCCGGCGCGCTGCGCGTCTTCCTTTGCCCGATGTCTTCCCATCGCCTGGAGCCAGAGATGTCTTCCCACTGTGTTGCGTTCCCCGCCCGGGGGCGCCTTCCCGCAAGCCTTGCCGCCACCGTCCTGTTCTGGGCCGGTAGCGCGTGCGCACAAAGCAGCGTGACCCTGTACGGCCGCGTCGTCGGCGGCGTCGACTATGTCAACAAGGTCGCTACCGCCAACGGACGTACCTCTGATGTCTTTCGCTATAGCAGTGACTGGGGCGCCAGCTGGTGGGGCATTCGCGTGCAGGAAGACCTCGGCCAGGGCCTGAGCGCCGTGGCCAACCTGGAGAGCATGTTCAGCTCCGACGACGGCCGCACCATCGGCGACAGCTTCTTCAACCGCTACGCCGTCGTCGGACTTTCCAGCCGCAGCTACGGCACCGTGTGGCTCGGCCGCGCGATGGCGCTGACCGACGGCGAACTGTGGGAGGTGGACCCGTTCGCCATGCAGTTCACCAGCATTGGCACCCTCGCCTATGGCCGCAACTGGGGGCCGCGCAACAATGCCATCACGTACAACTCGCCACGGTGGGGCGGCTTTTCCTTCCGCGCACAGGGCAGCCTGAGCGGCGTGCCAGGGAACATCAACGCCGGGCGACAGCTGAGCGGCAGCGTCAGCTACCAGAGCGGCCCGCTTGTGCTGAAGGGCGTCTACGAGGAGATCCGCGACGCCAACGGCGGCTTCTCCGACCTCTATGCCACTTCGCGCGAATACGCGCTCGGCGGGGCCTACCAGGCCGGAGACGTCAAGCTGTTTGCCGGCTACAGCCTGATACGCTCGGGCGGCGCCACGGTGGCAACGGCCAACAACCCCACCGCCGCAGACAAGCACCAGTTGCTCTGGCTCGGCGCCGCCTGGTCCGCCGCACCGTCCCTGACAATCCTGGGCGGCGCCTACCACGCCCGCCTAAACCAGGACGGCGGCAACGCCACGCTGCTTGCGCTCGGCGCGAACTACCACCTCTCCAAGCGCACGCTGTTGTACGCGACGGTCGGCACAGTGATCAACCGCGGAAATGCCGCGTTCTCTGTGGTAATTACGCCAGACACCAAGCCGCTGCCTGGGGCAACACAACAGGGCGTATACACCGGTGTCATGCATTCATTCTAGGGTCTTCTGTTGCTATGCCGCACAGATCCGGGCGTGCCACATTTGGCACCGGGCTCCTACCTTGGGTGCTTGACGGCAAAGCGCTGTTCGGGCCAGGGATGAAGGATTCGAGGTTCCGGAAGCCAGGCGTCCGCCAAGCGACTCATCTGCTCCCACGTCTTCCGGTCCTTTTGGCTGCGTCGCCGTAGCGTGCGTCGCCATAGGCCAGTGACGTGGTGGCGGAAGGCACTGAGCGCCCGATAATTCGTGGGCACCGCGTGATACGCAAAGTAGCCGCGTACCACCTGACCAAGCCATCTCCTCTGCAGAGGAATCGGCACATGCATGCTCCGCCGAAGCTCATCCTGTCACTGCTGATCTTCGACGCGGGTTCGATCTTGCACAGCGCCTGCACGAAGCGCTCGTGGTCCGCGCTCCTGGGCTCCTCGACGGCAAGCTTCCTCCATCCGACCAGCCATCCGAACACGCGCCGGGCCGACGGGCACGGCATCGTGCGCACGGGTACCTCGACAAGCGGTGCCTTGCCCTGTGGAAAGAGAAGTCGGACCACGCAACTCTGCACGGAGGCGCGACTCCCCGTATAGCCCCGCTGCTTGAGTTCCTGCCAGATCAGTTCAGGAAAGCGACAGCCCTGGGCGATTCGTTCCTCGATAAAGCTGCGATGGGGATCCAAAGGCGTCGGACCCCGCGCCTTGGGTGCACGCTCGGGGAAGGCCCCTGCGGTGACGAACTTGTGCACGGTTCGATTGTTGATTGAGAGCTCGCGCGCGATTCCTTTCATCGTGCCGCCCTGGGCGCGTAGCGCCATCACCCGCTCGTACAGCGCCAGCCGCGTGGCGCGTCGCTGATCGCTCAGGCGCTGCCATGACCGGCGTGAGTTGCGGCTCAGCACCCCCTGCCGGCCCAGGGTCACGCCACCGACCTCGACTTGCTGCGCGGCTTGCCGCATTTGCGGCCCGAGTCGGTACAGCAGCCTCTCGACGTTGTCGCGCAGGTTGCTCAGCAGATGCCAGCGATCCGAGACTTGCGTGGCTGCCGGCAGCGCGATGTCGACCGCCTCGGAGTAGGCCCCGGCCCGGTCCCTAGCGACGATCTCGATCGATGGGTGCGCACGCATCCACGCGGCCACCGCAATTCCTTCCCTGCCGGCGAACACTTCGATCGGCTCACGTCGCTCCAGGTCGACGATGATCGTTCCGTACTGGTGACCGCGCGCGATCGCCCAGTCATCGATGCCGACGACCCGCGGTCGTGGTTTGCGCTTGCGCCCAGGAGCTCTTCGCAACTCCCGCAGCACGGTGTCGGCACTGGTGCGCAAGCCCAAGACGTTAGCAAGCCGGGCCGCCGCCTCACCACCGAGGGCGTGGCCCAGCGCGTGCAACGCCCGAGCCTGCGATTGTGTACGACGTTGGTGCCGACCGGCCAAGGCGTGGATGTTCTCGGCAAACGTACGACGGGGACAGCCGGCGTTCGCACACTTGAAGCGACGCACCTCAACGGCGAGAACGACCGGCTGCTCGAGCATCGGACGTTCTTCCAGCCTGCGCAAATAGCGGCCGTGGAGTCGATTACTCCAACGATGGCAGGCAGGACAAGGTGCCGCGCGAACCGTACTGCGGGCTTCGACAGTGATGGTCTCCCCTCGCGCGTCGCTGGAGACGACGCGCTTACCCACACGGGCGAGAATTTGATCGATCCCACCGAGAACTTGGCTCATGGTAACGATCAACGTGGGGCCAGATCGGCCCGAAATCAAGCCCTCGATGCGCCCGTCACATAAATTGCGGGAGACCCATCTTTACTACACTTCACGCCAGTCGGCCAGAGCTAGCATTCGCATCTGTAGTTCTATGGCGATTAATTGCGTTTTTGGAGCAACAAGCCTTTGTACACAGAACGTGAATCGCCCAAGCAGACCAGCATCACCCCTTCCCCCGAAAATCGGCGAAGCCCCCAACTAAGCTCACCTCAGCGTGCAAGTAACCGCGGGAAAGTGACCGGGCGCCAGCTGAATTGAGGAGCCCCGGTTCAGCCTGCCTCCACACGGTTCCGTCCATCAGCCTTGGCGCGATACAGCGCCAAATCGGCCCGCGCCAGCAATTCGTCAAGGGTCGCTTCCCCGGCCTCGATGCTGGCCAACCCCAGGCTTGCCGTGCAGGCGGGCTGCCCCGCGAGGGCCGTTTGCTGCTCCACTGCCTGCCGCACACGCTCGGCCACCGCAAACGCGGCCTCCGCGCCGGTATGCGGCAGCAACACGACAAACTCTTCGCCGCCGAAACGGCCGAGATAGTCCGTGTGGCGCAGCGCCCGGCCCACGGTTTGTGCGAAATGAGCCAGCACGCGGTCACCCACCAGATGCCCGTGCTGGTCGTTGATGCGCTTGAAGTGGTCGATATCCATCAGCAGCAACGACAGTGGCTGGCCGCTGGCACGCCGGTTCTTCAGCTCACTACTACCTGCGTGCAGCACGGCCCTGCGGCTCAGCACCCCCGTCAGGTCATCGCGCTGCGCCAGGTACTCAAACTGCGCACGCAACCGCTCGCTCACGGTCAAAAGCAGGCCAAGGCAGACAAACAGCGACGCGAAGCAATACGCTGCAATGTACGTAGTCTGAATAACCGAAGGGGAAAACCGCGGGGTATCGACGGCATCCTGGAAAAGCGTCGTAGCTGCCCGCATTAGTAGGACCAGCCCCTGGAAAGCGAGGACAAGTGCCATGAAGCGCGGCGCAAAACCCCGACCGTGCTGCCAGCTCAGCCGCGCATGGGTCAGGCATATTGCCGCCAGCAGCGTGGTGAGCAGCAAAACGCGGATCCGATAGTCGGGATGGACCAGCAGGAACCAGCTGATGCCTGCCAGGCAGCCAATGCCCAAGGCAAGCCAGCATTTCCAGGTGCAGGGCACCCCGTAGAAACGCTGGCTGCCGAAGTAGAATAGTGCGCAGCCCGAAAGCAGCAGCGCGTTACCGCCAAGCGAGACAAGCACGGCCGGCCACTGTCCGTCCATCGCATAGAAGGCGGTGGAAAGCGCGCAAAGCAGCGGTGCCAGCGCCCAAGGCAGCAACCCTTTGATGGAGGCAGGATAGGCGCGGCGAAAGGCCAGCAGGATGATGCCCAGGGCGATATTGATCATCCCCGTCATCGCCGACATGGAGCGCAGGTCCAGGTTTAGCATGGGTCAGCCGTGAAGATACAGGATTGACCGTGGCCGGGGACAGGTCGGGAGACTGTAAGAAATGCGCTCATGTGAGGGGGTGTTCAAGCTGGCAGTGCAACCGGCAAGGTTAGCCGTGGCACGTGGCGATCGGCAATCCCACCGCAGGTGGCAGTGTATTGGGAAAACTACGGACACAAGCCGCCCGCGACCAATGGCGCGTCAACGGTGCGGCCGATGCGCTCCATCTCCTCGACCGACTCCGGACACTCACTGAAACTTCCGCATCCTTACTCCACGTCACGCCTCCAGGCAGCATTTCTTGTACTTCTTCCCGCTTCCGCATGGGCAGGGGTCATTTCTTCCGGTCTTTGGCCCAGCGGTCCGGGGGCGCGTCGCTTCCTGATGATTGGACAGTTCCCGCAGCCGCTGAAAGAATTCTCCTCGCTTGGGTGCGGTTGAGCGTTCGGTGCGCAAGCCAAGCGCGATCTCAACGTCCTCCAGATCGCCAACACAGTCGAGATCGACACAATCCTTGGCATATGCCTCCCGGATCAGGTCGATGGACTCCACCGCGTTCAAATCGAGCAGCACCGACACAATCTCCGTGTTGAGCGTCTGCTCGTTGTCCTCCAAGGACCGGAGAATGGTCATCAGTACCTGCAGGCATCGCCCACGCTGCTCTGGGTGGCCGGACGCGACCTCACCCATTGCCCTGCATGCACCACCCCTGGCATAGCTCCCGTTACGTCCGTCCGCTGCGAATGGCGCAAGCAGATCAACTGACTGCCCGCCCATCTGGCTGAAGACGCGCGGCAACTCACTGGCGATCCAATCGTCAAAGTCATCGTCAATGCGGCGCAACAGCGAAACCAAGGCTGGCAGTGCTTCGGTCGCCTTGAGTGCCCCGAGAATTCTCCAGGCGTGCACGGGGGCGAATGGCACGGGCCCGTATCCAGTGTGTAGCGCTTCATCAGCGACGACGGCAATCAACTCAGGGATGTGGCGGTTGTCAACGCCGAGCTTTGCATATCCCTTCCACGTTTCGGGTGCCCCGTTTACCTCCTCGAAGGATTGGCCCAGGGTAAGAAGCCGGCTGACAGGGTAGGAATATGAGGGGTTCATTGGCGTAGGATCACTAGGTGGGGCTGGTTCGACCACCCCGTCAAGAAGCGATGGCGCCCCGCGCCCGCGAATGGCAGCAACTTCGACACCGCTGTGCAGTGCGCTTCGCTGCTTGGCCGCCGACTGATGGCGACATGGCACAAGGGCAAAAGGCCTTGAAGATTTGGCGCCCTTCGGTTGTGGTCCCGGCGGTTTGCTTGGGCGATCATTGCCGTGGCGGTGCCTGTACCTCCGTGCCGCTGTCCAGAATGCTAAGGAAGTCCGTATAAGCGAACACCCGCCCGCGTTGCTTCCCGGTGATTTCCTTCACGATCGCCAGCTTCTCCAGTGACTCGAAGGCTTTGTTGACGGTCGGGGCGCTGAGTCCTGTCTGCTGCTGCGCTTGTGCGGCGTTGAGGAATGGGTGGGTCCGGAGCAGTTCGTGGAGCCGCAGCATGGAATTGATCTGTTCGCCGCTCGCCGAAATACGTTCTCTGTCGGCCTGGAACAGGGCTACGATCCGCATCGCACTTTCATGGGCGTTGTTGGCGGTTTCGGCGACGCCGGTGAGAAAGAATTCTGTCCAGACTTCCCAGTCTCCACGCAGCCGGACGTCTTGCAGCAGGCGATAGTACTGCGCACGGTGCGTCTTCAGGTAGAGGCTGAGGTACAACAGTGGTTCTTGGAGGACCTTCTTTTCCACCAGGAACAGGGCGATCAGCAGCCGGCCGAGGCGGCCATTGCCATCCAGAAACGGATGGATCGATTCGAACTGCACGTGCAGAAATCCGGCCTTGATGAGCGGCGGGATCTGGGCGGAGTCGTCCTGCAGGAAGCGTTCGAGATCGCTGAGGCAGGTCTGCATCTCGTTGACCGGGGGCGGCACGTAATGGGCATTCCCCGGCCGGGTCCCGCCGAGCCAGTTTTGCGAGCGTCGGAACTCGCCGGGATTCTTGGCTTCTCCTCGGCCTTTCTGCAGCAGGCGCGCATGCATGTCCCGAAGCAAACGCAGGCACAGCGGCAGCCCGTTCGGATCGCGCAGGACGCCAAGCCCGTACATCATCGCATCGACGTAGTTCGAGACCTCGGTGATGTCGTCGAGCGGTTTGCCGGCCGGCGCCGCGTTCTCATACTGCAGCAGATCATCGAGCGTCGATTGCGTTCCCTCGATCTGCGATGACAACACCGCTTCCTTGCGGACATACATGTAGAGGAACAACGCCTTGTCCGGCAGCAGCATCGCCACGCCATCGAGACGGCCGATGGCCCGGTCCGCCTCACTCAGTCGCTGCAGCAGTGGCGGCGCGAGCGTCAGTGGGGGCTCCGGCGGCAGCGGCGGCGGGACGTAGGCGTGCACCGTCTCGTCGAAGGCCACGGTCGAGACGTAGCGGCCGATTCTTGGGTTCGGCGGTTCGGGGGCCAGGGCGGTGTCGTCGGCGGGCATGGGGCTTCGCTAGTCAAGGTCGCTTAACGAGCGACGTGTGTTAATAACATGCTGGCCGCTAATTTTACTTAGAGGCTGGCGCCAAGACCGCAAGACGCCTTCCCCGGTGGCGCGGAAAATGGTGTCGAAGGCCGGTCGACCCGTGGCGGCCCGATCTCGGGCCGATGCCTCTTCGCAGGACGGGGCAGGCTTCGCCTAGGTAAGGGCGACTTAACTAGCGCCGCACGCTAATAAAATATTCGCCTTAAATTTTACTTAGATTGAGTCCGAGCCGGCAAGGCCGGCGCCGGGCTCCCGACGGCTGAACGGGCGGCGCGGGGCTGGCTGGCGGGGCGTGCCCTCCTTGGGCGAAGTCAGGGCGTGGGCGAAACGCCCCGAGCAGCTATCCTGTGATATTGGTTCGCCTTTTTTTTCGCTATTGCCCAGTTCGAGGTTGCCTGACCAAGCCGTCATAGCCGTGAACCGCTACAACATGAGGTGCAAGCGGTTACAACTTCAGGTATGCGAGCGGAAAGTGGCGTAAAGAGTACACGAGGGCACATTACTTTTCTTACCTGATAAGCGACATTATCAGGTTTAAATTTTTACCGGATTTACCGGGTTTCTCGGGCTACACTTGGGGATATCGGGGACCGGCGGAGGTGCCGGAACCGGCGCCAGGAGGCCGGCGGGAGCGGCGTGGCCGCTGCTTTCAGTGGCGTGCCGGGGGCGCGCCTCGACCCAAGCAGTGTAGCCGAAAATGGCGGCGCTGCCACGCCTGCGACGCTTTCCATGCCGCGCGCGCATGCGCCCTGCCCTGTCCGGCAACGGTGGTTCGGCCCACCTTCCACTTTTGGGGATTGAATATTATCAGGTAAGATGGGGAGCAGTTCGATCTCAACCTACCATGGCCCAACACAACCGCGTCGCTGCCGACACCCCGCGTTACACCCGGGCCGACTTCACCGCACTACGCTTCCGCCTCAACCGGATCCCGACCGAGCATATCCTTTCGCGCGTCTATGACGAAGACGCGCTGCACGCCGCCGGGATCGAGACGTCGGAGCAGCTGGAGGCCCGACTCGATGCCATGCGCGACCATCTGGTCGAGCGCGTCTGCCTCAGCAATCCGTATCTCTCGGCGAGCCTGGCGGACGCCCGCCGTTTCAATCGCTGGCCCAAGACTGCCATCGACTACCTGGTGCGCGCCGCCGACCAGGATTTCTCGGCGCCGCAACCCGACGATCCTGTGTCGGCCTGGCTGCGTCCGATCGTGTTCCGGCCGCTACGGCAAGAGGGCATCCAGACGCTGGTGCAACTGCACGGCTATATCGCGCTGCGCGGCCGGCGCTGGTATGTGCCTGTGCCGCGGCTCGGGGCCGGCAAGGCCCGCGCGATCGAGCGTTGGCTACAGGGCCATGCGGCCACGCTGGGACCGCTCCAGGTCGACGACACGCCCCGGACGGGCTGGGTCGAATTGGGCCAGGATCTCGCCTGCCAGCTGGTACCCCTGGAGCAGGTCCAACGGATCGTCCCAGCGCTCGACGGTCATCGTGGCCGCAACCGGGCGCCCGGCTTTTGCCTCATTGCGGCGCGCCATGACCTAGACGCGATCCACGCCTACCTGTCCCGGTTCCGGGACCGGGACAAGACGGCCCGCGCCTACCAAAAGGAACTGGAGCGCTTCCTCCTCTGGTGCGTCGGCGTGCGTCGCATGGCGCTGTCCAGCGTGGGCGCCGACGATTGCGAGCACTACAAGGAGTTCCTGGCGCAGCCAGACCCGGCCTGGATCGGCCCAAAGACAGCACGCACTTCGGCGCGCTGGCGCCCCTTCGCGAGCGCCCTGAAGCCGGAATCCCAACGCTACGCGGTACTGGTGCTGCGGGGGTTTTTTGCCTGGCTGGTGGGCGTACGCTACCTGGGCGGCAACCCCTGGTTGCTGGTTTCCGATCCCCTGACGGTCCGGCGCGAAGTGCCGATCGCGGTCGAGAAGGCGTTGCCCGGGCGGCTGTGGGCGGCGCTCACGCAGCCGGAGGGCCTCCTGGACCAACTCTGTGGCAAGTGGCCGTCGGTGCCGGTGTCCGCACCGCTGACCGCGAAGGACACCGAGGCGCCCGGGGCGCAGTATCGCCTGGCGCGCGCGGTGGTGCTGCTGCTGGGGTGCAGCGGGGCCCGCCGCGAGGAGGCCGCTCGCACACTGCGCTGCCACCTCCAGCCGGTCCCGGAGCAGGCTGGCGTGCCGGCCGGCCTGTGGGAACTGGCGCTCCTGGGTAAGCGCGACAAGTGGCGCACCGTGTTCTTGCCGCCACGGGTCATTGCGGCATTGCGTGCGCACTGGGCCGACCGGAGCCACGATTTCGAGAACGCCGCTCAGGCGCTGGCGCTGCTCTCCCCGGTGGTGGTGCCGTCCACGCGCACGGCCCAAGCCAAGCACCTCAGCCTGGAGACCGGTGATCCGGTCCTGACCGGCATGGGCTTCTCGCCAGATGGACTGTACCAGTTGCTGACGACGATGCTACGGCGCATCGCCGGCGATGCCTCGCTGCCGCTGTCCGAGGCCGAGCGGGACCTGCTGCGTCACCTCACACCCCATGCGCTACGCCATACGTTTGCCACGCATGCGGTGGCCAATGAGATGCCCGCGGATGTCCTGCAACGGCTATTGGGACACGCCTCGCTGCAAACAACGTCGCTGTATGTCCGCGCGGAGCGCGCACGGGGCCTCGCCGCCGTGGCGAAGCTCTATCCCGACCCCACCTAGCTACGGCCCCGGCCTCTTAACCTCGCGGCTTCGGTGGCGTGGCGAATTAGAAACTGGGCAATCTGACGCGTACCCGGATGCAACTCGTGCGCGAGATTGCCCGCTGCAGCGGCGACTGCCCGTCCACTACCTAGTGAACGGACTGCTGCCATTCCAAGCCCTCCTCCCGAAACGCTCTTCTTCGCTCTCGCGCACTCAGCCCTGCAGCCCTCCGTCATCCGAATGCGGCTTCGCGGGGGAAGTCGGGATGGCTAAAGTCACCAATATTGGCCGAACGGCAATCCTGAGCCAAAGATATGGTCACCAAAATTGTACGAACGTCCATTTTGACTGCGATGAGCGTAAAGGGCCTTGCAGCCTGCCGCCATTGCCCTTTCTCGCTATGGTTAGGTCACGAAATTGTACGCAGCGCTGCAGGCGGCCTCTCGTAAGGTAACCAATATTGTCCGGTTCAGGTGCTCCGAGCCAAGCAAAGTCACCGTCAATTGTCCGTTTGCGGCAGAGGCCGGCGCTAGACAGGTCAGCGCGTGGGTCCTACAGAGGCCTTGCAACCGGGATTCGTACAAACGTTGTGACCTTGCCTTAGGCTAAGGCGCCATGGTGTCGCCGGTTCCCGCCGGGCATGTCTCTAACGGAGACGCTACGAGGGCCGCGGGCATGCACGCCCTTGGTGACCTGATGGAACTCATTGAGAGGTGTGACCACCGATGGCATCGTTCGATAGCACCAGCTTGCGCCAGCTCTGGCACGTGCGTTTGCGCGGTGGTTGCTCGCGGCCACTCAGACCGCGCAGGGTGCGCCTGCATGGGTACCCGGAGAATGTTCTCGCCACTCCCAGCCTCGCGCGTCATTGTCACGGTGTCATTTGTACCGATCGCTACGGTCGTTCAGTCTCTAGGTGGCAGCCCGCGCGAGTAGCGGACGCGCTCACTGCCACGAGGACTACAAGGGCATTCTGGTCGCAGTCGCACGGACTGGGCCAAGTCGAGGTTTGTGCGTATTTCGCTGCGGTCGAAGGGCCGCTGTCTCTCCGGTTTTCGAAGCGCACTATCCGGGTCAAGAGCTCAGTGTTGGAGTGGCCATCGGCGTGTGATACCTGGGAATAGTCCATGGGCATCTGTCGCGGACCCGCTGGTCGAAGTGAGGGCATTCGAGATGGGCAATAGACAAGGCGCTACGTCCCCGCTCCGGCTTTTGGACGCTGAGGCGCCAAGCATGTCGCGCGATGAACTCAAGCCTCGGCGCCCTTAATAGGGTCACACTCTTCCGGCGGCTGGTTGGTGTCCCAGTCGTTAGCGCGCCGTAATAGTGCAATCTTGCGCCGTAAAGCTGTTGTCGTTGTGCAGCCCTGCCGGCACACATGCTCCTGTGGGCGAGCTCCTTCTACGCCCAGGACGCGCTCGCCCACGATTCCGGCGGGACGCCAGATATTCTTCACTAACTCAGCTGCGATTCAAGTCAGATCCAGGACACCGGCACGACCCGCCTTTGTCGGGTGATGCTGCTTTAGAACCTTAAGTTTCGTGTTCCGACTCGGAACACGAAACCTTTCAGCGGACCTACGAGGAAGCGTTAATCATCTAGGGCATCTCCTGTAGGCAACATTTGGCAGCCGGGGATCATTTGAAGAATCAGATGGCCAGTTGATATTGCGGCGGTCCGATGCCGATCTGCGCCAACTAGAACTGAGCGGGCAAATTGCTTACCCCGGGGGGTGTCAGGAGGCCAGCGCGCTCAGGATCGGTGACAGCCCTTTTCCCACAATGGCATAAGAGTTCGGCGAACGTGTGCTCCAAGGCTCAATGACTTCCAGATGCAGCGTGCGGGTCGTGCACTGGGGGTCATTAATACGTTCGCGCAGAGCCTCACGCAATTCGGCGCTCTTCCTTCTGGCATTGCCTTTGACCAGAGCGGCAGGCCGTCGCGGTACAGTGGGAGATCTCAGGCACGAGTTGCTTGGGGTACGCGGGCAGTTCCTGAATGCTTGCCGCCGGCGAGAAGCTCTACCGATTCAAGCCATGGGCGCTCAGATCGACAATCCACATCGCATTGTCCACGTCGGTTATGTGCCCGAGCACGTTACGGCTCTGCTGGTCAAACATCAACTGCAAGTTGGCCTCATGATGCGCAGCAACCGCTTCCAGTACACCCAGGAGGCTTCTATGACCGCATAGGCACGGCCGTTTGCAGCGCGAGCCAGTCGGCCTGCTAGGCGACTGGCTCGCGCTGCAAACGCTAGTCATTTCGTGGTCCGCGAGCGCCAGGCCCACGACGGATCCTCATGAACATTGAGTCCGGCCCGGCCGGGGGTAGAGCACTTGCAGGAGGCTCTGGCCGCGGCAACAGCATCGGCAGCAGCGCTGTCTATTTGGGCATTCCCGGGTGTCACCATTCGGGCTCGCAGTTCGGGGGGCAGGGCTCCGGCTCCAACTAACGAGCGGACTCAGGTACCGCGTTGGCCGACATCGTTGCACCAAGTGGCCTATTATGCAGATCCAATCGCAAAGCACGGGCCCCACTCCGCTTCGTACTTCCGGATCGTATGCGCCCCATCGACATCTATTGATGTGCCGTTCATGATGATGTTGTGTTCCGAGTCGGAACACCATTGCCTGGCCGACCGTCTGGACCATATTGCACCGATTGCGACACATCCGCTCCTAACCGGGGCCACGGGGAAATTCAGACCGCGTCTGTGCAAGAACGAGACCGTGTTCCGACTCGGAACACAAAAAAACCCCTCGGTGAGGGGTTCGACTGATCTGGGGACGACGACGGCTAGCGTTGCGGTCCACCGTCGAAAAGTTCATTGATAACCGTCCGTATCCGTTCCTCTTGAGCCGCAGTCAGGACTGCACTCTTGAGCTTTATGGTAAAGCTCACGGAGTCCTTTGTGATGCTGCCGGCTTGAGTCTTACCGGCATAGACCTTATGAATGTCACGCTGCGAAGTTACAGGCGTCGCTTCACGGCGGAGTAGTGACGCCTCCAGCAGCTTGGCGAACTTAGACTGCTCAAGGCTACCATCTACAAGTTGCTTCCAGACCTCGCGAGCCACTGTCACAGCTGGCTCGCCATGCTTCTTGAGCACGGCGTAGGTGTCACTTGCCGCAGTACCACTAAAAAGCGAGGGGTTCTTCTCCAGATCTACACGGATGAATTCGGGTAGATTGTCGAAGGCAAAATACCGATAGAGTGTGCTCCGGCTCATCCCCATGGATTCGGCCATCCGCTTCCTGTCGGGAAATTCCTTCTCCACACGGCGCATCGCCTTGCCAATCTCGTAGTCGGTGAGGTTTTCACGGCTGACGTTCTCGGCCAAAGCAAGCACGGCCATATCTGCATCAGACGCATCCGAGACGAGCGCCTTGATTTCAGGCAGACCCAACACCTGGTGAGCGCGCCAACGACGTTCCCCGGCAATAAGCTCGTAGTACGACTCTCCGTTGTCCGCTGTGAATCGTCGAACCAGAATGGGCTGCATTAGGCCCAGTTCCTTAATGCTATCGGCAAGCTCAGTGAGGCTGCTTTCGTCAAACCTTATCCGCGGCTGCCAGGGATTCGGCCGAATCTTCTCAACCGGAACCGTGCTTGCAGCCCCTTGGGACTCCAATTCCTGAATCCGAAGCTGTGCCGCGCTCAAGGCCGCCATCATCCCTGGCGCAGTCTTCGGACGGTCTGCAACTTGGGGGGCGACTTCCACTTTGATTTCATTAGCAGGAGTCAAATTTGCGGTTTGCTCCAGCATGCGCTTGCGCATATTCATTTACGCGTCCTCCCACTTTCCGGCGTAAAACTCATCGACCCAACGGCAATATTCGTCGAACGGAATCCGCACACGCTGGAATGTCTTGTTGCTGCCCTCGAACTTACTAATGTCGAACACCGTCGCAAGCGCGAGAGCCCCGTTACTCATCACGGAGCTCGCCGGCACTTCAATCGGGCTCATCCAATCGCCATAGGCTCGTTGTACCCAGGAGCGAACGATCGGAGCCGAAGACGCCACGCCATAGTCAACCTTTGAAAGCAGAATGCTCACGAAGTCGTAGGTTTTGTTTCCTTCGATGTTCTTGAAGCTGTCCGCCATATCGGAGAACAGACTCCAGAAAGATACCGAGCTAATGAAGTCGAGACTTTCCGGCACCAAAGGCATCACCATGGCGTCCGCAGCCATCAGGCCGTTGATGGTTAGGTAGGATAGCGAAGGCGCCGAATCCAGCACGATATAGTCGTATTTCTTTCGGAGAGGCTCCAAGCCCTTACGTAACAAGGTCCAGAAGCGATAATTCGCCGACTTGCTTGCCATTGCCGGGATATGAAACTCGGCAGAGAACAAAGATGGATGCGCAGGGATGACATCAACCCCGTCCCAATACGTCTCCTGAATGACACTCTCGAGCGTAAAGTCGTCAGGGCTGTAGATGTACGGCAGAACGGTGCTTTCCTCGACAATCATCTTCTCGGCATACAGGCCGCACAATTCGGTCAGTGATGCTTGCGGGTCCAGGTCAACCAGCAGCACCTTGCGGCCGCGCAAACTCAGCCCCTGCGCCAGGCACATACTCGAAGTTGTCTTGCAGCTACCACCCTTGAAGTTGGCAGAAATAAGAACGC
This sequence comes from Cupriavidus necator N-1, assembly GCF_000219215.1. Taxonomy (NCBI): domain Bacteria; kingdom Pseudomonadati; phylum Pseudomonadota; class Betaproteobacteria; order Burkholderiales; family Burkholderiaceae; genus Cupriavidus; species Cupriavidus necator. The sequence continues at coordinate 449 of NC_015724.1, read as the reverse complement.
GACCGTCCGCTTCGCCTTTTCTTAGCAGCGGGGACGGCTTCACCTGCGAAGCTTGTTGAACCCACTTCCGAGTCTCAGCAAGCGTAAATTGGCGTACGCGCCCATGAAGCTCACCCGCTGGAAGTGTGCTTCCGTCTTTCGTTGCAAGATAATGAAGCCGCGCGCGGTCAATGCCACACATCTCGGCGACCTGGCTGGAGGTGAACGTGGGCGGACTCTTCCGAGGGCGAGGTGCCAGGATATGTTCGCGAAGTTCCTCAGTTAGCTTTTGAAGCTTCTTCGAAAAGTCACTCATTGAACCAATCGTGACAGTCCGGTCAATCTCGGTTAATTCGCTCTTCACCACCATATTCAACGTTCCATGTGAAATTCGGGATGAAACGTAGAATACGCGACCACCGGGAAAACTTCACGCACTTGTAAGCACTTTTGGCGAAAAAGTGACGTCC